>JAPJMW010000095.1 GCA_026461505.1 Beijerinckiaceae bacterium
ACGATGAACCGCACCGATAAAGGCACCTTCACCGCCGCCCACCATACCAAGGCGAATGCGACCACCTGTGCTGCCATCGTCTTTACCTGTAATCGCCATCGTTTGAATGTTCCTTCGCGGCAGCTTTTGTCGACTATTGAGCACTGTTTGAAATTGTATAGACCCTATCTGAAGGCACCCCAAAGCAATCGTAAGCCGACGAGGCCTAGAAAGGACCCGGTTACACGATCAATCCAGGCCTTTGCATGGATGTAGAAGTTTTTGACAGGCCGAAGGCCGAAAAACAGAGCCACGATCGAATACCACCAGATTTCATTAAAACTGACGATGGCGATTAAGGCGAACGCCATCCAAAGCGGCATCTCGCTTGGCACGAGCGCAATGAAGATTGATCCAAAGAAAACGACAACTTTAGGATTGGAGATTTGGGTCATGAACCCTTGCGTAAACGGACGGATTGTATCGGTTCCATCAGCATCATCGAGCGCGAGCGGCTCGGCAGCATGGCGAATGACTTGGTAGGCAATCCATAAAATGAAGAGGGCGCCAAATATTTTCATTCCAAAATAGAGCCAGTCGAATTGCTGGAACAGGGCTTGAAGGCCCAATAATGCAGCGCCAGCCCAAATGACGGTGCCGGCCCCCAACCCAAGTGCGACCTTTACACCGTCCCAGCGTGAATGGGCAACGGCTGTGCGTGCCGTAATCAAGAAGCTCGGGCCGGGGCTTATCACAGCGACAAGTTGAAGCAGGCCAATGCTTATAAGTGTTTCCATGACGCGCGTCTTTCTGAATGCCTAAAGCAATAAGGCTACTTCAAACAATTAAACGCCGCGCAGCTAGATGTCGACAGTCGCGCGAAGCACAAGGTAAATCCAGCGTGTTTCGAATATTGCCCCCGAACAGGTTGAATTTTTTCATAAAGCAGGTGTCCTATGTCAAAATTGAGGGACAACGCTATTGTGTTTTTTGAAAATAGCGACTTAAGTAGCCTAATAATGAATTCCTGCACGAGAATGCCGCATCGTGTTGGGACTAAAACGCGGCACTATATACGGGAGTAACACCTATGTTTATCAATAAGTTCGTGCTGCCATTGGCAGCAGGGGCAGCGCTTTTGGCTGCTACTTCGGCTTTCGCAGGGCCGAAGATTGTTTCTGGACCAGGGGCCGAGCCTGCGTGCTTTAAGCCATGGACGGACCAAACCAAATATTTCCAATGGGACAAAAAGCCAGGTCCGTATCGCATCGCGATCGTGAACGGCTTTGTTGGCAACACATGGCGCATTCAGATGATCAAGACGGCTAAGGCCTTCGCTGAACAGCCTGGCGTTAAGGGTGACATCAAGGAATTGAAGGTTATCTCGACCGGTACCGACGTTGCAGCTCAGCTCGGCGCCATGGAAGACTTTATCAACCAAGGTTACGACGCGATTGTTACCATCGCAGTTTCGCCTGAAGGCTTCGACCGTGTGATCAAGCTTGCCGACAAGAACAACGTCGTCGTTGTTCCATTCGACAACGTGCTTGATACCGACAAGGTCATGATGGTCAACGAAAACCAGACTGATCTCGGCCGTATTCCTGCAGAGTTCTTGATGAAAGAAATCGGCAAGAAGGAAGGCAAGATCCTCGAAGTGCGTGGCTTGCCAGGCAATTCGGTTGACCGCGATCGTCACGTCGGCTTCCGGAAAGTTATGGAAGCGGATGGCAACAAGTTCCAGATCGTCGAAGTCGTCGGCAACTGGGATGACGGCACGGCTCAGAAGGTTACCGCCGACGCGATTGCCGTTCACGGCAAGTTTGACGGCATCTTCGTTCAGGGCGGTTCGACCGGTGTTGTCCGCGCTATGATGGATGCGAAGCATCCCTTCGTTCCAGTTGCGGGTGAGTCGGAAAACGGCTTCCGTAAGCTGATCGTCGAGCATCAGAAGGATGGCCTCAAGGGTCTTTCGCTTGGTCAGTCGCCAGGTCTTGTCGCTATCTCGATGAAGGCTGCGATTTCGGCACTTAAGGGCAACGCAATGCCACAGCTGATCTCGATCCCGATCCCAGGCGGTGATTACACGACGCTTAAGGACGGCGTGAACTATTGGTCCAACCTGACCGATAACTTCTTCACGACCAACGAGTTCGGCCCATGCGGCGTGAACATCTCCGCGCCAGAAATCATGGCGAAGGACGAGAAGAACTCGCAATAAGCCCTAGTATAAAAGGCCCGGGTCGCTAATTAAGGCGACCCGGGTTTCTTTATCATCTCATTTATTTGCATCGATTACCCAGTGGTTTGCCATGACGATTCGTGACGCCAATGATTTGCTTGTTCTAAAAGGCATCTCCAAACGATATGGTGGCGTAAAAGCGCTTCAGGACGTTGATTTTAGCTGCGGGCGTGGGCGCGTTCATGCGGTGCTCGGCGAAAACGGCGCAGGTAAATCAACCCTGATTAAAATTATTTCAGGCGTTGTTCAGCCCGACGAAGGCTCAATGACCCTTGATGGTGCTGCCGTTAGCTTCCGCTCACCCGCTGCGGCTAATGATGCGGGCATCGTGTGTATCTTCCAAGAATTGTCGTTGATGCCGGATCTGACGGTGGCCGACAATATTTCCATTTCATCTCCGCCCCGGAAATTTGGCCTAATTGATGCCAAAGCACAGCGTCACCGGGCGGAAGAGCTTTTGGCCACGATTGGCTGTGAAGATGTTAATCCGCTGATGCGAATCCGCGACTTGCCATTGTCGCGTCGCCAAATGGTTGAAATTGCCAAGGCCCTCGGCAAGAAGCCGAAGATTTTGATTTTAGACGAAGCAACATCAGCCTTAACAAGTTCGGATGTTGAAAAAGTCTATGCGATGCTCGCCCGGCTGAAGGCTGAAGGCGTTGCCATTCTTTATATTTCGCATCGTATGCACGAAATCGAAGCGCTAGCCGATGATGCCTCTGTTTTCCGCAACGGTCGACATATCGAAACCTTCAAGAAGGGCGCGCGTAGCAATGACGAGATTGTCCAATTGATGATTGGACGCGAAATCTCGGCCCATTTCCCGCCAAAGCCAGCGTACGAAATTCGCAAACCTTTGCTCGAGATCCGAAATCTGTCGTGGGAAAATCGCCTACATGATGTTTCGCTCTCTGTTGGACGTGGCGAAATTGTTGGCCTTGGGGGTCTCGATGGTCAAGGGCAGAAGGAACTTCTGCTTTCCATGTTTGGTGTTTTAAAGCGCGTCAGTGGCGATGCGTTGATCGACGGTGTCGCGCAAAAAC
>JAPJMW010000096.1 GCA_026461505.1 Beijerinckiaceae bacterium
ATATATTATATTAACGGTTGAATTTTTAAATAATTTTCCGTTCGTGGCATCGAAATTGATTCGATTTATAACTTTATCAATTCGAAACATTTGAGTGGTATAAAGCTGTTTGATCAGAAATTCCAAACAAGATGCTTGGATTTTGGCTTGCTTGAGGCTATGAATGCTCGGAATGAGCCCAAAAATAATTAAATTTAATTTTATATTAAGCACTAAGGGCTTGTATTTATAGTTAATTTTTAGATTATAGAGATGCTTATTAGTAATTGAATTTAATAAAATTCTATTACGGGTTCTGTCGAAAAAATTGAAGCCATATCGGCGATTGAGGACTTTTTGTCGTAGCGCCGTCATTAAAATCACGCTAACAGACACTAAGTGTTAACCCCCAGAAAAATTTAGGGTTGAGCTAAATGGGAATTAAGAAAAAAGGTGCGCGGTCTCAAAGGGCTGTAATTACAAGTATGAAGGCTCCTGAGACAATTAATACTTCGTATGTGCCGTCTGAAGAAGAGGACTTTATGAACGATCGGCAGCGGGACTATTTCCGAAAGAAGCTGCTTGACTGGAAAGAGGATATTTTGAAAGAGTCTCGTGAGACTCTAGCAAATCTTCAAAATGATAGTGAAAATCATCCTGACATAGCTGACCGTGCTTCGTCTGAGACGGATAGGGCAATTGAATTACGTTCGCGAGATCGTCAGAGAAAGCTAATATCAAAAATAGATTCTGCATTGGCTCGGATCGATGATGGGAGCTACGGTTATTGCGAAGAAACAGGTGAGCCAATTTCAATCAAGCGTCTTGACGCGCGGCCGATAGCAACTTTGTCTATTGAAGCCCAAGAGAGACATGAACGTAATGAACGTGTTCATAGAGATGATTGAGTTTAGGTTATAGAATAAGTACTTTTATAAAAATCGAAATGTGCCTGGAAGAGACGTTTAATATAATTTTCCTGCCTGTTTAATTAGGATTTAGATAATGAAAATATATCGCTTGTGGGCCATTATCTATTTTTAGATATGTTGAAAATTAAATATTTACTGATGTTATGTTTTTTCAAAAATGACAAATAGTATTTTGGATAGTAGCAGCTAAAGT
Source organism: Beijerinckiaceae bacterium (assembly GCA_026461505.1). Lineage (GTDB taxonomy): Bacteria > Pseudomonadota > Alphaproteobacteria > Rhizobiales > Beijerinckiaceae > CAIUPE01. Next base: position 1,105 of record JAPJMW010000096.1, read on the forward strand.
TTAACTATCGCGTTGCCGGCCTAATAATTGCCGGAGGGTATCATTTAAAGAGCCGACATCTTTTGATTGAACCAATTTAGATGATGTTTCTTGTAGTTTTTCTGATCCCTCTATTGGCCGATTGCTTGTATCATCTGTCAAAATCATGATCTCTTTTTCGCCTATCAAATGATTTGAACGAAAGTGCTCATCTATACGTGAAGTTGGCATTGCGTTAGGCGTGGGCGCGATAGTGGTAGATGTGGGCTTCGATACATCACCACGTTCTGCAACAATTTGTTTATCGCTTGCAGTTTGAAAGCGGTTAGCAATTTCGGCAAGTTCTGAATGCTGTGGTACAGAGATTACCTTGAGCGTATCAGTTCGATTTGTAATAGGTTCTTGGAAGGCAGGATTTTGCTCGGCCGTAAAAGTTACCTCAGCCGTTGAATTTTCCTTTGTTCGCTCAATTGGTTTAGTAGAATTTGTTGTTTGGATTGGCGCAGATACTCGTGAAACTGCTGGTGTCTCACGAGTTTGAGATTGTGAGGATATAGACCTAACTATATTGCTTTCCACAACTATATCGTTTGTTCCTCCCAATAGTAAAAGATGTTCAACCGTATCGCGTCGTATGATCACAAGTTGACGTTGTCGATCCAGTTGGAAGGTATCGACAATTCCAAGGCGCGGTTGACGAACTCTGTTGTTGCCTTCTATGCCGGAGTTAGTCCGTGTTATTTTTTGTAAAATCCAAGCAAAAATACCTAAAAATAGCAAAATAATCGCTATAATGCCAACGTATAAGAGCGGTTGGGGTATTTGTAAGCCAAAAATTGACTGCAAGCGCTCTGCTCCGATCTTATAAGTAAATTAAACCTGAACAATAATAGCCCAATTTAAATTATTGAAATCATATAATTACAGTAATGAATTATCGCCTATCGTTGTATTAAAAGCAAGAATTTTAAAGGAATTTATCACAGCAAATACTATGTTCTTATAATACTGTAATCCCATTCTAACTAGGATTTTATAGGCTCGATTGGGAATGCCGTAAATCAATTTACTCAAACATTTGTCCTAAGCTCGCATTCAACGTAGGCTCGCAATCAAGGCGGATGAAATATGTGGAATACGTTCAATATGCTCTTAAATCATTGGTTATGTGATGCGGTTGCGCATGCGTCGACGGCGTATTGTGTATGGAAACTAGAGTTTTGAGCCATGAGTAAGCCCTTCGAAACGATGGAATTTACGGCGTCACCAGCCAATTTGGCTTTTCGCATCCTGGAATTTGTTGCCGTGGCACTCATACTGATTGGATTATCGCTTATTGTCTTCGGCTATGTGGGTTTTCCTTCCGGTCGTAATCCATTCGAATTAGCCGGCGTTGCGGGTCTTCTTTTATGCGTTTTGGTGATTGTCTCTTGGTTTGCGAGGCGACAGGACATTGAGACGGCGAAAGCCATCACCGCACGGATCGCTGAAACAACAGGTGAAGGATTTTTAGTTGTGGAGCAGGCCTCTAAACGGGTTCTCTATGCCAATAAGGCCTATCTGAAGCTGATCGGTCTTGCCAGTGAACGAACCGTATCGCCGATCTTTATTCCTAGCATTGATGCGGTTTTTGGTTCGGCGATCGAAGCCACGCAACCCATCTACCGATTGTCGATATTGGCGAATGCGGGAAAAGAGGGGCAAGAAGATGTCCGGTTGATTAACGGCATAACGGCGTCTGGCCCTACATGGTATCGGGTTCGTACCGCACCTATGCCATCGTCATCCCGCCGGAGGCTTGTTTTGTGGAGCGTGAGCGACATTACGCGCGAGCGGGAAAGGCAGGAAAATGTCTTTCAAGAATTACAATATGCTATTGATTATCTGGATCATGCCCCGGCAGGTTTTTTTTCCATCAATGCAGATGGCGATATTGTCTATCTGAATGCGACTCTTGCGCAGTGGCTTGGGTATGATTTGGCTGACTTTGCTTCGTCGAAACTGAAATGGGTCGATCTTGTACCCTCCAATGGTGAGGTTTTAATTGCTTCCAAGAACGGTCACCCGGGAGAAACGAAAACAGAAACAATTGATCTTGATCTTAAGACTGTCTCGGAGAAGCTTATTCCAGTACGTTTGATCCATCAGGTGATTTTTGATTCTGTTGGCCATCCGGGCGCAAGCCGGACCTTGGTTCTTGACCGTTTTACAGGCGCATCGGCCGATGAGGCACAACGAATAGCGGAAGTTCGGTTTGCCCGATTTTTCACTAATTCTCCTTTCGGTATAGCGACGGTTAGTGCTGAAGGGCATATTCTTCGAATGAATCCGTCTTTCGCTCGACTCTTGCCGAAAGAACCGTCGGCAGAGTTGAATGAGGTTAAGCATTCGCTTTGGTCGATCATTCCCGATAGTGAGCGGGATGCGCTTCGATCTAGGCTCCAGCTTGCTTTAGAAGGTAAGGGTGATCTGCCGCCGCTTGATCTACAGCTAGCCCTCCACAATCGTTCTGCCCGTATTTATGTGATTAACTTCAACGTAGGCGGCCAGCAACGGGATGAGGCTATCGTTTATGTTTTGGATACGACGGACCAGCGCGCTCTAGAGGCCCAGTTCGCACAAGCGCAGAAAATGCAAGCTGTAGGTGAATTGGCAGGCGGCGTCGCGCACGATTTTAACAATGTATTACAAGGTATTTTGGGCTACGCAGATTTGTTGTTGGCCAATCACCGTCCGACAGACCCGTCCTTTCAGGATATTATGCAAATTAAGCAAAATGCCAACCGCGCTGCGGGATTGGTGCGTCATCTTTTGGCATTTTCGCGACGACAGACGCTTCGACCTGTTGTGGTTCATTTTACAGAGGTGCTCTCAGACCTCTCGACATTGTTAAAGCGGTTGCTCGGTCAGCGCGTCGAGCTTGATGTGCGACATGATCGAGATTTGTGGCCGGTTAAGGCGGATCCTACCCAATTCGAACAAGTGATTGTTAATTTGGCCGTTAACGCGCGAGACGCTATGCCAAATGGGGGAAATTTAAATATCCGCACCTCTAATGTCACGGCAGCGGCTAGTCGCTCGCTAGGCGATACGTCTATTCCAGCGGCTGATTATGTAATGGTAGAGATCAGCGATACAGGCGAAGGAATTGAGGCCGATATTTTAGATAAAATCTTTGAACCCTTTTTTACGACGAAGGAAGTGGGCAAAGGCACCGGCCTTGGGCTTTCCATGGTCTACGGTTTTGTTAAGCAATCGGGCGGCTATATTTTATGCGATAGTACGATCGGGCAAGGAACGAGGTTCCGTATCTTATTGCCGCGCTTTATTGCTAGTGAGCAGGTGGCGCCAGCGCCTGAACAAATTTCGGTTCAAAAGCCTGTGATTGTTGATCTCTCGGGGCAGGGGACAGTTCTACTTGTAGAGGATGAGGATGCCGTTAGGGCTTTCGGAGCGCGGGCACTGACGCAACGGGGATATAAGGTCTTGGAGGCCGCTTCCGGCATTGAGGCTTTGGAGGTTCTCGAAGAGAATGACCGCCAGGTCGACCTAATTGTCTCGGATGTCGTGATGCCTGAAATGGACGGGCCGACATTTTTGCGGGAAGCCCGAGCGCGAGGTATTTCTGCTAAAATTATTTTTGTTTCAGGCTATGCCGAGGAAGCGTTTAGTAAAAATATGCCGGAAGGCGAGGAATTTGGCTTTCTTCCTAAGCCCTTTTCGCTCAAGCAATTGATCGAGACGGTTAAGGCCGCACTAAGCTGATAACCTTTTATTGACCCCAATCACTGGCTTTTTAAATGAGAACAAAAAAAGAACTTGCACATGAGAACAAATCGTGATCAATAATTTTTCAAGCTTCTGCTTTGAGACTCATATTTGGCTCTGTCATAAGGATCCGTAAAATGTCGCAACCCTCCCTCCGTCTCGTTGAAGGTCAATCCATGGATAAGTCTAAAGCACTTGATGCCGCGCTCTCACAGATTGAAAGGTCCTTCGGTAAGGGCTCGATCATGCGGCTTGGTAAGAATGAAAAATCGGTCGAAATTGAGACGGTTTCAACCGGGTCTTTGGGGCTGGATATAGCACTGGGTGTAGGTGGTTTGCCCCGCGGGCGCGTTATCGAAATTTACGGTCCGGAATCATCGGGGAAAACTACTCTTGCGCTTCATACGGTTGCCGAGGCGCAGAAAAAAGGTGGTGTTTGTGCCTTTATCGATGCTGAACACGCGCTTGATCCAATTTACGCCAAGAAATTGGGCGTCAATTTGGAAGACCTCCTGATTTCGCAGCCGGATACAGGCGAACAGGCCTTGGAAATTTGCGATACATTGGTTCGGTCAGGCGCCATTGATGTTCTTGTCATCGATTCTGTAGCAGCTCTTGTGCCTCGAGCTGAAATTGAAGGCGAGATGGGCGATGTGCAGCCCGGGTTGCAGGCTCGCTTAATGAGTCAGGCCTTGCGCAAGCTTACCGCTTCAATTTCGCGTTCGAATTGCATGGTTATCTTCATCAACCAGATCCGTATGAAGATTGGTGTAATGTATGGTTCGCCTGAAACGACCACGGGTGGTAATGCGTTAAAGTTTTATGCCTCGGTTCGCCTTGATATTCGCCGGATTGGTTCGATCAAGGAGAAAGAGGAAGTGGTTGGCAACACAACCCGCGTGAAGGTTGTAAAAAACAAGGTTGCTCCTCCGTTCAAGCAGGTCGAATTCGACATTATGTATGGTGAGGGCGTCTCCAAGATGGGCGAATTGGTCGATCTTGGGGTAAAGGCCGGGATCGTTGAAAAGTCGGGTGCCTGGTTCTCCTACGATAGCCAGCGTCTTGGACAGGGCCGCGAGAATGCCAAGACCTTCTTGAAGGGCAATCCGGAAGTTGCAGCCAAGATCGAATCGCAGATCCGGCAAAATTCCGGCGTACTTGCGGATCGCATTTTAGAGGCCGTTACGCCAACGGCTGATGACCTCGATGAGGGTGAAGAATAAGCTCAAGCGTGATTGAGTGTGCTGTATCCGAAGGGGGCGCGTGGTTATCCACGCGCCTTTTTCATTTTGCCTGTTTTTAACCCTTTGTCTCGACAGCGCGACGTTTCAATTCTAAAAAGCCTTTTCTTTATTTGTATCGGGGGCGTGCCCTGATACGTCTCCTGATGGATTGGAAGTGGTAACCATGAGCGGCGTGAATGAAATCCGGTCGACCTTTCTCGATTATTTCGCGAGAAATGGGCATGAAATTGTAGCTTCTAGCCCTCTTGTGCCCCGCAATGATCCGACTTTGATGTTCACCAATGCCGGGATGGTGCAGTTTAAAAACGTCTTTACAGGCGTTGAAAAGCGCCCTTATTCCCGTGCAGCAACCTCACAAAAATGCGTCCGTGCCGGTGGCAAGCACAATGATTTGGACAATGTCGGCTATACCGCACGTCACCATACTTTTTTTGAAATGCTCGGGAATTTCTCGTTTGGAGATTATTTCAAAGAGCGCGCAATCGAGCTTGCTTGGAATTTGATTACCAAGGATTACGCGATCGATAAATCGCGTCTGATGGTCACGGTCTACCACGAAGACGACGAAGCACACGGGTTGTGGAAGAAAATCGCAGGCCTTCCCGATTCAAAAATCATTCGTATACCAACCTCCGATAATTTCTGGGCGATGGGTGATACCGGTCCTTGCGGCCCATGTTCCGAGATTTTCTTTGATCACGGTGACAAGATCCCGGGAGGACCTCCAGGTTCCGCCGATCAGGATGGCGACCGTTTCATCGAGATTTGGAACTTGGTATTCATGCAGTTCGAACAGGTATCGCCTTCGGAGCGGATTGCGCTGCCAAAGCCATCGATCGATACGGGCATGGGACTCGAGCGCATCTCGGCCTTGTTGCAAGGCACCCATGACAATTATCAAACTGACACAATGCGCGCCCTGATAAAGGCCGTTGCAGAAGTGACAGGTGTCGATCCTGCTGGGCAGGCGAGCCATCGCGTGGTGGCTGACCATTTACGTGCGGTTTCATTTCTCATTGCTGACGGCGTATTGCCGTCAAATGAAGGCCGCGGCTATGTGCTGCGGCGAATCATGCGACGCGCGATGCGGCATTTGCAATTGCTGGGTGCGCGTGAGCCATCGATGTTCCGTTTGGTGCCGTCGCTTATTCGCGAAATGGGTCAGGCCTATCCAGAACTCGGACGTGCGGAGCCGTTGATTGAAGAAACGCTGCGGTTGGAAGAAACCCGTTTCCGTAAGACGTTAGAGCGTGGACTCACAATGTTGGATGAGGAAACAAAGACATTTTCGACAGGGGCAAGCCTTTCTGGCGATGTTGCCTTTACACTTTACGACACCTATGGGTTCCCGCTTGATCTGACCCAGGATGCGTTGCGTCCGCGGGGCATCACGGTCGATACGGATGCGTTTAATAAGGCGATGGAGCAGCAACGCGAAAAAGCGCGTGCGGCTTGGTCGGGTTCTGGGGAAGCAGCGACGGACACGGTTTGGTTTGGCGTTAAGGAAAAAGTCGGTGCAACCGAGTTTCTAGGCTATGATACCGAGCTTGCCGAAGGCGTTGTAAAGGCGCTCGTCTCCGATGGTAAGATCGTTGATAAAATTACGGCTGGCAAAACGGGCGTCGTAGTTTTGAATCAAACGCCGTTTTATGGCGAGAGCGGCGGCCAAGTTGGTGATACGGGTGTCATGATTGGCGCCGGCATAAAGCTGAGGGTCACCGATACACAAAAGAAACTCGGTGATTTATTTACCCATCTTGTGACCGTGGATGAAGGGGAAGTGAGCGTTGGTGCGGCGCTTGAATTGATAGTTGACCACAGCCGCCGTCGCTCGATCCGTTCGAACCATTCAGCTACCCATTTGCTACATGAGGCGCTTCGTCAAGTTTTGGGTGATCACGTGGCGCAAAAGGGATCTCTCGTATCGTCCGAGCGTTTGCGGTTTGACTTCTCGCATACCAAGCCGATTGCCGATAAGGAGTTGGAACAGATTGAAGCGATCGCAAACCGCGTTGTGCTTCAAAATGATGCGGTCGTTACCCGTTTGATGGGTGTGGAAGAAGCGATTGAAAGTGGTGCGCGTGCGCTCTTCGGCGAAAAATATGGCGAAGAAGTTCGCGTGGTTTCGATGGGTTCGGAGCAGGGTTCCAATAAGGCCTATTCAATTGAGTTGTGTGGTGGAACGCATGTTTCGCGCACGGGCGATATAGGCCTAATTACGATTGTATCGGAATCAGGTGTGGCGGCTGGGACGCGCCGTCTCGAAGCGATGACAGGCGATACGGCACGCCGCTACCTAGCAAGTGAATCCAAAAAGTTGCGAGAGCTCGCAAGCCTTCTCAAAGCAACGCCGCAGGATTCAGTTGACCGTCTATCAACGCTGATTGATGAGCGCCGGAAGTTTGAACGCGACCTTGCAGATGCACGCAAGAAACTGGCGATGGGTGGCGGAGGATCTGGTGCGACCTCGGACGTTAGCGATATTAACGGCATTAAATTTATGGGTCGTTCGGTAGAAGGCGTTGAGATGAAGGACCTGAAAGGCCTTGCTGATGAAGCAAAGGTACAAATTGGTTCGGGTGTTGTCGCGCTCGTCAACATTGCAGAAGATGGTAAGGCCGGATTAGTCGTGGCTGTAACCGCTGATTTGACGGGTCGTTTTAGCGCTGTTGATCTGGTCCGTGTTGGTGCCGAGGCTTTAGGTGGCAAAGGCGGGGGCGGTCGTCCCGACATGGCGCAGGCTGGCGGACCCGATGGTGCGAAATCGGCGGACGCGATTGAGGCGATTGCCTCGGTGTTACGGAGTGCTGGGTGATAGGCCGCGCGCAGGCGATGTTTTTTCAACACATTGCGCGCGTTCGTAGACGTATTTATGAAATTCTCGAACAAGCGATGCCCGATGATCGGGTGTCGCGTTATGTTCATGCAGCATTGGTCGTGTTGACGATTGGCAGTGTCGGTTCGGTCGTTTTTGAATCCGTGCCGGATTATGCTCAAAATTATGGAGGCGTCTTTCTAACAATCGAACTTGTTACCGTAGCGGCTTTTTCGATTGAATATGTTTTGCGACTTTGGATTGCGCCTATCCATCCGCCCTATCGGCGTCTACCCCTTGCACGGGTAATGTTTAGGCATCTCTTCAGCCTTCCTGCGCTGATCGATCTGCTTACCATCCTACCATTTTACCTCGCTCTAGTGACGCCCGCGGATTTGCGGGCGCTGATCGTGTTTCGTATTTTTCGCTTTTTAAAATTGGCGCGATATTCCCCTGGCATCCGTTCGCTTTATGAGGCGATTGTGAATGAGCGGCGGGCGCTTATGGCGTGTATCGTCATTTTGGTGGCGCTCATCCTCGTCTCGGCCTCGCTGATGCATCTGATCGAGCATGATGCACAGCCGACAAAGTTCGGCACCATTCCCGATGCAATGTGGTGGGCGGTCGTGACCTTGACGACGGTCGGCTATGGCGACGTGGTGCCGATAACGCCGCTTGGTAAAATGGTTGCCGGATTGATTTCAATCTTGGGTCTCGGAATGCTGGCTTTGCCAGTTGGTATTATCGCGACTTCGTTTGCCGAGGTAATCCATCGTCGTGATTTTGTCGTGACGTGGGGTATTGTCTCACGGGTTCCGCTCTTTCGTGATCTCGATGCGGATGATGTTGCTCAAGTCATGCGTTTTTTGAGGTCCCATACGGCGGTTCCCGGTGAGATCGTTGTTCGACGGGGCGAGCTGGGGCATTCGATGTATTTTATCGCCTCCGGCCAAATCGAACTTGATCGACCCAAACATGCGCCGGTTGTAATCGGCGAGGGTGACTTTTTTGGTGAACTGGCTGTCGTTAAGCCAACGCGGCGTACAACAACGGCGCGTGCTTTGGTACGAACCGATTTGCTGATGTTGGACGCAACCGATCTTCGTGTTCTGATGGCCGAGCGGCCAGAGTTGGGACGACGCGTTGAGGAGGCTTCACGCCAAGGTGTTGCCTCTATGGCGGACGATTCCGCAAGCGAACAAGAAATTGGCGGTAAGGCCTAACGCTGGCTTTCAGACATAAAAAAGCTCGGCATCGCTGCCGAGCTTTATCGATTTTATCGAGATAGGATTAGGCCATCGCCTTTTTTAAATTCTCGTCGATTTTGTCGAGGAAGCCTGTCGTCGAGAGCCATTTTTGATCGGCGCCGACGAGAAGGGCGAGATCTTTTGTCATGAAGCCCGTTTCAACGGTCTCAACGCATACGCGTTCGAGCGTTGTCGCAAAACGCGCCAATTCTTGATTGTCATCAAGTTTGGCGCGATGGGCGAGGCCTTGGGTCCATGCGAAGATCGAGGCGATCGAATTGGTCGAGGTTTCTTTGCCCTTCTGGTGTTCGCGATAGTGGCGCGTAACGGTTCCGTGGGCCGCTTCGGCTTCAACGGTTTGACCATCAGGCGTCATGAGAACCGAGGTCATAAGGCCGAGTGAGCCGAAGCCCTGTGCGACGATGTCGGACTGCACGTCGCCGTCATAGTTTTTACACGCCCACACATAACCGCCCGCCCATTTAATCGCGGACGCGACCATGTCGTCGATCAAACGATGCTCATAAGTAATACCGAGCGTCTGGAATTGGCTCTTGAACTCGGCGTCAAAGATTTCCTGGAAGATGTCTTTGAAGCGGCCATCATAGGCCTTCAAGATTGTATTTTTTGTTGAAAGATAGACGGGATATTTACGCTGAAGTCCGTAATTCAACGAGGCGCGCGCAAAATCTCGGATGGAGTCGTCGAGGTTGTACATCGCCATCGCAACGCCAGCGCCAGGGAATTTGAACACTTCCTTCTCGATGACGGTGCCATCGTCGCCTTCAAATTTAATGGTCATGCGGCCTTTGCCAGGCACCTTAAAATCGGTGGCGCGGTATTGATCGCCAAAGGCGTGACGGCCGACCACGATCGGTTGGGTCCAGTGCGGCACCAAACGGGGCACGTTTTTGCAGATGATCGGTTCGCGGAAAATGACGCCGCCCAAAATATTGCGGATGGTGCCGTTTGGCGACTTCCACATTTCTTTTAAGTTGAACTCCTTCACGCGCGCTTCGTCGGGCGTGATCGTGGCGCATTTGACGCCGACCCCGTGCTTCTTGATCGCGTTCGCCGAATCGATCGTTACTTGGTCATTGGTAGCGTCGCGATGCTCGACCGAAAGGTCGTAATAATCAAGGTTGATATCGAGATAGGGATGGATCAGCTTCTCGCGGATATAATGCCAGATGATGCGGGTCATCTCGTCGCCATCGAGCTCGACTACTGGATTTGCGACCTTAATCTTCGCCATTGTCCCATCCTTTGATAGCTATCGGGCCGCCCGACTTGGATCGGTGCTGACCGCCGTTTTTTTAATCGAGTTTTCTTAGCATTGCTCGGGTCCGCGGCAAAGCTACTCCTTTGGGCAATAGGGATGTCTTTCTCGGGATGCAGACCTTCAAACACTGGACAAATGCGGTGTCTGTCGCCATAGTCCGGCCAAATTTGCGGGCGTCTTTGGATTTTAAGGCCATGAAACAGATTCTTTTGACGATCTTTACCTGGTGGCACGGTGCGACAGTCGGGACTTTGTTCCATACTTGGCGCAAAGGTGATTTCGTCGGCCAAGATGAGGCAGGAAACCGATATTATCAGACCAAAGGCGGCGTGATTGATCCGGCGCTGGGCATTGTACGCCGTTGGGTCATCTATAAGGGCGACGCGGAGCCTTCGCGGATACCGCCAGGTTGGTACGGTTGGATGCACCATAAATTGGATGTTCCGCCTGCTAATGAGAATTATACGGCGTATGATTGGGAATTGCCGCATAAGGCAAACGCCACGGGGACAGTGGATGCATGGCGCCCACAAGGTTCAATCCTTAAGGGTGGACGTCGGCCAAAAGTCACCGGTGATTACACACCATGGACTCCCAAATAATCGCGATTTTGGTGTTGGAGTAATGACCAAATTACTTCAATTTTAGTGGGTCGAGTTCAGTATATCGAGAGAGTTCCCGAGTAAGTGTTGAGGCCTTCTAGAATTGGAGGTCTTTTGTAAATGCGTCTCGTTGAAACATCCCACGCTGGTACTGACATGATCCGCGCACCGAACGCGACTGAAGTTTCCCATCTCTTTGCTTTGGCCGAACATGAGATCGTCAAGGGGCGGTTTACCGAAGCACTCATTTTGCTTCGGTTTATTCGCTCGATTGACCCGGAGCATACGGATGCGGCGGCAAGGCTGGCGCTAACCCTTTTTCGTAGGGAGCAGTGGAACGAAGCCTGGGACGCATTCGATATTCGATTTAAGCTCATGGCAGCGCAACCGGCGGTTAAAATTCGAACTGCGGACGGTGGAAGCCGCGAATTGCCACGCTGGCGCGGCGGTGAACCGCCAAAGAACCTTCTGGTAATGGATGAGCAGGGCTTGGGCGATACCATCCAATTCATGCGCTATTTGCGGCCTTTGGTAGATCGCGGCGTCGAGATTAATTTTGTAACCCATGAAATCCTGTTTGATTTGATCCGCACTATGGGGTTGCCGGTTAATTTATTGCCGAGCAATAAACCCGGAAGCGTGAATGGCGCGACAGGATGGACCCCCTTACTGCATATACCCAGGGCGCTCGGCATCGATCCTAAGTCTTATGGCGATCATGTGCCCTATATTTCAGCCGATCCAGCTCGTGTGAAATCTTGGGCCCGAAAAATGGTCTCGAAAGAGTTCAAGGTCGGGATTTGTTGGGGCGGAAATCGTGAATCGCCAGCCGAGAAGGGACGGTCAGCACCGCTTGAGGCCTTCGCACCCTTAGCGGCCATTCCGGGTGTTAGGCTTTTTAGTTTACAAAAAGGGGAACCCGCACAGGAAATTAAAACCGTTTCGTTCCGTCGTGAGCTTTATGATTTCGGTGATGGCTTTGATGCCAGTGGGCAGGCTTTTCTTGATACCGCTGCGGTCATGATGTCGCTTGATCTGATCGTCACGGTCGATACCTCTGTCGCGCATGTTGCTGGGGCCCTTGGCCGTCCGGTTCATATTCTTTTGCGGGTCGAGCCGGATTGGCGGTGGTTGGCGCGGGAATCCGATACGGTTTGGTACCCGACAGCTCGGCTCTTCCGTCAGCGTATTGCTGGCGATTGGTCCGAGCCGATGGCTTTGATCGCTGCCGATATCATCGCGAGGATATCGAAAGTGGAGCGGCAGCCATCAATAGTGGACTTACCGAAAGTCTCTTTATCCTTTGGCGAATTGGCCGAGCAGATTGCTGATTTATCGGTCAAGGTGAAGTTCGGTGACGGATCTAGTCGCGACGTGGAGTTTAGGCAAGATTACTTAAAGGGCGAGTGGTATAATATTATTAAAAACAATAAGTTACTATCGTATCTTAAAGTTGAAATTGAGCAAACTGCGCACCAAATCGCCGAGGCGGAGCGTAAGCTTCGCGCCCGAGAAGAGGCGGGTAATCTTGATCGGGAAATGCTTGGTCTTGTTCGCGAGATAGGCTCGTTAAAGCAAAAGCGAGAAGACAGAGTGCGTCGGGTTGACGCTATTGCAGGGGCAGAGCTTTCGCCGTCGGAAACGGCCAAGCCAGTCCGAAGCGGAAATAAAAAGAAAGCCTGAGCCTTTCATCCGCCGTGATCTGCGTGATAAGACCTGAGCGTCGAATTGCGACATGATTTGATCACCGGCTTGAGGCGCATTGAGAATGGCTCGTTGGATTTTGGGTTTGGTGATTGCTGCTGGGATGGCAGCGGTGCCGGGTGCCGCCCTTGCAGATAAGATAAAAAATCCAATCGCGATTTTCTCGGCTCTCGACAAGATCACGGGTCGTATCATTTCGTTTGAAGCCGCGATTGATGAAACGGTTGAATTCGGTGCGTTTTTGGTGACACCGCGTGTGTGTTACACTAGGCCGATTACGGAGCCGCAGAACACATCGGCCTTTGTCGAAGTGGATGAAATTACGGTTTCGGGCAGCACAAAAAGCCTTTTTGGGGGCTGGATATTTGCCTCCAGCCCGGGGCTGCACGGGGTCGAGCACCCAATCTATGATGTGTGGCTGATCGGGTGCAAAGGGGGCACTGTCGTCATCCCTGAATTGAACGATGCAACGCCCGCTCCGCAGGCTCCTATTCCGTTGCAAAAGCCGGCAACGCCAACCGCGCCAGTGCCCTTGAAAAAGAAACCCTAAAGCGGCGTTTTTTGGTTCTTGCCAACGAGGCTTAAGATGTGCGCACCATCAGCATGTGCTTGCGGATCGAGTGCCTTGAAATCACCCCGTCCCAATACGGCATTCACCAAACGCGTTTGATATTCATCACGCGGGATTTCAATTCCACCAAGTGTAGCCAAATGGGGCGTTAAAAATTGCGTATCCAGCAATTCATATTGGCCGTGGATCAGACGTGCGGCCAAATGCACGAGGGCTATTTTTGAAGCATCGGTAACACGGTGAAACATGCTCTCGCCGAAGAAGGCTGATCCGATGCTGACGCCATATATCCCGCCGACCAATTGGTGGTCCTGATAGACTTCAACCGTGTGCACAAACCCGCGTTCGAAGAGCGCGCCATAGAGGGATTTGATACGGCTATTAATCCACGTATCGCCGGGGCGCGTTGCGCAGCCGGAAATCACCCCATGAAAATCATGATCAACCCGAACATCGAAACGGTTCGAACGAATGGTTTTCGTCAGGCTTTTTGAAACATGAATGGCGTCGATAGGGATAATGCCGCGTATGCGCGGTTCAACCCAATGGATCGAAGGATCATCGGCATTTTCAGCCATCGGGAAAATGCCGATCGCATAGGCGCGTAGCAGCACCTCGGGCGTAATCCTATCCCTATTGGCATCATGACGGGTCATGGAGCGATTGTGTCAGGTGCCCGAGGCTCCGTCCATCCCGCCATCTGCTAAGAAATGCTCCAGCCAATGAATATCATATTGGCCGTTTTGCATGTCCGAATTCCGCACCAAGGTACGGAACAAAGGCAGGGTGGTTTCGATACCATCGACAACAAACTCGTCGAGCGCGCGGCGTAGACGCATCAAGCATTCGTTACGCGTGCGGCCATGGACGATAAGTTTGCCAACGAGCGAGTCATAATAAGGCGGAATCGTGTAGCCTTGATAGACGGCGGAATCGACACGAACACCAAGACCGCCAGGTGGGTGGAAATAAGCAATCTTGCCCGGTGATGGGCGGAAGGTTGCTGGATTTTCCGCATTCACGCGGCATTCAATAGCGTGGCCCGACAGCTTTACATCGTCTTGCGAAATGCCAAGTGTGGCACCTGCTGCAATCCGGATTTGCTCATTGACGAGATCAATGCCGGTGATCATTTCGGTGACTGGATGCTCGACCTGAATACGGGTGTTCATTTCGATGAAATAGAACTCGCCGTCTTCATAGAGAAACTCGATGGTGCCCACGCCGAGATAGCCTAAATCCCGCATGGCTTGAGCGCAGGTTTCGCCGATTTTGGAGCGCATCTCTTGATTAAGAGCGGGAGAGGGGCCTTCTTCCCAAACCTTTTGGTGCCGCCGCTGAAGCGAACAATCGCGTTCACCCAAATGGATGGCGTTGCCTTTGCCATCACCCAAGACTTGAATTTCGATATGGCGCGGTTTTTCGAGAAATTTTTCGATATAGACGGCGTCGTCGCCGAAAGCCGCTTTGGCCTCTGTGCGGGCGGTTTGCAACGCGTCGATCAAATCATCCTGCGTGCGGGCGACTTTCATGCCGCGACCACCACCGCCAGCGGCTGCTTTGACAATTACCGGATAACCGATTTCTTTGGCGATGCGCAGCGCTTCTTCATCCTCAGTCACGCCGCCATCGGAACCAGGAACGCAGGGAATACCAAGCTTGCGCGCCGTGCGTTTTGCTTCGATCTTGTCGCCCATGATCCGGATATG
>JAPJMW010000097.1 GCA_026461505.1 Beijerinckiaceae bacterium
ATACTTGGCAGAAGCCTGCTTTTTCGTCTTTGCCTAACCATCTGACATATTTAGCTTTTTTCTGCTATCTATGTCAGCCCCTTAATTTAAGGTACCTCGGATTTAAATCTGTCTATGAGCCGTTGGTCCTCAGTTTTTTTAGAATAATTCAATAGTTCAAGTTCTCCGGTGTCGCTCCGCCTATATCCATTATAAAAATCTCCAGAAACGTTATCAACCATTCGTCCTTTGTATAAATGCTTCATTTTCCCATTTTTAATAAAAACCGCAACAAAATCATTCCAATTTCCGACGCCTCTATTTCCTATAAATGATTCGAGCAAAGCGACAGAATACCCATTACGGCTCGCCCATTTTTCAAGAGCTAATCCACTATCGGGATAAAATCGCCAACAATCGACCGGAAATTGATGAAACGATCCATTTGATGGGGCATTTATGTAAGCAACGCCGTCGTCTTTTAGAACCCTCAAAACCTCTAAGAATAAAAGCCAAAAAAAGTCCGAATGCTCAAAGCAGGACGATGTCACGATATAGTCGAACGAGCAATCTTCAAGTGGAAAGACATATGGATCCTCTAAGATGACGTCAACGCCCTTTCCGGGCACAAAATCTATCCCCAAATATGACATATTTGTTGGCACAACAGTCCTAATAGAACCGTTTATGTCTTGAGAGCCTATATCCAATAATCGAAAATTTCCATTTCTATTATAGACCGATAAAAACTTCTTTGCTGTTGCGAGTGCTGTATCGTGCATGCTTAATCCGATCCACTTGCCCATTTAAAACGAGGATTAATCACTCCAAAATGCCTATCCCCGTCAATCAGGGCGCTTGTATCATCATCTATAACATTGAACGAAATTGCCTTTTCAAAATACTGATGCCGAATCAAAGGCTTGCCTATTGATACAACGAAGGGTGTGATCCTATATGTTCCAGAGGCTAGAAAATATTTAGGTATGGTTGCCGTAAAGGAATATACTCCATTAATCATCGGAATTAGATCTTCGGGGATTTGCGCACATACGTGAGTTTCAGTGGGTACTCCACCCCTAGGAGCACAATAAAGGTGAAATCCTTTAATTGCGGGTAGACTGACCTCAACTACTTCGACCTTGAGGTTTAAAAATATATCTTCTGACGTGCTAAAAGTATTACGTGATTTTGCATCTTTATCTGCTACGTAAGCAGCCGTGAGCGAGTAGCCATGAAGTTTGTTTGTAAGTTCGGTAGAAAGAATCGGCAGAACGTTTGTAGCATTGTCCTCCCGCGTAAAGTTAAAATAAGAGTCTAAGACGTTCATTGTATCACCAAATTCTCTTATTTTACCATTATCAAGCCAGATAACCTTATTACAAAACTTAGCTATCGCATCTGTACTATGGCTGACAAAAAGAATTGTACGTTGCTGATCAGTTATAAGGCTTTCCATTTTTTGCAGAGCGCGCTTTCTAAAAAGTGCGTCGCCAACGGATAGAACCTCATCTATTAATAGAATTTCACCAGGAATATGAGTTGCTACCGCGAAAGCTAACCGTGCATACATTCCACTTGACAAATACTTGACTGGCAAGTCGATAAATTTCGAGACGCCCGAAAAATCTAATATTTCGTTAAATATATGATTAATATCAGTTCGAACGAGGCCTAGAATAGAGGCGTTCAAATAAATATTGTCTCTGCCGCTTAACTCGGGATCAAAACCAGTTCCTACTTCTAGTAGTGAATTTACTGTGCCAAAAATCTCAACACTACCGCTTGTAGGAAGAAGTATCCTTGAAATCACCTTTAACAAAGTACTCTTCCCGGCACCATTAACGCCTACAATACCAATTCTAGCACCCTTTTCGATGTTCAAAGAAATACTATCCAGTGCATTAAACGTAACGATATTTTTTCCTTGCTTACGCTTGAACGATTTTACCAAAGAATGGATTTGAAGTGCTTGATTCATTATTTAAATCGTCTCGACTGTTCTATCTATATTTTTTTGAAAAAACGGAACTATTAAAAATGAAAGAGCGCACCAAGAGGTAATTGATAACGCAGCAATAAAATTATCCTGCGGTCTACCGAGAAGTGCATTCTTCACAATGTCAATCGCCGCACCAATTGGATTAATAGCATAATATAGGGTTTGATTTTGGCCGAGAACATACGTGTCAAACGTTACAGGCATTGTAAAAAAGAGGCTAAAAAGCAAAAACTCGGTTATAGTTCTAATAGCTCTAAACCGGAGAGCTAAATAAGAAATCCCGATGCAAAGATTAAAACAGAGGATAGTGCACAGAACTGTAAATATGGATGCGATTGCGAGAGTCATAAATTCCGGACGCACAATAGGTAAAAAAAATACGCCTGCCATAGCTTGGAGAGAAATCGCTGCAACCCGCGCCCAAAATGACGACGTTACCAATATAATTTTTGGTAAATATATTTTCGTAATTATTGATCGGTTTTTTCTGAAAATTCCAATAGAAGCCTTCACAGTATCTGCGAACAACCACCAGACTAAAATACCGTAATAAACTGTTACATAAGCTGAAATAATATCAACCTTCGAAACTTTAGATCTAACAAAGGCGATAATTATGGCAAGGAAAAATGGTTTTAAAAAATGTGCTATATAATCACCTACGCCATAGCCAATAATTGATTTTAGATCCCTAAAAAAAAGGCGCTCTAAAACAAATCGGTAGCGAATTATTTCCGACATACTGAGTTTTAGGCCTGACGAAGTAATTATTAGGTGCACTAATTATGTCTTTCACACTTAAAAAGAAAACCACATATTCTTCATGTACACGCTCCCGCAGAATAGCCTTTTCGCAAAGCTAGCGTGCCAACTTCTGGTCATTCACAAACTAAACCCTCGCCCTTTTGAATTACCGTGAATGTCCCTAATTCTACCTTCTCAGCAACGGTTCAATATCCAAAACGCTCTACCGAATAACCGCCCACTCATAATTGACTTTAACATCTCAATAATCTCTCAACAATGTCAAGATGCATTTTGGTTTAACCATCGGTCGATCTAAATATATCTTTGGCGATAAAGGCAAACACTCCGGTAATCATTGCTAAACGGTGCACAGCTCGCAGCGGGAAGTATATCCCTTTCTTGCCAAGCAATATATTTTTCAATGGCTTGGTACCTTCAGCGACAGGTATACTAACAGCAGTCTCAATATTTTTAAACTCCTTTGCAAGCGCCATCCTCATCCGTCCGCTTTCGAAAGCCCTGCGGATGAAATAGCCAACCTTCATCTTCTCGGCCGGAACATGGTGATAAATGAAGCAATCTTGTGAATAATATATTTTTCTCTCATTGGGCGGAGTAGTTGAGCGATATTTTTCGACTAGGTTTCTTTCCTCACCAAGGCGCAACTTACTTCCAACCATTCCGTAATCCACCGAGAACATTCCTAGTCTAAACAGTATGTCGCGGCGAATGATGAAGTTAGCTCCGGTAATGGGGCAATCGAAAAACCCCGTTTCACTTGCATGATTTCTAACTTCCAATTCATCCTGAAACCAAAACGGCTTCGGTGAAGTGTAGAACGGAAACATTGGGCCACCTGCTAAGTCAGGTTCATGACTTACTAGCACGGCAATTACATTCTGAAGATATTCTGGACCTGCTACTGCATCGTCGTCGAGATATGCTATGTAGGTGCTATCCGATTCAATAGCTCCTCGGTTGCGCGCGTGCGAAAGCCCAGTACTAGGCTCAAATACATAACGCAAGCTTGGCCATTCCATCATGAATCTCTCGCACACCTGCTGCGTCTGGTCATTACTATTGTTATCAACAACAAGAAAATCAATCGCACGAGAGGATATTCCAGACGCCTGTCGTGCGAGTTCAGTGAGGCACCCAGAAAGTAGTGAGGCCCTATTGAACGTGCATATAACTACCGACAGTAATGGAGAATTTAGTGCTGTACTTGAGGATATGCCTTCAAATGAAGGTAAAATTAGTGACATACGCGATCTATCCTGTGGCGGCGGGAGAGCAGCGACCCTCGTAAGGATATACGAAAGACGAACCGTTCAAAATTCCGTCGCAAATTATATCCAAGCCTTCGTGACTACCTGGACTTAGTTCGACAAGCGATTGCAGGTCGAGGCTAAACTTCAATTCATGCACAATAAAGGGCAGCTCGATCATGCGTCTAAAGAAAAAATGGAACGCATATTGCCGCGCGCGACACAGTTGAATGCCAGAAATCTTTTCGCCCAGAGGCAATTTCTCTAAGATCCTTTCATATTCATCGGCAGAAGAAACATCAATGGAAAAGCCCTTACCGCGGATCCATGCTTCGCCGGCAACAATGACCGGTATCCCGATCGCTGAAAGTTCGATCCCAGTCTTAGTGTTGAAAATTAGCGTGGTATCGCAGCGATCCATCAGTGCATACGTACTCGCTTGATTTTCCGGTGGCACGACGAATACATTATCTGGCATTACGGTAATCAAACGATTTAATTCATCAACCACTCTCTGCCGCGACGGGACCATGCCTCGAACCTCCGCAGGATGGACCCGGATCAATAATTGAAGCTCAGGACGACGACGAAAGCACTCGATGGTGTATACAATCCAGTCCATCATACTCGGGAATGCATTTGCTTCATAGTGCAATTGTGCGTCCCACATAACACTAGTTAATAGACCAATGCATGGCTTACGCCAGTCAATCCCAAATTCGGTTGCGAAAGCTTCCATATCGCCCTTAGGAGTTTCGTGGAACCATATCCAATCTGCTGATCCTTCACGCCGACTTGTCAGGTACTGGTTAAGTATTAATTCAATTTCAGCGGTCATTGAGATTGTATCCCAAGCTGACACCGACTCAGTTATCATCGTGTGATGATACGTGTTTTGATGACTGAATATGAACGTATTTTTACGATAAGACGGATTCCAGTTTACCACCCTGACGCCACGGCTACGGCAGACCTCGCCAATAATTCCCTGAGGCGCGTAAATCCCGTGGTGAAATACAACGACATCATATTTTTGACGTCTAAGCACTTCTTTCATCACGGCCGCGCTTAGAAGAGCTGATCTCAAAAAACGCCGCAGGATGGGGGCACCCAAAGGCTCACCCTCTAGGTCAGCTCGGCCGTAGTAGCGCAGCGCGCCTGCATAGGCATGCTCGCCGACCGATAGGCCGTCTAGACTATATTGTGGTATGTCGCCAATCGGAGTTTGCTGCTCGATTTCAGCAGCCTCGCGCAAATCTTGGTCTGTAAGGTACTGGCTGAAACGAAAGACCCTCAGGCGAAGGGTATCAAAGGTATTGGTGGCTTCAAGCAAGCAATCGGCACACCGCGGCGTATCGGGGCGCTCAAGCAATCTTTGGGGCTCACAATCGTGTAGCTTTGTCATTTGGCAGGCTGGCAGGACGCTGTCGCATAAAAGAAAATCTACGCGGGCACCTCTCATAGTCAATGCTACGGCCAACGCTCTTTCTAGCATGGACGCAGCATTGTAGTTTGCCATGCTAGTAGCAATCAGGATATTCATTCCGTTAGCTGATTCAATATAGTTTTTCCAAGACTCCGGATCGCCTGCTAGCATGCGAACCAAACTGTCATTATTGGGCTCTTTAGGTAGCGTAAACTTACCAAATAATTTTTTTAGGGTGTTTTTCATTATCATTTAGGTAGGTGCGAATGGAAACAATAAAGGATTTTAGTGAACCCTAATAAATTTTGGGGCTGTCGTAGATTGGATTATAATTGAGCCCATTTCCGCAGAATTTTGATCTGTTCAGATGGCGAGCCATGATTGAACCTAAACTCGCATTCC
>JAPJMW010000009.1 GCA_026461505.1 Beijerinckiaceae bacterium
ATTTTTTTTATTATTTTGACTTCGTATTGAGCCGAAGCATCGCGCCTGTAACCATTTCAAGCTTAGCGACATCACCAGGCCGACCGATGGCAATTCGGCCGCGCGGATGAAACCCATCCTTAAACGCCGTATCTCTTAAGAGATAGGGGCCGCCCGTAATCAAAATCATTACGCTCGAAGCATAGACGACACCAAAGGCTAAGGGACTAGTGACATATCCAATGCCGTATAAAAATAAGGTTGCCGCCATCATTTGCCAAAGGCGAAAATAGCCATATGCAATCACTGGAACAGCGCACCATATTGGCGAAATACTGTCAGGAATTAATAACAACGCATCATTAGGCCGAATGCAGGAATGATACTGCATCCAGGGCCCGTCCGTCTCGAGCGTAATTTCCTCAGGGATGGGATAGGCCTCTAAGATGGCGCCTACTGCACCACCCGCAGGCGAAACGCGAAAGATAATTGTATCGCGCTGAATAACGATCCATTCATTCGAGCCTGATAGATCCTCTAAAACGCTCGGCATTTCGACGGCTTCAATCGGCTCATGCTTGCCGAGCTTTAAGATGACATCTCCAGGGATTAAGCCCATTCGCTCGGCGGGCGTTCCCTTTTGAATATCTCTTACCCGGGCCGCCATGCCAGAGAAAACTTCTGCCTTAACCGTCATCAAAGATCTCCCTACACACCCCTAGCCTTATGGGTATTTGATCATCGAGTCGGTCGTCGGTACAGACTTTCGTGCCTTGGATTTCTGTTGGGTTTCAATCGCTGCTGCCCGCGCAACGGCTGCCTGCTGATTTTTAGCGATATCTTCGATTTGCTTCGCGATATCCATTTTTGGATTATTCGCTTCCATCGCCTTAATTTGCTCGCGCATGGCGTCCGCCACCTGTCCAACGATTAATTTGTTTGAAGCCAGCAAATCATCCACAATCTTCCGGGTTGCCGGCGGCATCTGATTAATAATCTCGCCGTTCTCGACTAGCCTGGCTTCAATAGCCTTTTGGTTGGTTAGATCGCCTTGCAGCGCGACCTTAATTTCTTCCTGCTGTTCGGATAAAGCTGCGAGACGCTTTTCGGTCGCATTTGCAGCTTGTTCAACGCGCGTAGCGGCTTCGGTAAAGGCATTTACTTCTTCGGCAAAAGCCATCAAAGCATCGCGGTTAACATTGGTGATTGAGTCAAATCGGTTCATCGCCTTGAAATAGAACGCAACCGAAACTCCCAGTGCAATCGACGCCATAAAGAGAAAGATAACACCCGTTCCAAGCAGCACTTTGTTCGAGCGCGAATTGCCCGCAACGAGCTCATTCACCTGCTTTTTGAGGCGCTGAATTTCTTTTGACGCATCGGTCGCAGTGCCAGCGGAGGCCAATGCAAGCTGAATCGACTCATCAATCGAGGGCTGAACTTTTACAGGCTTTAAGCTGCTGAGTGGTGCATCCGCTTTCGGTGCTTCAGCCTCGTGATGCTCTTCTGCCTCATGATGAACTTCTGGTTCGCTCGGTGCGGGAGCAGGCGCTGCAGCAGGCTTTTTTGGGGCGCTCATGATAAATCTCCTTGAAGGGCGAATGGCGCATAAGTTGACATCGAACGCATTCGGCATGGTTCACCGGAATTGCTCATAATATCTCTAGCCGGATGTTGGCGTGACATTAGCCCGAAGGCTTTGCAGCCATAGGGCCGTGCCGCCTTATGGGTGATCGTAAAGTGCCTGCATCCTTGGCAGGATGTTGCGGGCGTTTTAAAGACGACTTGTTGATGGCCAGTAAGATTAGACATTGTTTTTCTCTAATGAACGACCATTGCCATCGAAGCGTAATTCTTCTGGCACTTCAATTTCAGGCTTTTCGCCTTCAGCACCCGCATGGAATACGAAGCTAAGTACAGTTGCTACGGCGCGATAGAGCTCGGCATGGATCTCGCTGCCAATCTCGGATGTAAAATAAAGCGCGCGGGCTAAAAGCGGGTATTCCAATACGGGTAGCTTCTTTTCAGCAGCCAATTCGCGGATGGATTTGGCCACTTGATCGGTACCCTTCACAACGACTTTTGGAGCGGATCCCTTTTCGAAATCATAGCGCAATCCAATCGCAAAATGCGTCGGGTTTGTAATGATAACTTGAGCTTGCGAGATATTGGCAATCGAACCGCGATCAGCCGCTTCGCGCTGCATCCGGCGTATTTTTTGTTTGATCTCGGGATTACCGTCCGATTCTTTAGCTTCATCTCTGACCTCTTGCTTGGTCATTTTGAGGCTAGCGTTATGTTTATTCCATTTAATAAACATATCGATTGCAGCAATTAATACGGCGCCAAAAATTAGCACCAACAATGTCGATATCACAATCGAACCCGCCTGGCTCATCGCAGCTTCAAAGGGGAGCGAGTTAAGCACCATGATTTCTGCTATGCGGCTATTGAGATAATAAACCCCAAAAGCCCCGACGATCGCAAGCTTTACGATCGATTGCCCAAGTTCGATCAAAGCACCGACACCAAAAATTTTTGATAAACCGCTGATAAGTGACATGCGGCTCGCTTTGAAGGCGATATTTTGAATCATAAAATGAAAGCCACCAAAGGCAATTTGGGCTACAAAAAGAAGGATAACGAGTGGTGTCGAAAATATGCTCAAGGGCACCAGCATATCATAGAACCGTGTCCCCAACACCGTTAAGAGAGGAACATCCCGTTGCAAAATGTCGGAGATATCGATGCCAGAACGAAATGCGCCTAATAACGACGTGAAATAATAATGGCCACCAATACTTAATTGTAATCCACCGCCCAACATAACAACTGCGAGAAGCAAATCTTTCGATGTAAGGACATTACCATCATCAAGCGCTTGATCTAGACGTTTGCCTGTTGGTTCTTCTGTCCTTTCCTGACCGTCATCCTCTGCCATCAGCGTGCTCCTGATCCAGATAGAAGAACAACGCGCGTCTGTTTGGCGATTTCAACCAAAAGGCTAGACATATTGTTGGATAGGCTTGGGATAGCAATCAGGATCAATAAGATTGCTCCGATTAGCGTAATTGGAAAGCCTACTGAGAAGAGATTGAGCTGCGGAGCAACGCGGGTCAACATGCCGATGGTGAGTGTCAATAAAAACAACGCTAAGATGATGGGTAGGCTAATGAGCAGCGCAGCCGAAAAAATAACTCCCGCAGATTTGATGAGGTTCAGTAGTGCTTCTGGTCTAAAAATACCGGTTCCAATTGGCATAGGTTGGAAACTGGCTGCGAGTTGTTGCAGTAAAATATGCGGCCCTTCGAGGGTCATAAACGTCAGCAACATCATCACGGTCATGAACTGGGTGATCACGGGGGATGACGAACCCGTATAGGGGTCAAGCATCGAAGCAAAGCCAAGCCCCGATGCCGTTGAGACTTGTTCGCCCATTAATGAAATCGCCGCAAAGGCCAACTGAAACATCAAGCCGATGGAGGTGCCTATAATCGCTTCATTGACGATAGCCATCACGCCCTGTGGCGATAAGATATCGATTTTAGGGCTATCAATTGAATCGAGCATCAATACGGCTATCGATAGCGCGATCACTACACGGATTGGTACAGTCACAGAGGATGTTGAAAACATCGGCGCCGTGATCAACATCGCGCTGATGCGGATGGAAACCAGCATGAATATAACAAGTTGGTCAAGTAGGTGCGGACTGTCTAAAACAATCATCGGTTCACCTTGCTGACTTCGATAAAGATCGTCTGGAAATAGCTTGTCAGCGTTGAAATCATAAAAGGAGCCGATAGCGCTAATACGATTCCGACAATGAGTAATTTTGGAACGAAGGCAAGTGTCGCCTCGTTAATGGATGTTGCGGCCTGTAAAATACCGATCAGCAATCCTGCGATAAGAGCGGCGATCAAAACGGGAAGCACCGTTAAAACAGTGCTATAAAGTGTCTCGCGTCCAATCGCGATGAATTGTTCGTAGGGCATCGGTCATCCTCCCCGCGTGAAGCTCTCGACAAGCGAGGAGAGCGTGAGAGACCAACCGTCAACAATAACAAACATCAGCAGCTTCATCGGTAGTGAAATCATCATTGGCGACAACATCATCATACCGAGCGACATCAGAATACTGGCAACTACAATATCGATAACGAGAAAGGGCAAATACAGCAGGAACCCAATGGTAAAGGCCGTCCGCAATTCGCTGATGAGGAAGGCCGGCACAGCAACCAGAAAAGGCACATCGGCAGGGCTTTCATAGGCCTTATCGCCGCGTAGTTCGGCCACCATCAAAATATCGGCCTGTCGCGTTTGCCGCATCATGAATTGTTTCATAATGCCACCCGTCCGAATGCCCGCTTGTTCAATAGAAATTTGGCCAGCCGAATAGGGCGCAAAGGCCGCATCATTTACTTCACGGATCGTCGGCGTCATAACGAATAGCGTCATGAACAAAGCCAACCCCACCAGCACCTGATTGGGAGGGGTTTGTTGGGTTCCCATCGCTTGCCGTAAAATCGATAGTGTAATGATAATGCGGGTAAAGCTGGTTGTTACCAAAAGCATCGAAGGCAAAATGGTAAGCGCCGACATCAAGATCAGCGTTTGTAGCGATAAAGACAGGGATTGTCCGCCAGCGGGTAAATTTTCTAACTTCAAAATAGGAAGATCAAACAGCGATCCTTCCGCCGCCATGGAAGGCTGGGACAGGAAAAGGGCAAGGGCTATCGAGGCAATGAGGCCGAAGCCTAAGGTATACATTTTTTTCATTGCTCGACCATCTCCGTGCTTCTTTGGGGGATGATCTCGATCGCGCCAACACCATTGCGGCCAACGCCACAGGCTAAACGTGTTCCTTCGATATCAACAAGAACGAGCCTGGATCCATCGCCCAAATGCACGGACCCTTTTACCTGGATCGGGCCCTGGCTAAAATGGCGGGTGAGACGATCACGATAGGCCCGCAGGAAAACGGCGGCGGCCACGAGGCCGCCGAGTACCATTAAAGCTAAAAGGAGCGAGGCGAGGTTAGACACTAGATACTCCGCAATCGCTGCTCTGGCGATATAATTTCGGTAAATCTGATGCCTAAGCTTTCGCCGATCAGTACAATTTCACCTTTGGCCAAGAGTGTGCCATTGACCAAAATATCGAGATGCTCTCCGGCAAGTCGATCGAGTTCGACAACGGAGCCTTCGTTTAACTTTAAAAGATCACGAATGGTAATGCGCGTACCACCCACTTCCACCGTGAGCTTTACTTCGATGTTCTCGAGCAGGCGTAAATTTTGTGCGGACGCCTGTGGAATTTCGCCTTGCTCGATTGCGCTTTCTGTAGACATTTGATTGCTCGGCCCTTGGTAAAATTACAGGATAGAGACGGCCATTTTGCCGTCCTTTTCGCCCATTTTGGCGGTATAAATGGCTTGTCCATCGATATAGATTGGTATGTCGGCAAATGCGTCGATCGAAACGATGGTACCGGGTTTCAGTCGTAGCAATTGCGTCATATCGACGGTTGGTTCGGCAACACGAGGGGCGATTTCAAGCGTGACATCCATCACGGCTTCTCTTAGGCGGCGAGCCCAATTCTCATCGCGGTTATCGCCAACCCGTTGCACTTTGCTGCGCAAGAGAGGCGCAATTTGCTTAAGCATTTGCAACGGATAAACGATATCAATCACAGCCTGTTTGGCAAAGGGTAATTGAATAGCAAAGGAGCATACCACAACTTGTTCGGTTCCTTCCAGAAAAGAAAGGAAGGCAGGATTCATTTCGCTCGTCATAAACTCGAACTGAGCGGTATAAACCTCTTTCCAAGCCTCATTTAGGGTTCCCGTTGCCCCCTCAATGACGATTTGGATGATACGGTCTTCGGTGGGCGTAAATTCTGTTTGCCGGGTAACATTGCTGTCCCCACGACCACCAAAGAAGCTGTTGACCAGAATACTGATCAGGCGTGCTGGAATAGTAACCAGAATAGATCCCTTTAACGCGTCAACGCGCAGCGTTGTCATGCTTAAGAAGGGATCAAAGGTTGCTAAATGCTCGTCAAATCGAACGACCCGCGGTGCCATAGTGGCCACGCGGGGTGCAAAACGGAGCATCGGTAAAAGCACATTTCGAATTTGTCGGCCAAACCGTTCATTGATCAGTCGAAGCGTATATAAGTCGCCGAGCAGACTGATATCGTCTGCCCCCAGAATATATTTTTTATATTCCTTTTCGGGAATAACGCCGCTTTCGACATTAATAATGCCGTCTTGCACGCCCTCGAGCAGGGCGGCGACTTCCTCATCACTTAATTTACGCGAACTGGACATTGGCTTGGTTACTTACTCAAAACTGCTACGGTCTACTGCATAACCATAGTGGTAAAGAAAACGTTTTCGATTCCACCAAAATGCTCACGTTCAATCAAAACTTTGTTAATTCCGTCTTTTAATTGGTCCTGAACCTTCTTCCGGTTCTCAATTCCGGCAAGATCAGCCTCGGTCATATTGCTTAAAATAAGCAAAATTTCTGAGCGGATGGCGAGTTCATGCTTTTTTAAGTTTTCGATAACCGTCGCGTCATATTGCGTGCCTACGCCCAAGCCAGCCTGGATGAATTTGCGCGAATTCCGGAGGTTGGTTGTAAACGGGGTAGGAAATTCATAGTATGACGTAACGAATTTTTCTTCCTGAGGAATAGGCTTTCCGTCAGGCTTCTTTTCGCCTTCGGGGGCACCGTGTCCGCCTTCTGCCTTCTTTTCTCCTTCAGGCGCGCCGTGACCACCTTCCGCTTTCTTTTCGCCGGCTGCTGCCACCTCGCCTACCTTAACCTTATGAGGAGTTCCCGGCTTTTCGGGTTCCGGCGCGGGTGTTTCGTGTGCATCTGGCACATCACTCTTCCTTTCAATAACGATCGCCAAAGGATTTTCATCCTTAGGGCCCGCGAGCTTCATATAGAGCAGCGCGCTGCCGAAGCCGGTGCCGATCAAGGCAATGCCGGCCACCGCAAAGATGACGATCTTGATGACGGGGCTTTTTTTCTTTTCTCCGCCTTCTTCAGTTTCCTTCGGGGCGGCTTTGGGGGCAGCTGCGGCCATGACGTTAATCCTGCTTTAGATGGTGATATCGAGGGAGAAGCTGCTTTCGGCAGCCATTTGGGAATTAGGAATGAGGCGTTCGGTTACTTCATGCTCTGGCGTACGCTCTTTGGGTGCGTCATCGGTGACATCGAACCCTTCAAGCGTGAAACCTTCGTGACCAAGCGCCTGAGCCAGCGATTGGCGTTCGCCAACCAGCAGGTTTGTCGCTTCGCGATTGGCGGTTTTAACGCCAACCTTAACTTTTTGCACATCGAGCGCCATGTTGATCGTTACCTGGCCAAGCTGCGGGGGGTAAAGCGAAAGTCTGATCTCATCATGCCCTGACCGCAGCGCGGAAATGATTTGCTGCTGCAAAGCCTTATCGCGTTGAGCTATGAAGATTGGGTTATCAACACGGATCGGCGAGGCCGCGGCAGGCGAGGTGTTAGCAGCCGAGGGACTGCCATTTGCCGAGAATGTCGAGGGGCGCGACAAAAACTCCGATCCGCCTATTTTGGTCGGTTCAGCATCGGTAAACACGGAAAGAGGGGCTGTTTGATCCGCTGTTGTCGCATTCAACGTGGCGCTTGAAGGCGCGTCCTCATGGGTTGAATGCTGCGAACCGATCGAAACCGTTTCAACCGTCACATGGTCCGGAAGGGCATGAGATGAAGCGGCTGAGCCGTTGGATTGATCAAAATTTTGCGCCAGATTCTGCTGATTCGACGAAGAATTTTGGAAATCCCCACCCAAACCTGCCTGATCCGCCAATGGAGTAGCGGAAGACGGCTGATGCGTCTCAATGGGGCCATTTCCTTCGAATATTGGCTTTTGCGGCATGGCCTGATGGAGCAAATGGGCTTCATCGTCCGTCGTCAGATGCGGGGCCGATGCTATCGGTGCTGGGTGCTGTGCCAGATCGCCGGGCTTTTCCGCTAGCGGTTCCAACAATGGAGGAGCGCTCGCCTGGGCTTTTTCACCTATTCTAGGATCAAAGCTTGGCATAGATGGTGCCACGGGCGATTTTGCCGTCGTTGCAGCATGATCATCCGTCAAAGCACAATCTGCCGGAAGTGCAACAGGTTTAGGACGACGACCCAGGGGATGTAAGCCCTCCTGCTCGCTCATTTCGACGTGCTCGGCCGCCGCCGGGGTGACCTTTGTCTCTTGCGTCATCGCCGTAAGAGGTAAAACAGGGGTACTTGCGGTCGAAACCGCGTCGGTCGAAACGGCGGCCTTCTCTGTCGGTTTGGTTTTTGCGCTGTGGTCCGGTTTCTTTGCTGCCATAAATGGCGCCGGAGATGACACATCCGCCTTCGATGCCGCGGTTTCGTCATCATGCGGGGCCAATGGCGATGCCGGGGCGGCGAGAACGCCTTGAGCCGGCTGCGCAATTCCAATGACGTCCACGACCGATGGTGTCGCTGTTCCATCAACCGCATCAACAGGCATTGCGGGTTTGGGGCTTTCAAGCTGAGGCTGTTCGGCTACGGGGCGAGCAATGTCGCCCTTGGCGTCCTGATCACTGCGGCGATGCAGGTGTGACGATCCGGCTAGCTCAACCGGCATCCCACTGAGGTTTGGCGGTGTCGTAACGCTTTGAGCGATGGCGGGAGCCAGAGGGGCGGCCGCTTGCGGTTGGGTTGCGTTGCCTTCCAGCGTCAAAGGATGGCTTTCAGTAGGCGCGGGCAGGGCAGCGTCGACGAGTGCCGATACAGGAGCGGGAGGTAATGGGGTCATTCCCGCCATAGCCGGAGCTGCCGCCATCTGGCTTGGCTCGACAGGTATGGCTGGCGCGGTGTTCGATAATTCCATCCCATGACCGCTAGCAGCTGGTACAATGCTGCTTTTGCCTGGCCCCTCAAGGGGCTCAACAGAGAGGGCCATTGTCGGCGCAGTGTTTGACGTCGCAGTTTCTTGTCGTGCCTCTTCAGTGGCAATTGCTGACGCTACGGTTGTTGCCTCTGGCTGAGAAACAGAAGGCACTTCCGGCATGAGTGTATGGGACGGCATAAGGTCGATAGGCGCCTTTGAAAGCGCGATGGGGCCTTCTGCTATCCCCTGAGATGGATCGGTCAGTGCCGAGCCCGTTTGGGTAATCTGGCTTGATGGGGCCTCTCCGTTTGGCTGAGCCATAGGCGCATCAGCCGTCTGGGTTAGGTTTTCCGACCCATTCGGGGCATTTTTCACCAATCCGGCCGCTGAAAGAACGGAAATCATCCATTCTACGGCAGGTTTTTCAATGAAGGGTTTCGCGGTCAGGCCTTGGCGTGCGGTTTTATCCATAGCCACGAGGGCATCCACCGATATCGGACCGTCGCCGATCGTGGCGAGCTTGCTGGCGTCCGATGGTGAGGTAATCGAAACCGAATCAACCGAAGCGTCAGGATGGGCTAGAGCTGCCATGTCGCCGCTGGCCATCGGGGTAGGCGCAGCAGGCTGAGCTGACGCATCCGCGACCCCGGCACTTGGCTTGGCGGCGAGAGAAATCAGGTCGAAAACAAGGCCCATAGAACTGGACGAAGAACTTCTATCCATGGCGAGCGAATCGCCAGGGCTGCGTTGAACCGCTACCGCTTGAACAGCTGTCGTCTCGACCAAAGAAGGTTCCTTTTCGCGCGTTCAAAGTCAAAAAATAGACATACCAGACGGATAACCCAGCAATATTTATGCCAGTTATGAATTCCGCTTTAGCGGTACAAGCGCCTGTTGGCGTTCAAAACGCTCATTCGCCTCTGCTCTTTTAAGCTGCTTGGCTTCCAATTGGAGTGTATCCACTTGGCTTTTCTTCTGCGCCAACATCACCGCCATGCGTTGGCGTTCAACCTCGAGCAATTCGCGGCGGTTATGATCGATATCGCGCCGATCATTGAGATGGTTGTCGATAACTCGAATGCCGATCAATTCTTTTGATGTGAGCGATGGTGCGCGAAGTTGTTGGTTATATAGCTGTTTAAGCATATCGACCTGATCAATGCGTTCATTCAGTCGCTTGATTTCATCGTTCAGGCGGCTGGCTTCGCTCAGCCATTTTTGCAATTCAACTTGCCGTTTAAGGGCCGCCAACCGCGTGATGCGCGCGGTCTTCACGGGATGATGGCCTGTAGACGGGCTTCGCTTTCAACCAGTCCGCTTCGTTCATTGGTCGATTGGCTGATAAAATTAACGAGCGCCGGATTAATTTCGAAAGCTTGATCAAGTTCCGGGTCCTGGCCTGGCTGATAACCACCCAGCATCATCAGATCGCGGTTTTGTTCGAATAGGCTCAAATAGCGGCGGAATTTACGCGCGCGTAGAAGATGTGATTGTGAAACGCAATCAGACATCGTGCGGCTGATCGAAGAAGCCAAATCAATCGCGGGATAAATGCCTTGCTCTGCTTGTTTGCGCGAGAGAACAATGTGGCCATCTAGAATCGCGCGGGCCGAGTCAACAATTGGATCATTGGTTGTATCATCACCATCGGCGAGAACGGTATAAATAGCAGTTACGGCACCACTCGTATCACCATCAAGACCCGATCGTTCGAGCAATTGGCCTATGAGGGATACGACCGAAGGCGGATAACCTTTTGTCGTCGGTTGTTCGCCAAGCGCCAAGCCGAGTTCGCGTTGCGCATGCGCAACACGCGTTAGCGAGTCGATCATCAATAAAACGCTTTTGCCTTGAGCACGAAAATATTCGGCATATGCGGTTGCGCGATGCACGCCACGAATACGTAACACAGGGGATTGATCGGCAGGAACCGCAACAACAATTGTGTTGGCAAATGTTGGCGAAGCAGAAAGTTCTTCAACCATGCCAGCCACTTCTCGACCGCGCTCGCCAATCAGTCCGAGGATCACGACGTCCGCTGACGTAAACCGTGCCATCGCGGATAATAAAGATGATTTGCCCACGCCACTGCCAGCGATAATGCCGATGCGCTGGCCGCGGCCGACGGTGAGTAAAGCATTAATGGCGCGCACACCCGTATCAATCGGTTCGCGAACGGGCTTGCGGCGTAATGGATTAACACGCTCGCCTTTCAGCGGCCAAATTTCACGCAAAATCGGCTCGGGCTGAAGATCAAGCGGCTTGCCTGCACCATCGAGTACCCGTCCCAATAAACCAGGGCCGACAGGCACAACATCGACGCGTCTAATTGTTTCAACGCGGGCACCTGCAACAAGCGCTGCTTGTCCGCCTGTGAGAACCAAAACAGTATAGTCATCTAAGAAGCCGATTACTTCGGCTTCGGCCCATTGTCCGTCGCCACATTCAATCCGGCACTCATTGCCAACGGCTGCCGGAAAGGCGCTCGCATGCACAATTTGACCGTCAAATCGTTTGACGCGACCAACGGCATTCACCGTCCGTCCGCCCCGAAGAATGGAAAGCTCTTTGTCGAGCTTCGCCGCCATATCGATCATGGCTCTTCCTCAGCAAGGCCCAACATTTCCGGAATATCTTCGACTTCCAGATCGCGACCGGTCAGACGGAAACCACCATTGGGTATGTCTTGGTCTTCGATAATCTTGATGGATTTGAATAAGTCCTCACCACGCAAAGCGGGCATCAAAGCCTGAGCGTCTTTTGAATTAATCGCCAAGGTAAATTCGGATCCCGCACGCGTAAACATATCGGCGGATTTTTTGATCCGGTCGATAAACAGTTCAGGAATGGTTGCAAAGACATTCCCGGCAAGATCTTGCGCAATACGGCGGACATGGCGCGCCATAATCGCGGTGTTTTTTTCGAGCACGTCTTCCGTTGCCGGAATCAACTGATCCTCAAGGCGCCGCAGCGCTGCAAGCACATCTGCCAATTCTTGACGCGCTGCCGCTACGCCCTGTTGATAGCCAATGGCACGACCGTCTTCGCGTGCTGTTTCAATTTCTGCAATGATATCGGCGCTGTTAATAGGCGCTTCCTGTACAGGCGGCGGGGGCACGAATTGCCCTGCGGCTTGCGCTTCTTGCGCCAACCGATGCGCCTCTGCAGCCATCGCCGCGGCTTCGGCCTCGCGAGCTGCTTCTTCCGTTGCTTCTGTTAAAGCGGGCTCTTCAACTTCCGGCGTAAATTCCGGTAACGCATTCTCGTCGATAATTTCTTCTTCGACGACAACCTTGAAAGAGGTTTTACCCCAAGGCACAAAGGCGCCGTCATTGGCTGATGAATAGCGTCCTTCTTCGACGAAATCTCCGCCGACTTTGGCAAACATTGCCGCATCTTTTGGACGTAAGCGGCGAGAGGCTGAATTAGACATAATCGTCGCCTCGTCCGGCTAGCATGATCGTACCAGCATCCGAAAGCTGACGCGCGGTGGCGATAATCTGCTTCTGCGCTTCGAGCACTTCCGTAATACGCATCGGCCCCTTCGACTCGATTTCGTCTTTCAACGACGCAGCAGCACGAGACGACATGGCACCAAACATTTTATCACGCAGACGCTCATCTGCACCCTTCAACGCAATCGCAAGCGTGTTCGGATCACAGGAACGAAGCAGCGTGCCCATGCTCTTATCGTCGACCGCAATAAGGTTATCGAAGGTGAACATATTGTCTTGGATGGCGGTCATGAGGTTCTTGTCCGCCTTGGCAAGAGAACGCATGATCCGTTGCTCGATGGCCGTCTTGGTGAAGTTCATGATCTTCGCCGCAGCCTTCACGCCGCCAATCTTCGAAGCGCGGAGCGAGGTATTGGCCTGGAATTGCAACTGCATCACGCGTTCAAGCTGGGCAATGGCCTCTGGCTGAACCGAATCGAGCGTCGCAATACGTTGCAGCACCTCGTGTTGGATTTCTTCGGGTAGAAGCACCAAGACGTCGGCGGCGATGGCATATTCAAGATGCGAAACGATAATCGCAATAATCTGCGGATGTTCGCCCGTGATCATTTCTGCAATCGAGCGCGCATCCATCCACTGCAAGATTTCGATATTCTTTGTGGAGGATGATGGCGTGATGCGCGTTAGAATGCTGCCGGCCTTGTCTTCGCCGAGTGCCTTCGTCAAAACGCGGCGGATATAGGTGTCCGCGCCAAGGCCGATGCTGGTCTGTGCCTTGATTATGCCCAAGAACTCGTCGAGCACCATATTAACGGTACGTTGATCGACATCGGCCACGGAATACATGGCACTTCCCAGCTGCTGAACTTCGCGGGGCGAGAGGTTTTTCAGGATCTCCGAGGCCTCTTCTTCACCCAGGAGAAGCATCACGATGGCACATTTTTGTGTACCCGACAAAAGTTCAAATGCGGCTTGAACGTCGTTTACTGTTGATACTTCAGCTGCTTCGGCCATGGTTAATAACTCTCTAACTTAACTCAACAAGACACTTAACGCCTTAGTTTATCTCTTTAGCGATTAACGATTTGAGAACGGCGGTTACGCGGCCTGAATCATCGCCCACGAGCATCCGGATAAGGGCAATCTTGTCATCATACGTGTTAGCCGTGTCAAGAAGGTCAACATTGATGCCGCTCTTCTTAGGCTTGAGGCGAGCCTTAATGTCGTCAAGCGTCTCACCTTCACGGACTTCCACGGTCTCGCCGTCGCCCATGGTAGGCTCGGCACCCGAGACAACCACATCAGACATGGTCATCAAGCGGCTGAGGAATGGACGCAGGGCGCCAAGAACGATGATTCCGAGGATAATCAGGACAGCCAATTCCTTAACGGCGTCTTCAATCCATGGCGCATCATACCAACCACGTTCCAAGGCAGGCTGCTCTTGAGCGAACGAGCTCTGGATCAACGCGACCTTATCGCCGCGTTCAGCGCTAAAGCCAACGGCCTGCTGAATGAGTTCGGTAAGGTGTGTGCGCTCATCGTCGGACAATGGCTTTTCTACAGGCTTACCATCCGCATCTGTCGTCATGACTGAGCGAAGAACAACCGCAACCGAAAGATGCTTGACGTCACCAAGAGCCGTCTTTGTCGACTTAACGTCGCGGCTGACTTCAAAATTCTTCACAGATGAGCTGGAGCGATTCTTGGTCTGATCAGAAGACGACGAATCCGTTCCTTGCTGGGTAGAAACGGTTGGCGATGGTGGCGGCTGGTTGGCTGTTGCGCCCGGTACACCACGTGCACGGCCTTCAGCGCTCTCCTGCAAGGAATCTTGCTGGCTGCGAATGGCCTGCTGCTGCGGATCAAAGAGTTCACTGGTTTGTTCTACCCGTGTAAAATCGAGATCGACGTTGATTTCGCTGTTCACATTGCCGGCACCAACAATCGGAATAAGCAAATTCATAATACGCTCGCGCATCATCTTTTCGACACGTTGTTTGTGGTCGAGCTGCTGCGAGGTGAGACCGATATCGGTATCTTGTTTAGGGGTCGACAGAAGATTGCCGTATTGATCCACAACCGTGACGTTTTCAACGGGCATGTAGGAAACGCTGGCGCTGACCAGATGGACAATCGATTGAACCTGTCCAGGACCAAGTGCACGGCCAGGCGACAATTTAATAACGACCGAAGCTGATGGCGGAACTTGCTCGCGTACAAACGCGGAACGCTCCGGCACCGCTAAGTGCACGCGAGCGCTTTCAATATCACGAATTTCCATAATGGATCGTGCAAGCTCGGTTTCCTGGGCTTGACGCAGCTTGGCCGATTCAACCGAACGGCTTGTTCCTAAGGGCATCTGTCCAAGAAGATCGTAACCCGATGTCGATGCCTTTGGCAGGCCTGCGGAGGCCAGCAACATTTTGGCTTTGTAGAAATCGGCGCGTGGCACCGTCATCTGTCCGGTTGTGCCATCGAGGCGTGGCTTAATTCCCTTATCTGTCAGGGTCTGCATAATCGTTGCTTTGTCGCTTTCTTCCAGCTGCGGGAAGAGAACAACATAGGCCGGGTCTTTCAAAAAGATGATGGCGATCAAGCCAACCGCGATAACGGCTGCGACCAATATCATGGGTGCGGCACGCATGACGGCAGGCTGCCGCATGAAGCTACGAACGGACGACATGCCTTGGGTGAGGCGAGCGGCCATTGGCACCGTTTGATTAACTGTTACAGCATTAGCATCGGTCATCGTTTTTATCCCAATTATGCGTCATTCAAAGCCAGGATCAAACCGGCATTGATGTGATATCTTTGTAAGCGCTCAGCAATTTATTGCGGATCTGGAGCGTCGCTTCAAAGGCGATCGAGGCCTTTTCGCGTGCAAGCATCACCTTTGTCACATCGACTTCATCGCCTGATTCAAAGGCTTTCATCGACGATTCAGCGTCATTCTGCGACTTCGCAACTTCATCAACCGCTTTGCGCAATTGACTGCCGAAATCGGAATGGCCAGCATTATCGAACGGGCGTAGTTTAGGCGTTGCCCGTGTTAGAATGTCACTCGAAAGACCAACGCTGCTTGAGGGTATCATGGTATTTAATTCCTCTTTCATGGCCGTCACTTTTACGCTTTAGCCTGCAACCGCATGACGCTTTTGACGGGGCTCGAAATTCACGAGCTCGGCGCCGCTGTCATGCAACTCAATCATCAGATGATCAGGCTCGATAACCGCACCGCCCGAGAGAACGAGAGCGCGCTGAAGCACGTTTTCCAATTCGCGAACATTGCCCGGCCATTCATAGGCTTCCAATTTTTCAATCGCTGCTTCCGACAATTCCGGAATATTAGGAAAGCCGCCGGTATGCTTCGACAGAAGAAGAATGGCGATCGGGAGAATATCGCCAGGGCGTTCGGCCAAGGCCTGCGTTGCCAATGGAAACACGTTCAAGCGATAGTAAAGATCTTCTCTGAAGCGGCCTGCCTTTACCTCTTCCATCATATAACGGTTGGACGTTGCAATCACGCGCACGTCAATCGGAACTGCCTTTGAACCACCCAAAGGCGTGACTTCCTTTTCCTGCAAAACGCGCAGGAATTTGGCCTGCAGATGCGGAGCCATTTCGGATACTTCGTCGAGCAAGAGC
The DNA here is from genome assembly GCA_026461505.1 of Beijerinckiaceae bacterium. GTDB lineage: Bacteria > Pseudomonadota > Alphaproteobacteria > Rhizobiales > Beijerinckiaceae > CAIUPE01. The sequence goes on from JAPJMW010000009.1 coordinate 15,977, forward strand.
GTGCCACCGTCAGCGGCTCTGAAGATGCCCTTGTTTGGTGTATGTGCGCCGGTGAAGGCACCCTTTTCATAACCGAACAACAGCGCTTCGAGCATGGTATCTGGAACGGCTGCGCAGTTAACCGCAATAAAGGCTTCGCGGCTGCGCTTGGATGAATTGTGAAGATATTTCGAAATCACTTCCTTGCCCGTACCTGTTGGGCCAACGAGCATCACGGTCACATCGCTCATGGCGACGCGGCGGGCGAGGCGGAGGAGATTAAACGTCTGAGCGTCACCAGCAGCAACATTCTGATCCGCATCCAAAAAGCGAGCGGCAACTTCAGAAGCATAACGCCATCCGACGGTCGAAGGTGTGAGGCGCAACACGGAGCCGTTGAACTCGCCTTTCAGTGCGAATGTTTCGCCGGGCTTGTCGACAACCACAATGCGGTCAGCCTTAAGCTTGCGGCACCAACCAGCGAGACCTGCGGTGTCGGTTGCTAATATTTTCGCAGCTTCATGCGAGAGAAGAAGACCGGTTCTTGTCCACGCATCGTTCTTGATCGATGCAAGGCCCTTAATATCCGAGGATACCGTCTCGTAACCCCGCATATGAAGATGGGTCATCCAAGCTTCACCGTCGGCGAGATTGTCGTTGATGCAAAGTACCGTGTTCATTGTCCACTCCTTCGGGCTGACCCGTTCGGAGACTATGAAAGCAACGATCTTGCCAAGTTTTCGAAATTCCGGTGGCGGGCGCTTAATCCGATCCCATCAATTTAAATTAAGGTGTTGTTAAATATCATAAATTTTATCTTAATTTTTTTTAAACTTTTCCAAAAAATATTCAATTTTATGAAAATTTGAGGCTTTGAAACCGACAAAAGTAACCATTTCAAAATGAACGGGCGTTAAAAGAGCTTGCTAAAAGGTGAGTGTGTGTCAAAAAGCCGACAACTCTGAGTAGTGTAAAGGTACTGCGTGTCCGAACAAGATTTTTCGCGATTTATGGATTTGCCCAGTCCGGCGATGCGGAATGTGTCGGATATGATTGGCAAAGTGGCCCCGCTCGGCTCGACGGTCTTTATCCAGGGCCCCTCGGGCAGCGGTAAAGAGATTGTCGCCCGCTCTATCCATTTGAGGTCTAGCCGGGCATCGGGGCCTTTTGTTCCGGTTAATTGCGGCGCTATCCCTCGCGAACTGATCGAGAGTGAACTATTCGGCTACGAGAAGGGCGCCTTTACGGGCGCCATGCGCGATCGCGCCGGATTAATGGAGCTTTCCACCGGCGGCACCCTGTTTCTGGATGAAATCGGCGATATGCCGCTCGATATGCAGGTCAAACTGCTCCGGATGATCGAAGAGCGCAGCTTTACCCGGGTGGGCGGCTCAAAATCGATTTCGATCGATGTTCGCTTTGTCTGCGCCACCCACCGCGATCTGCGCCAATTGATCGACGAGCAGAAATTCCGCGAGGATCTGTTTTACCGTATTAATGTGTTTCCGATCCTCCTTCCCCCCCTTCGGGAGCGGCTGGAGGACATTCCGGCGCTCGTTGGCTCTATTATAAAGCGCTTCGAGGCGCAGGGCTTCCCGAAGCCGCCCGCCCTGACCGAAGGCGCGCTCGACGTCCTTAAATCCTATGACTGGCCGGGAAATGTCCGGGAGCTGAGAAATATCCTCGAGCGGGCAGGCGCTTTATATGCGGATCGGCAAATCGATGGCGATCTAATGTCGGAAATGCTGTTTCCGGGCCAGCCGCGTCCGGTTACCGAGGAGCAGGACGCGATTTGGGATGCTTTGGCTGAATTTGCCAATGACGAGCCGGTCGTAAGCGACGTCTCGGCGGAAGCTGCTTTGGCCACTATGGCGCCATCGGATGCTCGAGATCAGTCGATCCGGGCGCTTTTATCGTCGGATGGCGAGTTCAGCCTCAAAGACCATATCGCAGCGCTCGAGACGGATTTTATCCGCATCGCGCTGGCCGATTGCGACCATTCGGTCTCCGCCGCCGCCCGAATACTCGGCATCCAGCGCACAACTTTGATCGAAAAAATGCGTAAATTTTCGATCGGCAGACCGGATTAAGCCTTAGCCGACCGTGCCGCCGATCGACGACCAGGCCTCGGAAATTTCCGAAATCGTGGTCCGAACGGCCTTTAAACGCTCTTCTGGGCGGTCTTTATTCGTTCCCAAGAGCTGAATTCTCGCCCAATCATAAAGATCGGCCAAAGAATTGGCTACGTCACCACCCCGTTCGAAGTCTAAGCTCGTGCGGAGCGAATATACGATCGTCAGGGCCTTACTTACGCCGGCCGAACGAGCGGATTGATTATTTACCTCAATGCCCAACAAGGCTCGGTCAATGCAGGCAATCAATTCGGTGAACAATATTTCAATGAGCCGATGGCGACTGGCGCTCTCCACCATGAATTCCTGCTCGACTTGCTCATAAGCTTTAAGCGCGTTCTGGTGTAACATTGTCTCGGCTCCCGTGTGGTATCATCACTAATAACGGGCGCCGCCTGTATCCTTTTAGGCATTTAAGGTAATTATTTTCCTACGCCCTCCCGCCGGCTAGGGCCAAACTTGGCACGCTAATTGCTAAATTTGGTCCGACAGGATTTTCAACGGAGGACTAAAATGCTCTCGGTAACCATGGCTGGCCTTAACGCCGCTCAGAAATCGATGGACGTAACATCGAACAATATGTCTAACGCCAACACCGTTGGCTTTAAGCGCTCCACGGCCGTTTTCGGCGACGTGTTCTCGAGCGATCCAGCTTCCAATCCGAAAACGGCGGTCGGTAGCGGCGTTATGACAAGTTCTGTATCGCGGGATACCACAGCCGGCGCGGTTAAGACAACGGGTCGCGTTACCGACTTGGCGATCGATGGCCGCGGCTACTTCGTCGTTCAGGATCCAGCACCAGGCGCACCAATGACGTTCACCCGCGCCGGAAATTTCGGGCTTGATGCGAATGGCTTCATTGTCGACTCTTCGGGCAATCAGCTGATGGGCTTCCAAGCTGTCCAATCCTTTAACAGCGATGGCTCGCCAACGCTCGATGCAAATGGCAATATTGTCATGGCACCAAACCTCAACCAGTCTCGGTCCCTTAAGGTTCTGCCGCAATTCGCAGCTGGCAGCACGTTGCCGGACGGCTCGATTGCAAACCAGGAAATCCAACAGCTTTCCTTTAATGGTAACTCCACCTCGAACAGCTCGATTGTTGTGGCAGGCGTGACGATTGATTTTGGAAAAGGCGATACCCCAGAAATGATGGCTAAGAAAGTTGTCAACGCGCTTTCGCCAGCCGTTACAAATGGACAATTATCGTCTGTTTCGATGACTGGTTCGCTGAACTCTGCTGGCGTTAAGATTGCCTACCCATTCTCATCAGGCCCAGTGGCCGCTACAATTAACCAGCCTACGCCCGTCTCCCCAACGGCTGCGACAACGCAGGATTTTGAGCCAGCAGGCGCGTTTGTTGATAATGTTCCATTAACAAGCGGCAGCCTAACCGCAGGTGATAAATATAGCTTTGCGATTGCTACATCAGCAATGAGCACGGATACGCCGTCTACTCCAATTGCTCTGAATGTCAGCGTTACGGTGCCTAATGATCCTGCAGGCTTTATTGCAGATTTGAACAGTGCGATTACCGAAGCTGCTAATACGGCAGGCGTGGGTGCATCTGATTACCCAACCGTGGCTGATGGAAAAGTTACAACCGACAATCTCCAATCGCTTGAATTCGAATGGCCAACCAAAACGCCAGGCGCAGCAAACTCTTCCGGCAATACGGTTGATGTAACGAGCGATGGCGGTAATGTTGGTGGCGTCTTTGGATCCGGCAGCACGGCAGCGGTCGCCTCAACAGCACAACCAAAAATTCAGACCATCGATTTCGGTTCCACGAATGCAACGTCTGACATGACCGTGTCCGTTGCGGGCGTCGTATTTGACGTTCACAAGGGAGATACGCCTGCATCAATCGCCAATACAGCAATGACCAAGATTGCTGCAGCATTTCCATCGCCATCGACGGTTTCTGTAGATACCACGAATTCCAGCAAGCTCGTTATTTCGTTCGATCCAAGCTTGAAGGACGTAAAACTGGTTCGTCCAATTTATGCGAACAAGAAAAGCCCTTCCATGTTGTCTGAACTTTCAAAATTCAGCACTGATCCCGTTCTTATGCAGGGCGTATCGATCGATCCAAAGGGCCAGCTTGCTGCTACTTATTCAAACGGCTCGACCTATACGATGGGCTTCTTAGAGCTCGCAAATTTTGCGAATGACGCAGGTTTGAAAGATATCGGTGGTAATCGTTTCGTGCAGACGGGTACCAGCGGTCAGCCTGTTATAACGGCGGCAGGCGCACCTAAGGCCGGTAACATTATGTCGGGTGCCTTGGAACAGGCCAACGTCGATATCACCTCCGAACTCATGGACATGATCCGCGCGCAGCAGGTCTATAACGGCAATGCCCGTGTGCTTCAGACCACGGTCGATACCGTCACAAAGATTACGGATCTTCGCTAATTCCGATTGGATAGGCGGGTTCATCCTCGACCATCCATTCATATTCTTATCAACGCGGCCAGTTTTCTGGCCGCGTTTTTTGTTGTTTGCTCGGCTAATCGAATGCTTATTTTAATGGCGTTCGGCGTTGCGTCCAAAATGCGACGTTCTTTGCCGCCTTTGACAAAGTAGCCAATGGCCGCGCCTGTCAGCTTGACTGCCAAGCCGCAAACACCGCTAAACTACCTCGCTTTATGCACTTGCTTACAAAGGGTCTCTCTATGTCGCAACCGAAGCCCAATATTTTGATCATCATGGTCGATCAACTCAATGGCACATGGTTTCCCGACGGGCCTGCCTCTTTTCTTAAAGCGCCTCATTTGAAGAAGCTTTCGGAAGAAAGCGTGCGATTTGCCAATACCTATTGCCCTAGTCCGCTTTGCGCTCCGTCGCGCGCCAGCTTCATGTCGGGTCAATTACCTTCTCGCACGGGTGTCTATGACAATGCGGCTGAATTTCAATCCTCGATCCCTACCTTCTCCCATCTCTTGAGGCGCTCAGGTTACAAGACGGCTTTGTCTGGCAAGATGCATTTCGTCGGCCCCGATCAATTGCATGGATTTGAAGAGCGGCTAACGACCGATATCTATCCTGCCGATTTTGGGTGGACGCCTGATTGGACAAAACCGAATGAGCGGATTGATTGGTGGTATCATAATTTAGGATCGGTCACGAATGCCGGCACCGCTGAAATTACCAATCAGCTCGAATATGATGATGAAGTTGCCTACCACGCCAAGCTTCGTCTTTATCAATATGCAAGGCGCGAGAGTGACCGCCCTTTTTGTTTGACGATCAGCTTCACGCATCCGCATGATCCCTATGTGGCGCGGAAAAAATATTGGGATCTCTATCCGGAAGGATCGATCCCCGAAATCGCTGTGGCCGATATTCCCTATGAGCAACAAGACGTCCACTCGAAGCGTCTCTTTGATATGTCGGATTGGCGCAACTATTCCCTGACGTCTGAAATGGTAGCCGACAGCCGCCGTGCCTATGCCGCGAATATTTCTTATCTCGACGACAAGATAGGTGAGATTCTGCAAACGCTAAAAGATTGCCGGTTGGATGAGGACACAATCATTGTCTTCACCTCCGATCATGGCGATATGCTCGGCGAACGTGGTCTATGGTTCAAGATGAGTTTCTTTGAAGGCTCTTCCCGCGTACCTCTGATGATCCATTCCCCCAAGCGCTTTAATCCCAGAACCGTCACTTCCGTTGCTTCAACGCTTGATCTGTTTCCGACACTGATGGATATCGCATCGATTGATAGCGGCGCCCTCGCCGATGATCTTGATGGTGTGAGCCTGTTGTCAGCGCTGCAAGGCGGTGAACGATCAAGCCCCGTTGTCAGAGTTGAATATGCGGCCGAAGGTTCGATTGCACCAATGGTCATGGTGCGAGAAGGCTCGCTTAAATTAAACCTTGCCGGAAAAGATCCCGTGCAACTCTTCGATATTGAAAATGATCCGCACGAATTAAACAACAAGGCAAATGATCCGGTCTATGCTGATCGTTTAGCCCGCTTGATGGATCGTTTCGCCGAGCGGTGGAACCTTGATCAATTTGATCATGAAGTACGTCGCTCGCAAACGCGTCGCTTGGCGGTTTATGAGGCACTAAGAAACGGCAATTACTATCCATGGGATTTTCAACCGCTGCAAAAAGCGTCGGAGCGTTATATGCGCAACCATATGGATTTGAATGTTGTAGAATCAGACGCACGCTTTCCTAAAAAAGGTGAGTAAGGTTTAAGCGAGCTTCCGTAATTTTTTCCGCAACACCTCTTGTCGATGGCGGGCATGCTCTACGACAGTTTCGTCTTGTTTAAAGAGATCATGAAAGCGGCTTTCCAGAGAATAATCAACGAGCCGATCTAGATCATTTAATTCACCGAGATAGAGCCGCAACTCATCAAGGTGACGGATATAATTTCCTTTAGGTTTATGACGTGCCGATTTTAAAAAATGGATTTGGCACGAATGGACAATAAGCGCCGATCGATAGATGTGAATTTTTGCATTGCTTGCGCTTCGTCAATTTTTTGGTGTTCGCCGCTGCATTCGCTTTTTATACCGTTTAATCGCTTTTTTAAGTTCTGTAGGCTCTTCAACCGGTTCGGGCAATGTGCGAAGCAATTCGCCTATCGCATCTAAGCGTTTCTTGGCATTTTGAAGAGCCACGCGTGCATTTTTGGATAGGGTTGTCGAAGTGGCCTTGTCGAAATGATGCGACAGAGTGGCAAGCGATTCCATCAAAACCGTACGGTCACGAAAACGGGAGAGACGGTGCGCCACCCGCTTTAATTGCTTCCGGTACCGCGTGGCTTGATCGCTAATGGAGGGTGGCGCCAATCGAAGCAAAGCCCGCGCATATTTTACCGCCGCCCGCAGGCGATGGATATCTTCCTCCTCTGGCTCGGGCGTTGCGGTGCCCACCGATTTCGCGATGTTGATTTGTTCGGAAATGGCAGAAAGCCAGTCCCTCCAATCGGGAGCAGGGTGGGCAGGTTCGATCATCAGGTAGCCTTCGCCTTGGGCGTAAAATTCGCTTCAAGACGATAACGCCGATGGCCCCGTTCTGGCTCCCGCTTCGGCGTTAAATCTTTTCGGTAGGCCCTTAACCATGATTGACGCTCAGTACTCCTAGTTTTAGGCAAACCATCACCAAACGAGTCATAACATTAATAGGAAGGCCTGTTTTATGTATCAATTCCTGCGTTGTGATCACCTCATCGACTGGAATCTTGTATAGGAAATCGATCAAATTATAGTCTGAAGGCAGGAGGCGCTTGCCCAGAGTGAAGCTCTTGAGGTTGAGGATGTCATCCGCCTGTTCGGGGCTAATGTCGAAGCGCCTTGTGAGCTTGGTTTTTTCGTCTATTTGGGCCGTAGAATAGCTCTGAAACGCCGAAAATGGCTCCATTCGGGCAGGCCACGGGTGCTTGATTGACTGTTTGGCGGGAAGCGTCGGATAGCTCCGCCGCTCCTCCGCGAGTTCTGCCCAAAGTGCTTGATATATCGGGATTATTTTCGACCAATCAAAGATTTCCCGCGCCCTTTTTCGTCCCGCTTCACCCATTTTTCGGCGCAAATCCGGGCTCTCAATGAGGGCTTTCAGAGCCTCGATGGTCTCCCCGAGATCGACCGCAATCAGCTGGCTCGTTAAGCCGCAATAATGGTCGTAATTATCCGATTCCAGCGCATGTCTGGTCGCCAAATCCTCGGCAAAGCCCGAAAAGGGCTGAAAAGTCGTCACCCGAAACCCGTCAACCCCATGCCGCACCGTATCGCGGTACCCATCCCAGTCCGAAACAACGCAAGGAATACCAGCCGCCATCGCCTCAACAGGCGTAATTCCGAAGGTTTCCTGCAAATTATCGGTCAAAGATGCAAAAATATCGGCTGAAGCCCACGCTTTTTGCCGATTTTCGGCCATTCGACCATCAAGCACGACCCGCCGGATCGAAGGTGCCAAATGCGCTGCCGCCTGATCAAAGGCCGATTTGATAAAATCATTGGCAAACCAGCCACATTCGATCAGGGTAATTTTTTGATTTTGTGAAGCTTTTTCAAGGGCTTGATAGAGCGGTGCCGGATGCGCTTTGGCATGGAAGGAGAGGCGGCCAGTAAAGAGAATAACAACCGACTTCTCCTCAATGTTCAAAGCCCGACGCGCGGCTTTTCGCTCCGCCTCTGAATAAAAAAAGCTATTTGAATCAATACCTAAGGGGATCAGCGGCAGTTTCGGAAGCGGAAAGCGCGTGGCTCCTAGGCGCGATTTTAGGAAATCGGCCTCCGCCTCCAACAAGGCCCGAACCGTGTCGCGAACCGAACGCGAAGTGCAAATCAACGCATCCCAAGGCTGAACGGGAGCCGTTAAAACCCCCGTTATGGCGTCCATTGCCCGCCCAGATAGCGTCGTATGGGTAATTCCGCATAGACTCCAGCCTCTTTCGCCTATTTTTGAGCGTTTCCAAGCCGATTCAGACAGGCCTGGTCCTGGAAGGTAAAGGCACCCGATTGAGGCAAGGTCGGCATAGGTTTCAGGATCGATTGAGATGACATCTTTGCCCGGATGCCGTGCTTCAATGATGGCTTTAAAGCTCTGAAAATGTTCAGGTTTCGTCGTAAATGCCGCGAAGTGATCAAGTTTTCCGTGCTCGATAAAGCCGTTCAAAAAGCTAAATCCTGCAGCATTGCGGCCCATCAAACGTGGACCGGAAATAGAATACCCTTCGGGTTCGAAGTATATAGCGGCGTTGCCGGACATGATTCTTCCGTCCATTGATGCAATTATTCTGACGTTACGTCATATATCTTAATTTTGCATCACTGTTTTGTGATTGATGGCGCCTAAATGCCATGTCGCCTGAGTGTAATGGAGCGCTTAAATGAACGTTTCTAAGCGATTCAAAGCCGTTTTTTGGCTCTCTTTAGGCGTTTTGACGTTTTCGCTTCAGGACATTGCGATTAAAACCGTGAGCGGAAACTACCCCGTTCACGAAGTCATTTTTACCCGCTGTATTGTTGCTATTCCGTTTATTTTGTTTCTCGTGGCAAGGTCTGGTGGGTTGAGGACGCTGAACTCACCTCGTCGTGGCGCCCTCATTTTCCGCGGTGTATTGCTACTTTTCGCTTATACGAGCTATTTTTTGGCGTTTCCGGTCATGAAATTGGCCGATATCATTGCATTATATGCGACTGTGCCGCTTTTTGTGACGGCTCTGGCTGGGCCGGTTTTGGGGGAGAAAATTACGCTTTCGCGGTGGGGGGCTGTCTGCCTCGGCTTTGTTGGCGCGATTGTGATGGTGCAGCCGGGCAGCAGTGTGTTTGAGGCGGCGTCTTTACTTCCGATCTTCTCGGCCTTGTCTTACGCGAGCGCGCAAATACTGGCGCGGCGCATTGGTTTGCGCGATTCGTCTGCCGTTATGTCTTTCTATCAGAACCTGCTTTATTTGCTGGCGGCCGGGATTTTGGCCATCGGCATTACGGCGTGGTGCGGCGAATATTCGGGCCATAAGAGCTTGATCTTCCTACTCCGCCAGTGGGAAATGCCGGGGCTGCGCGACTTCCTTCTGATCGCGGCCTGCGGGCCCATTGCGGCCCTTGGCATGACAATGCTGGGCGAGGCCTACCGTTTGGAGGAGGCGAATATTGTCGCGTCCTTCGAATATACCAACCTGATTTGGGGAACCATTTGGGGTTATTTGATTTGGGCCGAAATGCCAGGGATGAATTCTATCATCGGCGCAGGATTAATTGTCGGCGCGGGCCTGCTTTTACTGGTGTTTGCACGGGGGTCGAATGCGGTAACGGCGGATATGAGCGAGCCTGTTTGAGGTGAATAAGCCCAGTGCATCCGATAATAGAAACAATGTTTCCGATAATTAACGTGCGTCTTTGATTAAAGCGACACGCTAAATGATCAATATACGCTAAAGGGTGCGTCCCACACTGCCCGACAACACGCTCAAGGAGAACAATTCGGATGCGATTTCGGCGCGACATAAATCACCTCCGCATCCCACCCCGTTTTGCCAAGCCCGAAGACGGAGTTGATGTGCATGTGGACGGCATCGCTCAAACAGGCATGAGGGAATTTTTCCTCAACCGGAAAACGACCATCGAGAACAAATTTAACCGCAAGGCCACCGGTCGCCGCGCAAGTGGATTGACGCTCGTTCGTCATCCACTCGGTGCTCAGGGGCAGGATTTGTGGGCGTGAAGCAATCCATAATACAGGCGATATGCTCAGCTTACCCTCGTCCGAGATAATGCAGCTGAGCTTTTCGCTGGAATGCTTCGACCACAAAGCTTCGGCCGCATCGCTGACCGGTCGCGTATCTGCGAGATAGGATTCAACGGGCTGGTCAATCGCGTCGCTGGTCAGCAAATATCCTTGGAATAAGATAAAAATAACGGCGGATAGTTTAACCGTTAGGGCCACCGCCGATCGATCAGTCGTCATGTTATCGGATGGCATTCTACGGATCAAAAGTGCGAGCCCGGTAATTGCCGAAGGCGTCAAAGGCAAGAGCCATAAAGCTTTGATATATTGATCGGTCACGAGGCTCGCCAAGCCAACCGCTATTAAGGGCGTAAAGAGAAAAATAAGCCCGAGAGTTCGCGCTTCATCAGGTTGATCATTGGGGGTGATCTGAAGAGGCTTCCGTCCGCGCAACAGAAAAAGAAACATGATTGGAAAGGCAATCACCGCGACAAAGCCTATAAACAAGCCCCAGATGCTGAAGAGGGCTGTCAAACCGCCATTCATTGGAGCAGAGCCCACGGCGCGCGAAAGGCTGGTCCAGTCATGGCTTGCTAGCCATTGGAGATGGGGCAGAAGCACGGCAATTGAAATCAGGACAGCCAGCCACGTTTTTGTCGACAGGAATATGTTGCGGAAACGGGGCTTGACGAGGCTGAGCACCAGAAGCGGGATTAAGGCGAAAATGATCTCGTATTTTGTGATCATACCCAAGCCGGTCGCTAATCCCAAGCTGACGGCGTCGATCAACCGACGCCTGTCCATGAAGCGGTAGCCATAATTCATCACCGCGGCGCAAAAGGGCACAAGCACGGTGTTATGATTGACTTGGGCGGCATAAAACGTGGCGACCGATGTCAACATCATCATGCAGGCCGCCAAAACGGCGGTCTGTCGTCCCGCAATGATCCGAACCAGATCATATACATACCAAGCGGAAAGGATGGCCAAGGCTTGACCCAATACCAGCAGGGTTAAAATGGGTGCTGAACCCGGCTTTAAAACGATGTTCAGTAGCCACGATACAAGCGGCGGATGTTTTGAGTATCCCCAAGCGAGATCGCGCCCCCAATAGGCGGCCTCAAGGGTGTCGGTGTGCAAATTGCCGAAGTAAAGGCTTGGAATGAGCGCCCACAAAACAAGGCTCGACAAAAGGACGGGCCAAAGCTCGCCTAAAAATGCGGACTTGGAATTGGTTTGCTCACTCACGATGCGGGTAGCTTCTCTGCAGGCTGGTAGGGTTTACGTGACCCCTAATCGTTTTGGGCCCAATGACAAGCTATTTTGCCGTTTTGAATTTAGATTAAGCGGGATTTCGGGCTAATGGGACTAGCCTCTATGGAGAGTGCCATCGCGCTTCTTCGCGGATCGCCACGAATTGAATACCCAGCCGCTCCGCCTCTGCGCGTATGGATGCCTCGGTGGCGTGCCCGGTTTTGATCCGCTGGCTCATCGCAAAATCGTCAAACACGAAATCCTTCCCGGCCAGATAGCACGCTGACCGGATGGAGCAATTCACAGGGCCGGGGATGGCGCGGACCCGCTCAATCTCGCTTTGCAGGATGGCTACTCTTTCCGCGATGTCGGCTTTGTAGCTTGGCGACGCCACCAAAAGATAGGGGTCCAATGCAGGCCACAAAAGGAAGCGCGCCACCATAACCCAAAGCAAGGCCAGGCCGACATCAAACCTTTTTCGGCCGATATAAGAAAAACGCCCCTGAAGGTCGCGGACGATGATGGATAAACAAAGGCCGGTGGCAAAGACCAGCTCAAATTGGGCATTATTGGCCACTCCCGCTCCGGTTAGGGCGAGCTCATTGACCACAAACGACACAAGAACAAGGATGGTCGTCACACGCTTGGCCAGGCTCGGAGGCGCGGACCTGAGCCAGATAAACCAGAAAATGAGGACAGGTAGGACAAATTGCAGGCGCCCGATACGCTGCAGGGGCCGAAGTAGGGAGATTTCTCTCGCCATCATCAATTGCTGGAAAAAGACGGCGCCATAGAGTTCAAAGAGGGCGAGGCCTAAAAGGCCGACTGTCACGGAACAATAAAATGCGATTTCGGTGGCCCGGCCGCGATTGGAAAGCCAGAGAAGGAGGAGGGCGCTAAAGGGTATCGCTACAATATTATGCTTGATGAGACCCGCCAGCATCATCAAGGAGAAGGCCATATATAACGACGACCGCGATGTTGAGCGGATAAACACGACAAATCCCGTGGCCATAACGGCCAAAGCGAGCAAATTAGGGTCATTCATGCCCGCATACTCGATAAAAAACCGCGTCATTGTGGCAATAAACCATAGGGCGCCCAAACTCGCGGCCCATCTTCCGGCATTCAAGTGCCGGGCTGACAGATAAATTGCCAGCGCAATGGCAAAGACGGAGGCCATGGAAATAGATCGGCCCGCTGTAATTGAGTTATCAAAGGCCGGACGGATAAGGCCGACAATATAGAAGGACAATGGCGGGTAATTATTGATTATGAGGGTATTGGCCTCGGGATAGAGCGGCGCGCCTGAAAGCCAGCGATCAACCTGCCATCCATTCCACGCCTCATTCACGTCGATCTGGAGCGGCACGCCGATTCGCCAAAGGGTAAAGGCCGAAAACAGCGTCGCAAAGGCAATGAGAAGCCCGAGCGTGATCGATTGGCGCTGATGGAACATCGACATAATCTCTAAATTACACTCTTCCCATGCACCAAATTGCCGTATCCGCCAAGTCGGCTTGGAAACGGTCGTCTGAGGCCAATCAAGATTGAGTGGAATGGGGTGGCTGAGCCTGGCGCCTTTGTCCTGGACAGGAGCCGAAATGACGCTCTTGGGTAAGTTTCGTGTCTATTTTGACTAATTTATAACTTTTTAATAAATGAAATTATGTATATTTTTCAGGTAGTTAAATTATTGTCTGATTGGGGATGTGTTGATTTTGTCACATATGCACCGAAACCTACGCCAGGCCGAGAAAGTGGATTGTAAACAGGAGCGAGATGGGCGAAAAAGGTCTGGTCGAAACGGCGTGTAACGCATTCTATGTGTAGCGCCAATTAGAAATGGATGAATACAATGAAATTCTCAACCGTTCTTCTTTCCTCAGCAGCGCTTCTCGTTGCTGGCGCTGCATACGCAGCTGATCTTCCTGCCAAGAAGGCAGCTCCTGCAGCAGCACCAACTGGCTGCGCCACCTTCGGCGGCGGCTTCTTCTCGATCCCTGGTTCGGACAATTGCCTGAAAATCAGCGGTCATGCGCGTTTCCGTACATACAACCAGTATGCCACGGGAACGACGCCTAGCGTTGTAATGGACGACAACATCCGTTTGAACTTTGACGTTCGTTCGAACACGGATGCCGGCGTTGCACGTGCCTTCGGCCGTTTGAACAATGGTGCGATGTCATACGCATACGTGCAGATCGGTGGCCTTTCGGCTGGTCGCCAGGATGCGGTCTTTGCTGGTTATTACGGCGACGTGAACGAAGTAAGTTCGTCGGACTATGGTTCGCAAGCCAATGCAATTTCTTACACCGCTTCGCTCGGTGGAAATTCGACTTTCGCGATCGGTATCGAAGATCAGACCAATTCGAGCAACATGGCAAACTACACTTTGTCGAAAATGCCTGACATCGACGACAAGTTGACAGTGGGCATTGGCGGCGACTCAAACG
>JAPJMW010000098.1 GCA_026461505.1 Beijerinckiaceae bacterium
CACAAGGGCTTACCTGACCTCCGTCTGGCTAGTCTTCAACCTTCCAACCATGGGCGGTTATCCATACTCCTGAGAAGGAAATGGTCCCGCCGTGAGGTACACCAATGGCCAACACGACTTCTGCAAAGAAGGCCACCCGCAAGATCGAACGCCGCACGGCCGTAAACCGTAGCCGCCGTTCGCGCGTCCGCACCTATGTCAAAAAGCTTGAAGAAGCTTTGAAGGCTGGCGATAAGGCCGCAGCGACCGAAGCCTTCAAGCATGCTGAGCCTGAATTGATGCGGGCCGCGCAAAAAGGCGTTGTGCATAAAAACACCGCTTCCCGTAAGGTTTCTCGCTTGGCAAAAGCGATCAGCGCCTTAAGCGCATAACCCGATAGGATACAACCTAATAGTTGTAAAACAGCCCCGCCAAAAGCGGGGCTTTTTCTTTGGTCAATCGCTATTTTTTACAGAAATGCAACAGAAATATTTCGCTCAATTTTCAAATTTTTTGCTTGACAGAACATTCTCGAATTAACGCCAAGAGTGACAATTCATTGACGCCAAGCGCACAAAATTATTGAAGCATTTTCAATAGCTTAATGCCTAAGGCACTTTTTCATCTTCGCCCTGACCTCTTTGGGATAGGTGCAAGCTAAAACTGCAAAATAAAAAATAAATATTTTCCGCACATATTAGGATTAAGGAAACGTGAACGAAGCCAAGCGTTTGCGGCAATCTGGTCCGGCGCAACAGGCTTTGTCGTGGCCATTGAAGGGCCAATTCTCGCTAAGGTTGTAGCGGGTCCGTTGCATGGATTTTTTTCGATGTGTAAGACTCTTTCCTGTCAGCGCGGCTTGCGATGATCGTTTCACAGGCAACTAAGAACGACATTCCTCATTCCTTGGGGCAAAATATTTTGCTCTAAAATTGATGGTCGCTTTTAGAGTGTGCAACGGGACGAAGGGGTCGTATTTTTTGGCCGCTTCATGAACGATTGATTACGAGGGAGATAATTGGATGGTAGCCTTCTCGACTGGTCCATGTGCGAGCTATCCAATATCGACATTCGCGGTGCATGGTTTTTTTGAGCATTGTCCAAAATAAATTTTAAAGCAGTAATGCTGCGAGCTATTTAGTTTTTGAAATTGAGACTGACTTGGAATTTAACGTGTGATGATGTCGAGCGTATCGAAGGCCAATCCCATCCATGAAGTTGATCTTCAGCTCACCTCGACCGAGGCGTGGGATCGCGTTCGTCGTCGCCTTCGTGCAGAGCTCGGTGAAGATGTTTTCTCAAGCTGGTTCGGTCGTCTTGAACTCGTCGAAATTTCTGGTGCGATGGTATTTCTTTCTGTACCGACGCGCTTTCTTAAAAGCTGGATTCAATCGCATTACATCGATCGTCTTCGTGCATTATTGATTGAAGAATTCAAGGACGTTTCTGATCTGTCGCTTTCGGTGAGAGGCGCTTTAGGTAAACCTGCGCAACGCCCTTCTACAGCGCATGTAACCGAACACACGCAGGCCGAGCGCAGCTTCCCAGAGCGTAACAAAGTTGACACGGTTGCGATTGCTGAAGGCAAGCCCGTTTCCGAAAACGACGCACTAACCGGTGCACCTTTAGATCGTCGCCTGACCTTCGCTAATTTTCTCGTTGGCAAATCCAACGCACTGGCCAATGCGGCGGCTGAGCATATTGTACAAAACACCGCTGGCGAAGCACCTCTCTATAACCCGCTTTATGTGCATGCGGGCGTAGGTCTTGGTAAAACCCATTTGCTGCATGCCATCGCGCATGAAACGACGGCACAAGGCCGTCGCGTGATTTATCTGACCGCTGATCGGTTTATGTACGGATTCGTATCGGCTCTGAAAGCGCAGACCGCACTCAATTTCAAAGAACGTCTTCGTGGTATCGATCTTCTTGTGATTGATGACGTGCAATTCCTGCAAGGCAAATCGATCCAGCAAGAATTTTGTCACACGCTGAACGCGCTGATCGACTCCGGTCGTCAGATCGTTATCGCTGCTGATCGTCCGCCGACGGATCTCGAAAGTTTGGACGAGCGCGTTAAGTCGCGGCTTGCTGGTGGTTTGGTTGTTGAAATGGGGCCTCTCGATGAAGGGCTTCGCGTCAAGATTATCGAAGCCCGGATCGCCAGCGCACGGCAGCATCAACCCGGCTTCGATGTAAGTCCTTCCGTTATCAGCTATGTAGCGAAGACCATCATCTCGAATGGCCGCGATCTCGACGGTGCCGTGAACCGCCTGCTTGCCCATTCGACCCTGACCGGCGGCACGATGACGGTTGAGGCCGCGGAAATCGCGATCCGCGATCTGGTGCGCACCCGTGAACCTCGCAAGGTGAAAATTGAAGATATCCAGAAGCTCGTTGCGACGCATTTTAATGTGAGCCGGGCTGATATTCTCTCGTCCCGTCGATCAGCCAGCGTGGTGAAACCCCGGCAGATCGCGATGTATCTCGCAAAAGTTCTCACGCTTCGTTCGTTACCGGAAATCGGCCGTCGCTTTGGTGGTCGCGACCATACAACAGTGCTTCATGCCGTCCGCAAGATTGAGGGCGCGGTGAATGCTGATGTGATGCTTAAAGACGATGTGGAACTTCTGAAGCGGATGCTGCAGGACTAATTCCCGTCGATTTCTGTGGAAGGCGGCGTTCAAAAGCGTCGCTGACTGTTCAAGGGCTTGCCTATCAAGGGTTCCCTTGCCAAAATTTTCGACCCTGCATGTGTGGATTCGGTATGTCCAAAAGCACATGCGTCATACTATTTAAGCAAGGTTGGCGATGAAGGTCACTGTTGAGAGAGCAGCCCTGTTGCGTTCTTTGGGTCATGTCCACCGCGTAGTGGAGCGTCGGAATACGATTCCGATCTTGTCCAATATTCTCATCCGCGCGGAAGATTCATCGTTGCGCCTTAAAGCCACCGATTTGGATCTTGAAGTGACCGAACGCTTTGCGGCTGATGTCGAGCAAGCAGGTGCGACAACCATACCGGCCTATATGCTTTACGACATTATTCGCAAGCTGCCCGATGGCGCCCAAGTTTCGCTTGAAATGACGGGTGATACCAACACGATGGTTATCCGCTCCGGTCGTTCGCGCTTCACACTTCAAACCTTGCCCGACAGCGATTTCCCTGATCTCGCAGCGGGTGACATAGGCCACAACTTCAGCCTGCCATCGGCTGAGTTGCGGCGCTTGATTGAAAAGACCCAGTTCGCCATCTCAACCGAAGAAACGCGCTATTATCTCAACGGCATCTATCTGCACACGATTGATGTGTTGGGGCATACGATGTTGCGCGCTGTTGCAACCGATGGACATCGTTTGGCGCGCGTGGAAACAGATGCGCCGGAAGGCTCGTCGGGCATGCCCGGCGTTATCGTTCCACGCAAGGCCGTTAGCGAAATCCTGAAGCTTGTTGAAAGCGGCTCTGACACTGTGACGATCGAACTTTCGGCCACGAAGATTCGTCTCACTTTTGGTGAAGTCGTTCTGACATCGAAGCTTATTGACGGCACGTTCCCTGATTATCAACGCGTTATTCCAATGGCGAATGATAAGCTGCTTACGGTTGATAAAGCGGAATTCACTTCTGCCGTTGATCGCGTTTCGACGATTTCTTCCGAGCGCAGCCGTGCGGTTAAAATGACCTTGGACGATCACAAATTGACGCTCTCGGTGGTTAATCCGGACTCTGGATCGGCGACAGAAGAGATCGAGGTTGATTACGATCAAGGTGCGCTGGAAATCGGGTTCAATGCCCGCTATCTTCTCGATATCTGCGCTGAGCTTGATAGCGATACGGCCTTCTTAAAGCTGGCTGATTCAGGCTCGCCAACCTTGGTGCAAGATCGGGAAGGCGCAAGCGCGTTATATGTTCTAATGCCGATGCGCGTTTGACGAACCCGCATCTTACCCGACTGATCCTTCAGGATTTTCGTTCCTATCCGACGCTCGATCTTCATCTTGCCGGTCGCATGATTGCCTTCACAGGCGAAAATGGCGCCGGCAAGACGAATGTGTTGGAAGCCATTTCGCTTTTTTCATCAGGGCGCGGGTTACGCCGCGCCGAACTCGCCGATATGGTGCGGGAACAGGGCACTGGCTCATTCGCTGTTGCAGCAGAAGTCTCCGGCCCGTTTGATACCGTAAAGCTTGGCACGGGATTGGAACTTGCAGGACCCGATGGGCAAGGCCCACGAAAATATCGGATCAATGGTGAAGCAGCTTCCTCTGCAGCAGCCTTTAATGACTATCTGAGATTGGTGTGGCTAACGCCCGCTTTTGACGGCCTCTTTACCGGATCAGCCGGCGATCGGCGACGCTTTCTGGATCGACTCGTTCTTGCCATTGATCCGAGCCATGGCTCAAGGGTGAGTGCCCTTGAGCGCGCTCTTCGTTCCCGCAATCGTATCTTGGAAGATAATAGCAGCGATGCAACATGGCTAAGCGCCGTTGAACGCGAAGTTGCAGAAACAGGTGTCGCCGTCGCGGCCGCTCGACGCGAGACGGTTGGTCAACTTGCAGGCCTCATCGCAAAAGAACGTGATGACACATCGCCCTTCCCATGGGCTGAACTTCAATTGGACGGTACGATTGAAGCAGCATTAGCCGATCATGCGGCGGTTGATGTTGAAGATATGTTTCGGAAATTGCTTCAATCCAATCGCGCACGTGACAGAGCTGCTGGTCGGGCAACCATAGGTCCGCAAACATCCGATTTACTGGTTCGTCATGGACCCAAAGATGTGGTTGCAGATCGCGCATCAACGGGCGAGCAGAAAGCATTATTGATCGGGATTATTATCGCCCATGCGCGGCTCGTTGCAGCAACAAGCGGTATGGCGCCTATTGTTTTGCTGGATGAAGTTGCGGCCCATCTCGACCCGCGTCGCCGCCTTGCATTGTTCAACACTTTATATGCGCTAGGTGCGCAAGTATTTATGACAGGCGCCGATCAAACCCTCTTTACAGACCTGCCGGCTGATGCCGAACAATATCTTGTAACGCCGGGGCGGGTTGATCCCATCGGTTGAACTTACTTGATGACGAGGCCTTGGCCCTTCGGTAATTCCATAACATCGTAACCGCGTTCGGCAAACCATTGACGCTCTGCATCCCGCTGCGCGCGATAGGGAAGATAGCCATAGTCATCCAATACGATCATACCGCCGGGCGTCACCCTTTCGAACAGCCGGTTGAGCGCGCCTATTTCCGAAGCCGCATTGTTCATATCAATGTGCAAAAAGGAAATTCGATCAGGCGATACACTGTTTAAAATATCTGGCACTTCACCTTTAATCACACTCGCCCTTTTGATAGATGCAAATTTTTGGCATACCTCATCGTAAAGCTCTGGACACATACCGGGCATTTTCGCGTGCGGACTTCCTTCTCGATAGTCAAACATATCGTAAAGATAAAAGGCTTTATTGGTATTGTTGATGTCGATCGTATCGCAAATAATACGCGCGGATGTACCACGATAGCATCCGCATTCGACAAAATCGCCATCACGACGCAAGCCATTCCGAGCAGCCCAAACCAAAATCGCGGTCCGCCAAATGATACTTTTTTCGACGCCGTCATGAGCATGCGCTTCAAGAGCTCGCATAAAGGGCTTATCAAAACGGAATGAAAGATTCTTGCCAAAGGTGATCAAATTGTCGCCAGCGAAGACGCCTCGATTCCATTCCGGTCGGAGCGAATTTAAAAGGCTATGCACCGCGGATAAAAAATCATTGCGGCGGGCTATGCCAAAAAAAATCGACCCGAAATAGTTTTCCGACATTCTTGTTCATAAACTCCAAAACGAAGTATGCTTATTCATCACAACGCAAATTCGAGAATCAGACACGATCTTCCGTTGCGTAATATTAATGGCAGGCAATGTCGACAAATTGGAACTGGTATTATTACTTTTGGGGCTGTCGTAGATTGGATTATAATTGAGCCCATTTCCGCAGAATTTTGATCTGTTCAGATGGCGAGCCATGATTGAACCTAAACTCGCATTCC
>JAPJMW010000099.1 GCA_026461505.1 Beijerinckiaceae bacterium
CCATTACCTCGTCGCGCGGAACATTCGCCGCTTTGAGCACGACGAGAAGATGATAAAAAACATCCGCGCTTTCCGCAATCAGATGCTCGCGATCACCCGTTACAGCCGCAATCACGGCCTCAACCGCTTCCTCGCCGAGTTTTTTAGCCGAAACCGACATTCCACGTTGAATGAGCTTGGCCGTATAGGATTCATCAGGTGAAGCGTTAGCCCGTTCAGCCACGATGCGTTCGAGATCGGTCAGCGAAAAATCAGCCATTTAATCGATCCTTACGGGCAAGCCATTGGCGCGAAGCTTTTCTTTGGCTTCACGGATCGTGTGTTCCCCAAAATGGAAAATCGAGGCAGCCAAAACAGCGCTCGCATGGCCATCGCGGATCCCTTCCACCATATGGTCGAGCGAGCCGACCCCGCCGGACGCAATCACCGGAATGGATACAGCATCTGCAATTGCGCGCGTCAGCGCGATGTCATAGCCGATCTTGGTACCGTCGCGGTCCATTGACGTCAGGAGGATTTCGCCCGCACCCAAAGCGGTCACTTCTTGCGCATATTGGACGGCATCAATGCCCGTTGGCTTGCGGCCCCCATGGGTGAAAATCTCCCACCGATCGGGAGCGCCGCTCTCCGAAACCTTCTTGGCGTCGACCGCCACCACAATACATTGCGTGCCGAATTTTTCCGCCGCGCGCCGCACAAAATCGCGATCATTCACCGCCGCCGTCATAATCGAAACCTTATCCGCGCCCGCGAGGAGTAGATTACGGATATCTTCGATTGTCCGCACGCCGCCACCAACTGTGAGTGGCATAAAGCACGCCTCGGCGGTGCGGCTCACCACATCCATCAGCGTGCCGCGGTTTTCATGGCTGGCGGTAATGTCCAAAAAGCAAAGCTCATCGGCGCCCGCTGCATCATAGGCAATGGCCGATTCAACCGGATCGCCTGCATCGCGCAAATCGACAAATTGCACGCCTTTAACAACGCGCCCGTCTTTCACATCAAGGCATGGAATAACCCTGACCTTAAGCATGTGTGTTCCCCTTGCTGGTACGGATCAGGGCTAACGCTTCTGTTGGATCAAGCCTGCCATCATAAAGCGCGCGGCCGCTGATCGCGCCTTCAAGCACGGCACAATCCGGTTGCGTTAACCGTTGAATATCCTCAATCGAAGCCAGTCCGCCGGACGCAATAACAGGGATCGTCAGCGCATTCGCCAAAGCAAGCGTTGATTCAATATTGAGGCCTTTTAACAGGCCATCCCGCGAAATATCCGTGTAAATAATGGCTGCAACGCCCGCATCCTGAAAACGCAGGCCCAATTCTTCAGCCGACATTTCCGAAAGGCTCGCCCACCCGTCAACCGCCACGCGGCCATCGCGCGCGTCAATGCCGACCGCTACTTGACCCGGAAACCGCCGCGCTGCCTCGCGCACAAAAGAAGGGTCTTTTACCGCCGCCGTGCCAATAATCACGCGGCGAATGCCCGCTTCCAACCAGCCTTCAACGGTGCGAATATCGCGGATGCCGCCGCCCAATTGAATAGGCAGCTTAATCCGCTTCACAATCGCGCGAACAGCCTCGGCATTGACGGGCTTGCCTGCAAAGGCGCCGTCGAGATCCACAATATGCAGCCATTCAAACCCCTGCGATTCAAAGCTTGCGGCTTGATCGGCAGGGTGATCGCTAAACACGGTGGCTTGCGCCATATCGCCTTGAATGAGACGGACGCAACGGCCTTCTTTGAGATCGATGGCTGGAAACAAAATCACGGACGCCACCTCAGAAAATTGGCAATCAAAGCAAGGCCGAGTTTTTGACTTTTCTCGGGATGAAATTGGGTACCCGCTACAGTGCCTTTGGCCACCAAAGCAGTGATTTTCCCGCCATAATTGGTTGTTGCAACGACCGTGTCAGGCGTAGAGGGCCGCAAATGGAAGGAATGGACAAAATAGGCATGCCAGCCATCAGCGCCCGTTGGAATTCCTGCCAATAGAGCATGTTCTTGGCCTTGGTCCAGCGTATTCCAGCCCATATGCGGGATTTTAAGTGAGCGATCATCCGGCACAATTTCAACGACATCGCCACCGATCCAGCCGAGACCTGGCGTGGTCAAATGCTCAAGTCCGCGATCGGCGAGCAATTGCATACCGACACAAATTCCTAAAAACGGACGTCCTTTATCTTGGACAGCCTCGGTCATGGCTTCGACCATTCCGGGCACCGCGTCCAATCCCCGACGACAATCAGCATAGGCACCAACACCGGGTAGAACGATGCGATCGGCCGTGCGAACGAGTTCAGGGTCCGACGTGACAATAATGTCCCCGCCAATGCCTGATTCAGACGTCGCGCGCTCAAAAGCTTTATGGGCCGAGTGGAGATTTCCCGAGCCGTAATCGATAATGGCAACGCTCATCAATAAGATCCCTGTTCGGGAAACAGGCCAATTACGCCATAGCTCCGTGGGGTCTGTTGAGGCACGATGATCGATGCTTCTGCAGGCTTATTGGCGGCCATACGTTCGAAAAAGCGATATTCGGCGTCTTCTCTCGTGTCTGCTTGCACAACATCGCTTAATTCAAAACCGCGCCGTTCTAAAGCTAAACAAAACCAATGGCGCGCTTCTAAACCGACAAACAGCATTTCCAAAAGGCCAGCCGCAGCAAGGGTAGCGGATGATACGCCCAATCGGTGGCTCAGCAGAAGGAGTGCGACATCAAACGCCATCACAGCCAGCGCCCAACGCCACACGCGATGCCAAAGGAGCCAGAGCACAGGAAATAAAAACCCACCCCATGAAAACCCGTCGCGAACAAAGCGCGCCCGCTCAAGCCGGCCATCGTTTGTGCCGGTTTGCAGTTTAGGTAGATAGACAGAAAAGAGCGCCATCATGCGGTCCCGTTAAAATCAGTACACCAGCGAAAAAGCCTAGAGAGAGCCTTTGGTTGACGGCACTCGGCCTTCTTCGCGCGGATCAATGGCAACAGCGCTACGTAAGGCGCGCGCCAACCCCTTAAAGCAGCTTTCAGCAATGTGATGCGCATTGTCACCATAGAGTGTTTCGACATGAAGCGTAACACCGGCATTGATGGCAAATGCCTGGAACCATTCGCGCACGAGTTCGGTATCAAACTCGCCGATTTTTTCGCGCGCAAATTCCGTCTTGAAAATAAGAAACGGGCGCCCGGAAACATCAACCGCAACGCGGCTTAAGGTCTCGTCCATCGGCAGATAAGAGTGGGCATAGCGTGTAATGCCCTTTTTATCGCCAAGCGCCTGCTTGAAGGCTTGGCCGAGCGCAATGCCGATATCTTCAACCGAGTGATGCTGATCGATCTCAAGATCGCCTTTGCAGGTGACCGAGATATCAAACAGGGCATGGCGGGCCAAAAGCGTCAGCATATGATCCAGAAAACCAACACCGCTGGCAATCTTGGCTTCACCCGTTCCATCGAGCGCGACACTCACCGCAATATCGGTTTCGCCGGTCTTCCGTTTGATGGCTGCTGACCTCATCTCACCCTACTCCTTCACCCAATCGATTGGATTGAAAAATGTCTCTAGCAATTTGAGCCGACGGACGCCACCTGTGATATGCGAAAAGAAGAATGACCGCGAGGTTAGAATGAACCCGCTTTGCGCCGCGCTTTCGTTTACGCTAGAGCCGTAAGCGGGGCAGCACTAGGAGCTTTCGATGATGCAGGAAGAAGCCGATAAAAAATGGCGGGCGACCACCATTCTCATGGTTCGCAAGGGTGGACGCGTTGTTATCGGCGGCGATGGTCAAGTCAGCCTCGGCCCGACGATCATGAAGGGAAACGCTAGAAAAGTGCGTCGCCTGGGCAAAGGTGAGGTAATTTCTGGCTTTGCAGGCGCCACCGCCGATGCATTTACGCTTTTCGAGCGGCTTGAATCGAAATTGGAACAATATCCGGGCCAATTAATGCGCGCTTGCGTCGAGCTCGCCAAAGATTGGCGCACCGATCGTTACCTTCGTAGGCTAGAAGCTATGATGCTGGTAGCTGACAAAAATGTCGGGTTGATTTTATCCGGCACTGGCGATGTGCTGGAACCCGAGACAGGCGTTATGGGAATTGGCTCGGGCGGCAATTATGCCTTGGCCGCCGCCCGCGCCTTGATCGATACCGATCTGGACGCCGAAGCCATTGTGCGTAAGAGTATGGGTATTGCTGCCGATATTTGCGTTTACACCAATCATTCATTGACGATTGAATCGCTCGATACCGTAGAGTGAACCTGATGACCGATTTTTCTCCCCGCGAGATCGTTTCCGAACTCGACCGCTATATTGTTGGCCAAAAAGACGCCAAGCGCGCGGTCGCGATTGCCTTGCGCAACCGTTGGCGTCGGTTGAAACTTGAAGGCGCAATGCGCGAGGAAGTACTGCCTAAAAACATTTTGATGATCGGGCCGACCGGATGCGGCAAAACCGAAATCGCACGTCGTCTGGCGAAATTGGCGGGCGCTCCATTTTTAAAGATTGAAGCCACGAAATTCACCGAAGTCGGCTATGTTGGCCGCGATGTTGAACAAATCATCCGTGATTTGGTCGAAGTTGGCATCGCTCTTGTTAAAGACAATAAACGCAAAGGCGTTCAAGCCCGCGCCGAAACCGCCGCCGAAGAACGCGTGCTCGATGCTCTGGTAGGTCCAACAGCAAGCCCGGCCACTCGCGAATCCTTTCGCAAAAGACTGCGTGTAGGCGAGCTCGCCAAAAAGGAAATCGAGATTGAAATAGCCTCGCCATCAGGCGGCGGCATGCCGATGTTCGATATTCCGGGCATGCCCGGTGCCCAATTGGGCGCGGTCTCTTTGGGTGATATTTTCGGAAAAATGGGCCGCCCGCCCAAAACCCGCCGGATCACGGTTGAAGAAGCACACGCACCACTCGTGGCCGAGGAAAGCGACAAGCTTTTCGATCAAGAGCAAATCGTTGCGGAGGCCATCTCGGAGGTCGAAAACAACGGCATCGTCTTTTTGGACGAGATCGACAAAATTTGCGCCCGCGAAAACCGTGGTGGTGCGGATGTGTCGCGCGAGGGCGTGCAGCGCGATTTGCTACCTCTGATTGAAGGAACGACGGTTTCAACCAAACATGGTGCGGTGAAAACCGATCATATTTTATTCATCGCATCAGGTGCTTTTCATGTATCGAAACCTTCCGATTTATTACCTGAACTGCAGGGCCGATTACCCATAAGGGTCGAATTATTATCGCTTAAGGAAGATGATTTTCGTCGAATCCTCACCGAAACCGAGGCGAGCCTCGTGCGCCAATCGATCGCTTTGATGGCCACAGAAGGCGTGGATTTGGTCTTTACGCCCGATTCCATCGATGCAATTGCCAAAATTGCCGTCGAAGTGAACTCAAATGTCGAAAATATTGGCGCCAGACGGCTCCAAACGGTCATAGAGCGGATTTTGGACGATATTTCCTACACCGCCTCCGACCGATCGGGCGAAACTGTCACCATTGATGCCCCTTATGTCGAAAAAGCCATTGGTGATCTCGCGAAAAATGCCGATTTGGGCCGATTTATTCTCTAACGCCTGCGATCCAACCCCTTGCGCTAAGCCCATCTGATTGTCATAAGCCGCCCAAGCACAGACGGGGCATTAAGATCATGGCGTCATTTAAAGAATTGGTATTCTCAGGCGTTCAGCCAACGGGAAATCTGCATTTAGGCAATTATCTTGGAGCGATTACCAAATTTGTGGCGCTCCAAAACAGCCATGATTGCATCTATTGCGTCGTCGATCTCCACGCGATCACGGTCCCGCAAGACCCCGCCGCGCTAACCGCCAATATCCGCGAAGTAACGGCTGCCTTTATCGCTTGCGGCATTGATCCGAAAAAACACATCATTTTCAATCAAAGCCAAGTGCCGGAACACGCAGAATTGGCATGGGTTTTTAATTGCACCGCCCGCCTCGGTTGGCTCAACCGTATGACGCAATTCAAAGAAAAAGCAGGCAAAGACCGCGAGAATGCTTCCGTTGGCCTCTATGCTTACCCCGCCTTGATGGCCGCTGATATTCTGGTCTATCGCGCCACCCACGTTCCCGTTGGTGAGGATCAAAAGCAGCATCTCGAATTGGCCCGCGATATTGCGCAAAAATTCAACAATGATTTTTCGGCATCGATTGAGTCCCACGGGTTTGGCGATGCATTTTTTCCTTTGCCTGAACCCTTGATTCAGGGTCCCGCGACCCGCGTGATGAGTTTGCGGGATGGTACGAAAAAAATGTCGAAGTCAGACCCATCCGATTATTCGCGCATCAACCTGACCGACGATGCCGATGCCATCGCGCAAAAAGTTCGCAAGGCCAAAACGGATCCTGAGCCCTTGCCGTCAGAGGAAAAAGGCCTCGAACCGCGTCCAGAAGCCGATAATCTTGTTGGTATTTACGCGGCGCTTTCCGACGTGTCGAAAGCCGATGTGTTGGCCGAGTTTGGCGGTGCGCAATTCTCGACCTTCAAATCGGCTCTTGTCGATCTCTCCGTTGCCAAGCTCGGCCCGATCGGGGCTGAGATGAAGCGTCTCGTGGCTGATCCCGCCTATATCGACAGCGTTTTGGCCGATGGATCCGAACGGGCAGGCGTTTTGGCCCGCAAGAACATGAATGCGGTCAAAGACATTTTAGGCTTTATCAGGCACTAAACCTTCGATGGCCTTACTTGCGGTGGCAATCGCGCCATTGGAATGCTATATTAAGGCCTTCCGAAACCATCCGCCGGCCTTGAACCGGCTGTGAGGGCAACATGTTTATTCAAACCGAAGCTACTCCAAATCCCGCTACTTTGAAGTTTTTACCAGGCCGCAGCCTGATGCAAAGCGGTACGCTCGAAATTCGCGATGCAAAATCCGCAGAGCGCTCACCCCTCGCCAAACGCCTTTTTGCCATAGAAGGCGTAACCGGTGTTTTTTACGGCTATGAATTTGTTTCCGTGACTAAAAGCGATGGCGAATGGCAGCATTTAAAGCCCGCAATTCTTGGCGCCATCATGGAACATTTCATGAGCGGCGATCCATTGCTCCTTGATAAGACACCCGAACAGCACGGCGATGAGCCCGAGGGCGAATTTTTCGAGCCTAGCGATCAACCAACCGTTGATACGATTAAAGAACTGCTCGAAACCCGTATTCGTCCGGCGGTTGCTGGTGATGGCGGTGATATCGTCTTCCGCGGTTTCCGTGATGGGATCGTTTATCTCGCGATGAAGGGCTCGTGTTCCGGTTGTCCTTCCTCAACGGCTACGTTGAAAAATGGCGTTCAAAATTTGCTGCGCCATTTCTTGCCGGATGTCCGCGAAGTGCAGTCGATTTAATTCAGACAGAATAGCAAAATTCCAAGAGAGGTACTGTTCCCTTGCGCATTCTGGCCATTGATACCGCTCTTGGTCTTTGTTCGGCATGCGTCTTTGATACCGTAAGCGATGCCGCCATTTCATCGGAAAGCGTTCCGATGGATCGTGGTCATGCCGAAGCGTTAATGCCGTTGATCGAGCGCGTCATCAATCGCGTGGAGGGCGGCTTTGCCACGCTTGATCGGGTGGCGGCTTCAATCGGTCCGGGCAGCTTTACTGGGCTCAGGGTAGGTTTAGCGGCAGGCCGCGCTATCGGGATGGCCACGGATATTCCAGTGGTCGGCGTGAACACGCTATCAGCGTTTGCCGCGCCTCTTTTAGGCCAATCAAGTGACAAATGGATAGCGAGCGTAATTGATGCCCGTCACAGCCATGTCTACCTGCAATTAATGGGCTCTGATGGGAAACTTGCCCTTCCGCCACAGATCATTTCAATCGATGATGCAATCGTGGCGATTGGTTCTAAACCTTTTAGAATTGTCGGCTCTGCTGCCACTCTACTTGGCACGGCATTAAGCGAAGCGGGACAATCCCCTGAAGTCGCGCCGGATCGTGCTGGTGCGGATATTGATTGGATCGCGCGACTGGGTGCAATTGCTAATCCTGAATTTGCGCCGCCATCGCCGCTTTATTTGCGACCACCGGATGCGTTACCGCAGACCAATGGTCGAATTGCCCGGGCTTTGTTTTGATCGATGGGATGGCTGTTTTTTAAAAAAACGCAAATAGCCATCCGTTCGGCAAGAGTCTCCGATTCCCATGACATTGCGGCGCTTCATTCCGAGGGTGGCTTTTCCGGATCTTGGAGTGTGGAGGAAATCGAAAGCCTCATCGCGGATCGTGCTGTTATCACGGATATTGCCTGCGACAGCCGTAAGATCGAAATCCTTTTTGGATTTGTAATGAGCCGGTGCGCAGCCGATGAGGCTGAAATCTTGACCATTGTGACGGGACGCAAGAGCCGCGGTAAGGGGTTTGGCCGCCGTCTTCTAGAGGCCCATCTTCCAAAATTGGCCGGCTTTGGCGTGAAAACGCTTTATCTTGAAGTCGAGGAGGATAATAAGCCCGCTCGCGCATTATATGAGAAAATGGGGTTTGTTACCGCTGGCATTCGCAAGGGCTATTACCGCAAACCCGATGGCAGTTTTGCAAATGCTTTGATCATGAAACTTGGACTGGACAGCCTGTGAACCAAGGATCCCAGCGTCTTTTTCTTGTCATAGAGATCAGAGACACATCGGAAATGATTTTGATGGGTAGTTGGATTTGACGATGCTCGCACGTCTTCGTATCGCGGTGTTTTTAGGAATTGTGACGCCCTTCACGTTATTCCTCATCCCTTTCCAATGGCTAGCGATTAAAAGCGGTTCGCCCTTCGCTCGCCATTTACCGGTGTTTTATCATCGGATTGTTTGCGTTTTGCTCCGCTTGAATGTCACGGTAATTGGAAATCGCGCTAATGATCGGCCGCTGCTCTTGCTTTCCAATCATTCATCCTGGCTTGATATTATCGCTTTAAGCAGCGTCATGCCGGTGTCCTTCATCGCTAAATCTGAAGTGGCAACTTGGCCGATTTTTGGTCTCTTTGCACGGCTCCAACGCTCGGTCTTTATCGATCGCTCGCGTCGCATGGCAACGCGCGATGCTCATCAAGCTGTTTCAGAACGCCTCAAATCGGGCGATGCGATCGTGCTCTTTGCCGAGGGTACGACAAGCGATGGCCATCGCGTTCTATCGTTTCGATCATCATTGGTCGGTGCCGCAGGTGAGCTGATTGACGGAGAGCAATCGCGCATTCAGCCGGTCGCGATTACCTATACTCGCCGGATGGGCTTACCCATTCCGCGCGCCGAGCGTCCCTGCATCGCTTGGTACGGCGATATGGATCTCGTTCCGCACTTCAAAGGTATCCTGTTGGGCGGTCCAATCGAAATTATCATTTCATTTTGCGATCCTTTAACTGGTGAAGTGGCCCAAAATCGGAAATTAGCGGCCAATGCCGCCGAGCATGCCATTCGAATTCGGGCCTCTGATATCATGCGCGGTCGAATTGCCGCATGAATTTGGCTTGAAAGCGCGATTTTCAGTTCTCTTGTCGACGACTAACCGATTATACTCTGCATGATATAAGGGTCGGCCTGATTCTCTTTCTTTTACGCCCGACGCTTTTTAGGCCTGACCACTGGCGAGACGGATGACCACAGCTTCGGCAAAACGTGTTTTCGTAAAATCCTACGGTTGCCAGATGAATGTCTACGATGCCGAGCGCATGGGAGACATTCTGGAACGCGAAGGGTATTCGGGAACAGACAATATCGAAGAAGCCGATCTTGTCGTCTTAAACACCTGTCATATTCGCGAAAAAGCTGCCGAGAAGGTCTATTCTGAACTGGGCCGAATTCGCGAAATGAAACGGAACCGCAAACGGCAAGGCCTTGAAACGCGTATTGTTGTTGCAGGCTGCGTCGCGCAGGCGGAAGGTGCTGAAATTCTTAGCCGCGCGCCCGCCGTTGATCTGGTAGTTGGCCCGCAAAATTATCAGAACCTTCCATCGCTCTTGCAACAATCGCTTAAAAAGCCCGTTGTCGAGACGGAATTTCCAACTGAGGACAAGTTCGGCGTTTTGCCTGCACCGACGCCGCAAACCATCCGTGCTCGAGGTGTTTCGTCGTTTGTCACCGTGCAGGAAGGCTGCGATAAATTCTGCACCTTCTGCGTTGTGCCTTATACACGAGGCTCGGAGTATTCGCGTACGGTTCAAGAAATTACCGCCGAGATTGAGCGTCTAACCGCATCAGGCGTCCGTGAAATCACGCTACTAGGCCAGAATGTAAATGCCTATCATGGTTTGGATGAGGCGGGTGAACCGGTTACGCTCTCGCACCTTCTCGATCATGTAGCCGCCATGCCGGGCATTGCGCGCCTGAGGTACACCACAAGCCATCCGCTTGATATGGATGAGACACTGGCGCGCGCCCATCGGGATAATCCCGCTTTGATGCCCTATTTGCATCTACCGGTGCAGTCAGGTTCCGATCGCATTCTGGATCTTATGAACCGGCGCCACACAGTAGATGATTTCAGGTCTGCGATCGCGCGCGTCAAACATTATCGTCCGGATATTGCTTTCTCTTCGGATTTTATCGTCGGCTTCCCCGGTGAAACGGATGCCGATTTTGCCGCCACGATGCAGCTTGTCGAAGAAGTCGGATTTTCGAGCGCCTACACGTTCAAATATAGCCCGAGACCCGGCACGCCCGCAGCTGATATGGCGGATCAGGTTCCGGAAGCCGTCAAAGACGCTCGATTACAGTCTTTGCAGGCCTTGGTGACCAAACAACAACGTGCTTTTCAAGAATCGATGGTTGGTCGAACGCTGGATATTTTGGTTGAGCGGCCGGGCCGTAAACCCGGACAGGTTTCGGGAAAATCGCCGCATCTTCTGGCCGTCGCGTTTGAGGGCAGTACCGATCTTATCGGGCAGATTGTGTCCGTCGATATTGTTGAAAGCGTAACCAATAGTCTTGTCGGTCAATTATCAAACCGCGAAAGAGCGGTTGCTTGAAGAGGAGAAAGTCTTGAGAGCCAATGATGGCGCGACGCGTTTTCCGAATGCCCCTCGTAAACAAGGGATCATTGAATCAGCGGATCTTCGTCTATCCTTCGCTGATAACCGTGTGGCCGGTTTGATTTTCGGCCATTTTGATCAAAATCTCGCCCATATCGAACGACGCCTCGGTATTCAAACCGTGGCGAATGGCAATCAAGTCACGCTTAAAGGCAGCCCTGAACAAACCGAACATGCGCGCTTTGTGCTTGAACGTCTCAATGAACGCGTTCTCGAAGGCTTGACGATCGCAAAAGGCGACATTGATGGCGCTATTGAGGAAGCCGGCATGCAGGGTTCGCTTTTCCCGAGCGCGACGACCGGAGCCCCCGATCGCCTGACTTTTGATGAAATCAATACCCGTAAAAAGCGTATTAAAGCCCGCAATGCTGCGCAACATGCCTATTTGAAAGCGCTTAAAGAGAACGAGCTGGTTTTTGCGGAAGGCCCCGCCGGAACGGGCAAAACATGGCTTGCCGTCGGCTATGCCGTACAATTGATCGAACAAGGTGTTGTTGAGCGTCTTATTTTATCGCGGCCAGCTGTTGAAGCGGGTGAGCGTCTCGGATTTTTGCCGGGCGATATGCGCGAAAAGGTCGATCCTTATCTGCGACCCATTTATGACGCTTTGTATGATTTCATGGAAGCCCGCCATGTCGAGCGCGGTCTACAAACCGGAATGATCGAGATTGCGCCACTTGCCTTTATGCGTGGTCGTACGCTCACCAACGCGGTGGTCTTGCTGGATGAAGCCCAAAACACCACATCCATGCAGATGAAAATGGTGCTTACCCGCTTAGGCGAGGGATCACGAATGATCGTAACGGGTGATCCATCGCAGATTGATTTGCCACCCGGACAAAAATCGGGATTGGTGGAGGCTGCTCGTGTCTTGCAAGGGGTTGAGGGTATCGCCCGTATCCGATTTGCCGAGGCTGATGTTGTGCGCCATGAGCTCGTGAAACGCATTGTTACGGCCTATGACCGCGATGATCGGACCAAATCAGGCACACCTCAACCATGACCACAATCTGTCCCGATATTGAGCAAGATAGCGCATTATGGGACGCGCTTATCGACGCGGAAGCAATCGCAGAGCGAGCCCTTGAAGCGGCAGCTGAACAGGCAGGCATTTCGCTTCTCGATGGCGCCGAGCTCGGCGTTCTTTTGTCTGATGATGATCACGTCCAAAGCGTTAATCAGGAATGGCGCGGGATTGATAAACCCACCAATGTGCTATCTTTCCCCGCGGTTGAACCCACAAAGCTAGCCCGCGCGCCCTTTTTAGGCGATATCATCATCGCCTATGAGACCGTAGAACGTGAAGCGCGCAATGACGGAAAAGCTTTTGCTGATCATTATGCGCATCTCATTGTGCATGGGTTTTTACATCTTTTGGGATTTGATCATATAAATGAGGCGGATGCCGAACGGATGGAGTCATTGGAAATTTCCATTCTCGCAAGCCTCGATATTCCGGACCCGTATGCCGATCGTCCGTTGACGGCACAAAGTTGAGTACGATGAACGACGACACGACATCTTCGCCAAATCCCAAGCCATCTGATCTTGGATCGGCTGGGCCTTTTGAGCGCTTGTTAATTTGGCTAGGCATCCGGCACGCGCCATCCATCCGGGAAGATATTGAGGATGCGCTGGCGGAAGCCGATATCGGTGCCGAATTTTCGCAACGCGAACGCGATATGCTCAAGAACGTATTGGGCCTGCGCACCAATCGCGTTCAAAATGTCATGGTACCGCGCGCCGATGTTGTTGCGGTTGGTGCCGAGATATCGCTCGGCGAATTATTGCGGGTATTCCGAACAGCCGGCCATTCGCGTTTGCCTGTCTATGGTGAAACGCTCGATGACCCCCGTGGCATGGTTCATATCCGCGATTTTGTAGACTATATCGCCGAACGTGCCGAGCGGAAGCCCGGCTCTCGACGCCGCAAAACGGAAGCGGATCTACCAGATCTAGGCTCGCTTGACCTTTCTGTTCCGCTCTCAGCGGCTAAAATTCTTCGGCCCGTTTTGTTTGTTCCTCCCTCCATGTTGGCATTGGATCTGTTGGTCAAGATGCAGACCACCCGTACCCATATGGCGCTAGTGATCGATGAATATGGCGGGACCGACGGTCTTGTTTCGATTGAGGATTTGGTCGAAATCGTCGTTGGTGAAATCGAGGATGAGCATGATCTCGAAGAAACACCCATGATCGTGTCATCGGGTGATGGCACACACGTGGTCGATGCTAGAGCCGATCTAAAAGATGTTAGCGCCGTGGTGGGTATCGATCTTTCACAAGGCGAAGATGCTGAGGAAATCGAGACCGTTGGCGGTTTGGTTGGGATGTTGGCTGGTCGCGTTCCTGTCCGTGGACAAATTATTCCGGGCCCAGGTCCCTTGGAGTTTGAAGTCTTAGATGCCGATCCACGGCGCGTTAAGCGCGTCAGAATTCAGCAAAAAGCCATCAATGAAAAAGAACGAACGGTCGTAAAACGGCGCCGGAAAGATCAACCCGCGGATGGAGCATCTGAAACGCCGTCTGAGGCGGGTTCTGCGTGAACCGCTAGATGGGCGACATTTGGTTCCTAAACATCGCGTTCCAATCTCATACGCTTTATCGCTATGCCTTGGCGTTCTGTGCGGGAGCGATTGGTGCACTATCGATGGCTCCCTTCGACTTTTTGCCTGCGATGATGGTGACGCTCAGCGTCGCAGTTATGCTGCTTGATCGTGCTGATAGCATCAGGATTGCCGCTTTATCGGGGTGGTTGTTGGGTTTTGGCTATTTCGTCGCCGGACTTTGGTGGTTGGGTGC
>JAPJMW010000100.1 GCA_026461505.1 Beijerinckiaceae bacterium
GAATAAAGGCCCATGAACAGAGAATGGCGACTGCTCTGTTTCGAAACAAACTATCACTTGCAAGCGGTCCATAAATACCGCCATCCAGAAACAAAGGAAGCGCTTTACCAGAGCGCCAATCGGGATTGAAAAGCTTGACGCCGCCCGATAAAAAATAAGACGAGGCGGAATGAATGGCGATATAGATCAAGCCTGCCTGCCAAGCGATCTCATGCTGTCCCATCGCGCTACCTAACACGCCGATCAAGAGGCCTGTGAGCACGACGATCGTCATAAAATCACTGCCGCCATTAAAGGCACCACGCCAACGCGTAAGCAGCAGAAGCGTTCCTATAAATAGAAAGAGAATGAGGGGCAGAGACGCACCAAAGGCGATCAGAGCAACGGCCGCGAAAAGACGTAGAATAAGGTGCGCCTGGTAGATTTTCTCGCGCGCCATAAAACGGAAGCAGGCCTGCATATAAGGCGAAGCGTGTGATAGATCTCCGCCTTGAATCTCAAAGGCCCAGACGCCTTTCGGGCCTGTTACAGAAGTAAGCCGCAGAAATTCAAGCGTTTGAATCAATAGGCTGATGCCGCAGAGAATTTCGCACCCTCTTATCGATAGAGTTAAACCGTCACTCATCGCTTAAACTCAAAGGCGGCGATTGCAGGGCAATGTCTTTCGAAAAATCGACAGGCGTTGAAATGTGCGGGAGGCAGAGACAAAATTGAAAGCCTGGGCCGATGGTACCCTGCGCGATAATTTTCTCCCGCACCAATCGCTCAACCATTCGATACGAAACCCATGTTTGCATATGCTCGGCATCGTCACGATCCGCGAGATCATTGGCGAGCTGATCGATAAGCGTTTGTTGCAAATGGGTAAGATTGACGAATGGATTATACAATAGGTGGATTAATTGCCGCTGATGGTGTGTGAGTAAGGGATGCCAATCAGACCGTTGGCTATCATCGGTGTTTGAGGAAACGCTCCGCCAATAGATCCGCGGTGTATGGCCGAGCGCGTGGTAGAATTGCCAATTCGGAAAAAAGCTTCGCAGCAAAAAGAGCCATGGATGGCTGATAGAGCGGCTGCCCACCAACAAAGCGATCAACAAAAATCCAAAATAGAGCCAGAACGGCACTGAACTGAACGACACGAATTTTACCTAAACAACGCACTTGCTTCGCCAAAGCATCTGCAAACAGGACTACGGCAAGGACGGCTAAAGGAAAAGGGGTCCTCATAAACTTTGCGTTAGATCGATGAGGGCGGCTTTGATCCGACTTCGATGATTGGCCCAAACAGATGGCGCCCGCCATGCGGCTTTCGTTGAAGATTCGTATTTTTATATTATCGCCTTATGCTATTTGCCGATTCCCTGACGACATCGGCGATTTGCGAAAGCTGTTGCGTCAGAGGGCTTGTCTTGCGCCAAATCATGCCGATGGTGCGCGATGGTTTCGGGGTATTAAACCGCGCGATGGAAACGGAAGCCGATCGCGTTTCGACACCTATCGCCATTTCGGGGATGAGGGTGACGCCAATCCCTGAACCTACCATTTGAACAAGCGTTGAAAGCGAGCTGCCATCGAGCAATTCGCGCGGCATTGAGGCGTGCATCTGGCAGAACGACAAAGCTTGCTCGCGAAAGCAATGGCCTTCTTCGAGCAGCAAAAGCCTCATCTCTCTGAGCGTTTCGATATTGGGTATGGGCTTGTCGTGGTCTTCACTTGGGCGGACGAGGACAAAATCTTCCTGAAACAAAGCAATTTCCGTGAAAGCGGGCTCCGAGACAGGTAGGGCGACAATGGCGGTATCGATCTTGCCGGCGGCCAGCTCATGCAAAAGCCTGGGCGTTAGCGTTTCGCGGACATGGATATCCAAATCCGGATAAAGTCTCGTCAGATGGCCGATGATGTTGGGCAAGAGATAGGGCGCAATGGTGGGAATCACGCCGATACGTAGGCGTCCGACTGGCCGATCTTGGGAGGCGCGGGCTAAATCGCCCAGTTCATCCACCGATCGAAGAATTTCCCGGACACGGGGCGCAAATTCTTCGCCAAAACTCGTGAGGTCAATCTGGCGGGCGCTTCGCTCAAACAGGGCGGAACCC
>JAPJMW010000101.1 GCA_026461505.1 Beijerinckiaceae bacterium
GCCAATGAAACCGAACTACCAAACGACGAAAACGCCCAGAAGGTGAAATGAGCGAGGCCCGCTATGAGGGCTTTGTTCCGGGGCGGCATCTATTGGATGCGGTCGGCAATGGTGGATTTCGGTTTGCCGAGATGTCGCATCGCGGATCCATACTGATTTTACCATCGGGCATATATGCTTGGCCCGTTCAGGCTGCTTCAGAAATAAGCGTGTCTTCGTTTGAACCCTTGTTTGCCGAAGCAAGCGATATTGATCTTGTGCTTATCGGTACTGGAAAAAATCCGGCTTATTTAGATGAAAATATCCGTTGGCGGTTCAGGGAACTCAAACTGGGCGTTGATCCCATGACAACGACCGCTGCCGCACGCACCTATAATGTCTTGATGAATGAAGGCAGGCGTGTTGCTGCCGCTCTGATTGCGATTGATTGACTGATGAACAACGCATCGGAAGGTGATTATTGCCTTAATGCCCTCAAACAGGCCGATCCTGAGCGCTATTTCACCTGCCTATTCGCGCCCGTAAAGCATCGGGCTGCATTGGCAGCACTTTACGCGTTTAATCTCGATATTGTGCGAACCCGCGAACTGGTATCAGAACCCATGATCGGCGAAATTCGCCTGCAATGGTGGCGGGATGCCTTAATCGGAAAAGGCGAGGGCGATGCTTCAGCCCATCCTATTGCGGGACCGCTTTTAAAGAACATAGCGGACTATCATTTACCCGTCACAGGGCTCGTCAATTTGATCGATGCGCGGGTATTTGACCTTTATGACGATCCGATGCCAAGCGTTCATGATCTTGAAGCCTATTGCGGCGAGACATCTTCGGCGCTCTTCCAGCTTTCACTGCTTATTCTATCCGATGGAAGGCCTTATTCAGCCGCCGATTTATGCGGCCATGCGGGCGTTGCCTTCGGCATAACGGCGCTGCTGAAAGCGTTTCCATGGCACGCGTCGCGCGGACAAATTTATGTGCCTGCCGATCTATTGAGTAAAAATGAAGTATCGTCTGAAGAACTTTTAAAACGGCGTTCATCCGCTTCGATTGAGGCAGTCTTACGTGAGATGCGTTCGCTTGTTCGGCATCATTTAACACTCGCAAAATCTGAATTAAAAAAGCTTCCTGACGATTTATTTCCAGCCTTCATATCGCTTGCGAGCATTGAACCCGCATTAAGGGCAATGGAAAAAAGGAACTACGACCCTTTTACCAGCATGATCGAACCGTCTCGCCTCGCGTTGATCTTCCGGTTCTGGCGAGCGATACGCACAAAACGGCTTTAGCTTTTCTCAGCTGCGCTCTTGATCCACTCATCCATATCGATGGCCGCACGCGCCGTAAGCGCTCTTTTGCGGGCCACCGACTTTTCAGTGCCCTTGAGACGTTTGCCATTCGCATCGTTTTTATCGAAGGCAACCGGCGGGAAGAGCCCAAAATTAACATTCATGGGTTGGAACGATGGCGGACCCGCATCAATCGTCTCAATATGCCCACCGGTAATATGATTGATCAACGCGCCGAGGGCTGTCGTTGGCGGAAACGGCGGCAGCGTATTTCCTATTGCCTCGCTCGCCGTAAAACGTCCGGCCGCTAGACCTATGGCGGCACTTTCGACATAGCCTTCGCAACCGGTAATTTGTCCGGCGAAACGGAGCCTCGGCAGAGCGCTGAGTTGAAGCGTTGGGTCGAGAAGACGGGGCGAGTTGAGGTAAGTATTGCGATGGAGCCCGCCGAGCCGTGCGAATTCGGCATTCTGAAGGCCAGGGATCATCCGCAGCACTTTCGCCTGTTCGCCATATTTCAATTTTGTCTGGAATCCAACGATATTATATAGCGTTCCCAATGCGTTATCCTGTCTAAGTTGAACAATCGCATAAGGTTTAACCGTGGGGTTTCTCGGATTGGTGAGACCTACAGGCTTCATCGGTCCATGCCGCAACGTCTCGCGGCCCCGCTCCGCCATGATTTCAATGGGCAAACAACCGTCGAAATAGGGCGTGCC
>JAPJMW010000102.1 GCA_026461505.1 Beijerinckiaceae bacterium
ACACGCGCGTCAGCCGCACTTTGTTGGCCCATTATGGAATTACGACCCCGCTCATTCCATATCACGAGCACAATGCGGCAGAGATGAGGCCAAAGGTCTTGAAACGACTGCATTCCGGTGAAGCGCTCGCTTTGATCTCGGATGCAGGCACACCGCTCGTGTCCGACCCGGGCTATAAGCTCGTCGAAGCCGTTCTTGAAGAAGGCCTAAAGGTTACGCCCGTTCCAGGACCCTCCGCCGTCCTCGCCGCACTTGTTGCGGCGGGTTTGCCGACCGATCGCTTCTTTTTCGAAGGCTTTTTGCCTCCAAAATCATCCGCGCGGTGCGAACGCCTATCCCTCCTTGCGCCTATTCCATCCACACTGGTCTTTTTCGAATCACCCCGTCGTTTAGCCGCAATGCTGGCCGATGCGGCAGAAATCCTTGGTGATCGTCCGGCAGCGGTCGCCCGTGAACTGACAAAACTATTCGAAACCGTCAAACGCGGGACGCTATCGACGCTTGCCGCCGAATATGAAGCAGCAGCAACCCCGAAAGGTGAAATTGTTGTCTTGATTGGCCCACCTTCCGCCGAAACCGACGTCGTGCGAAGCGATGCAGGCTTGGATGAACGGCTTCGTCACCATCTGACGCATCTTTCCGTCAAAGATGCCACAGCTGTAACCGTCGAGGAGACTGGTCTACCCCGTCGCCAAGTCTATACTCGGGCCGTCGCGCTGGCGCGTGGAGCCGACTAAATGGCCCGCTCAAAGCAAAGCCGACAAAAGGCTTTAAAATGGGGACATATCGCTGAATGGATCGCCATTTTTTATCTGTTTGCGAAAGGCTATCGCGTCCTAGCGCGCCGCTATCTCGCTCGCGACGGAGAGATTGATATAATCGCCATGCGCAAAGACCTCGTAGCCTTTGTCGAGGTCAAAGCGAGGAAGGATTTAGAATCCGGTATTGAGGCGATTAATGCCAGAAAAATTAACCGATTTGCCTCCGCCGTCGATCATTGGCTGATGCGCAATCCTTGGGCAGCCGACCATGTCTTACGATGTGATGCGGTGATCGTCCGTCCCTATCGGCTGCCCTATCATATCGAGGATGCATTCTCGCTTCCTTTCGCGTAAATGAGACCCATATTCCTTTGAGGAGACTTTAAGCGTGGCTCAACTCCGTGTAGCGGTCCAAATGGACCCCATCGAAAAGATCAACATTACGGGTGATTCAACCTTCGCCTTGATGCTCGAAGCACAATCACGCGGCCACACGCTGTTTTATTACACGCCCGACACACTCGCGATGCGGGACGGCGTCGTTAGCGCGCTTGTATCAGCAGTAACGGTGCGCGACGTTAAAGGCGATCATGTCACCATTGAGCCTGCCATCCGTCACGACCTTTCGACGATGGATGTAATCCTTCTCCGCCAAGATCCGCCTTTCGATATGGCCTATATTACCACAACGCATTTGCTGGAACGCATCCATCCCAAAACATTGGTCGTGAACAATCCGGCATCGGTACGCAATGCGCCTGAGAAAATATTGGTCACCGAATTTCCGGACTTGATGCCCCCAACGCTTGTCACGCGCGACAAGGCTGAAATCGAGGCCTTCCGCCGTGAACACGGCGATGTTGTGATGAAGCCGCTTTATGGCAATGGCGGTGCAGCGGTGTTCAAAGTCAGCGCGAAAGATCCGAATTTCGGTTCTCTCTATGATTTGTTCTCCGTTACCTTCCGCGAGCCATGGGTCATTCAACGGTTTCTACCGAAAGTGGTCGAGGGCGATAAAAGAATCATTCTCGTTGATGGCGTGGCACTCGGTGCCGTTAATCGCGTGCCAACGGGTGACGATATCCGCTCCAATATGGTGCGGGGCGGGGCTGCGGAGACAACCGAATTATCGAAGCGGGAGCGTGAAATTTGTGAGCGAATTGGCCCAATGCTGCGCGAGCTTGGCTTGATCTTTGTCGGCATCGACGTCATCGACGGTAACCTCACCGAGATTAACGTCACCTCGCCAACGGGACTTCGTGCCATCAAGCGTTTAGGTGGCCCAGACCTGGCTGCCGCCATCTGGGATGCCATCGAATCAAAGCGTTAAAGCGTAAAGCGCGTCAGTTGACGCGCTTTAGAAATTGGGTCTTGAGCACAAGGCCTTTAATATTATCGACCCGGCATTCCACCTCATCGGCCACATCCGTTAGGCGAATACCCTTCACTTTGGTGCCCTGCTTGATAACAGATGATGTACCCTTGACCTTAAGGTCCTTGATCACATGAACCGTGTCACCATCATGGAGCCGCGTTCCGTTACAATCTTTTACAATAACTAAATCTTCGTCGTCCATTTATCGCTCCATCGATGATTACCCCTCACTAATCGCCTATGGGCTTTGCAGCAAGGCTTCAAATAGGTGATAAAGTCATAATGGGTGGCCGGAGAGCGTAAAACTTAGCCAACCACCCTTTGGTCAAAGCACTCTTAGACAGGCACACATGGTCAATCGTTCTGCTCCCGAGCCCATTGAAATATCTCCATTGCTGTCTGCCGCCAGAGCGGCCGCAGCCGGCGACGCGGATATGGCCATAAGACGACAGGCTGTTGTCGCAATCCTAAGACAAACACTCGCGGAAGGTCGGCAAAACGCTGAGCGCTTATTGAATGAGGGACGTAACGGCATCGAATGCGTGACAGCACTTTCAAGCGTCATGGATGAAATTATTGGTGCCCTCTTTGAGGTAGCAACCAACATTTTTTATCCTTCAGCAAACCCGTCTTTCGCCGAGAAAATGTCAATTGCCGCCGTTGGCGGTTATGGTCGAGGAACACTCGCACCGGGCTCCGATATCGATCTACTGATCCTCCTACCCTATAAGGCAACGCCTTGGTCCGAGAGCGTGATCGAAATTATTCTCTATGCTCTTTGGGATCTCAAATTAAAAGTCGGTCATTCTGTTCGCACCGTCGAAGAATGTATTCGCGAAGGCAAAGCGGATATGACCATTCGAACGGCTTTACTCGAAGCACGATTATTGACCGGTAACGCCGGATTATTTTCTGAATTTCAAAAGCGTTACGAGCTTGAAATTGTGAGTGGTACAGCAGCTGAATTTGTAGCTGCCAAGCTTGCGGAAAGAGAAGCACGCGTCTCAAGAGCAGGGTCATCGCGCTATCTCGTCGAGCCAAATGTTAAAGATGGAAAAGGTGGACTTCGCGATCTGAATACGCTGTTTTGGATTGCTAAATATGTCTATCAAGTTCGTGACGTAAACGATCTTGTCGACGTAGGACTCTTTAGCAAAGAAGAGCGTCAACTTTTTCTTCGCTGTGAAGAGTTTTTATGGCGCGTGCGTTCGCAACTACATTTCGTGACAAACCGTTCTGAAGAACGTCTCTCTTTCGATATTCAACCCATCATCGCCCAACGTCTCGGCTATGCCAGTCATGGCGGATTATCCGCCGTCGAGCGTTTTATGAAACGCTACTTTCTTGTTGCAAAAGACGTTGGTGATCTGACCGCCATTGTCTGTGCCGCGCTTGAAGCGAGACATGCAAAACCGGCATCAGGCCTTAACCGTTTTGTCGGTCGTTTGAAGCGAAAGAACAATGCGGTTGCGGGTTCAAAAGATTTCATTCTTGAAAATGAGCGTTTAACCGTTTCGGATGATGATGTTTTTACCCGCGACCCCGTTAATTTAATACGTTTGTTTCATGTGGCCGATAGTTTAAATCGAGCCATCCATCCCCACGCTGCTCGTCTTGTCACGCAGTCTCTTAAACTTGTCGACTCAACTCTCAGATCAAGCAGCGAGGCCAATCGACTTTTTGTCGAATTGCTCGTGTCAAAAAATTCACCAGAAATCACCTTGCGACGGATGAATGAAGCGGGGGTTTTAGGAAAATTTGTTCCAGAATTTGGCCGTGTTGTTGCTATGATGCAATTCAATATGTACCATCATTACACCGTCGATGAGCATCTCTTGCGTTCATTGGGTGCGCTCGCGGAAATTGAGGCTGGGCGCCACGCTACTGAGCTTCCGGTCGCGCATGAAATCATTCCAATGATCCGAAATTTGCGCATCTTGCATGTTGCGCTTTTTCTTCATGATGTAGCGAAAGGACGACCCGAAGATCACTCGATCGCGGGGGCGAAAGTTGCGCGACGTCTATGCCCAAGACTTGGCCTGAACGAAGCAGAGACGGAAGCGGTGGCTTGGTTGATCGAGCATCATTTGGATATGTCGACGGTTGCACAAAGTCGTGATCTTTCAGACCAAGCCACAATCGAGGCTTTTGCCGCCACTGTACAAACCCTTGAGCGGCTTCGCATGCTTTTGGTTTTAACGGTTTGTGACATTCGAGCCGTTGGACCCGGGGTTTGGAATGGCTGGAAAGGACAATTGCTTAGGACGCTTTTTTGGGAAACGGAAATCGTTTTAGCGGGCGGCCACTCCACGATCAATCGCGAGCAAAGGGTAAGAGCATCTCAAGAAGAATTACGTCGCGCGTTACCTAACTGGACGGATATTGAATTAGACACCTATGTCTCAAGACACTATCCAGCGTATTGGCTAAAAGTTGATCTTCAGCGACGGATTAAGCACGCTCATTTTCTTTATGCAGCTGAACGGGAAATGCGTATGCTTTCAACCGAAGTTGCGACGGATAAGTTTCGGGGCATAACCGAACTAACCGTATCCGCGCCGGATCATCCGAGATTGCTCGCTATTATCACGGGCGCCTGTGCCGCTGCGGGCGCCAATATTGTTGATGCCCAGATTTTTACCACAAATGACGGCCTTGCACTGGATACAATCTTCGTTTCACGGGCCTTTGATGAAGATGATGATGAATTAAGGCGCGCCAATCGTATCGCTCACGGAATTGAGAAAGCACTGAAGGGCGAAATTAAAATTTCAGATGCCGTCGCGGCTCGGACGCCTCAACGGAGCCAAGCATCAAAAGCCTTCTCCGTTGTTCCAGAAGTTGTGATCGATAACAATGCATCGAGTCGATTTACCGTCATCGAAGTTTCGGGACTGGATCGACCCGGTCTTCTCTATGAACTCACCACGATACTCGGCAAATTGAACCTCAATATCGCCTCAGCCCACATTGCAACCATTGGCGAGAAGTTGGTTGACGTATTCTACGTCACCGATCTGACGGGAGGAAAAATTGGTAACGCCACTCGGCAGGGCTCAATTCGGAAAACACTCCTCGAACTTTTCGGCGTCAGATAGGTAATTCATGCAAGAAGTAAGGCAGATTGTGTCTAATTACTTTGATAGACCTTGATTTTCTAATCCGCACACCTGATATCGGGCATATAAAATTTTTCCATTCATCATCGATTGGGTACCATGACTGACAAGCCTGCACACGACGCCACCCCTGCTGACGCCGCCGGATCTGAAAAGACAGAAGCGGAAATCCTTGCCGTAATCGAAGCACTTAATGCCGAAAACGCCAGCCTTAAGGATAAAGCGCTTCGGACCTTGGCAGATATGGAAAATCTTCGTCGCCGAACTGAAAAAGAAGTCGCCGATGCCAGAGCCTATGCCGTCACGGGATTTGCTCGTGATATGTTAACGGTAGCCGATAACGCACGACGCGGCATCGAAAGCATTCCTGCCGACGCGATGAGCAGTGCTGAAGGTCCTTTTAAAGCCCTGATCGAAGGCGTTGAATTGATTGAGCGGGACTTGCTGAAAACGCTTGAGCGCCACGGCATTAAAAAGCTCGAGCCCAAAGGCGAAAAATTCGATCCTAACCTGCATCAAGCCATGTTCGAGGTTGAAGATGCAACGGTTACCGCTGGTACCGTCACTCAAGTGGTGCAGGCAGGCTTCGTCATAGGCGAGCGCGTCTTGCGTCCAGCCTTGGTAGGCGTTGCCAAAGGAGGCCCAAAAGGTCCAGCCAATGGCGGGGTCGACGCGGTCGCCTAAAGGGCCCTTCAAGCCTCGGATTTTGTTACCCGCCGCAGTGTCATGTTGATCCTGCCGCCTTCCGGTAGAAGGGTCGAGGTCCCGGGATAAATCCGATCAATGCCGTGGAAGTCGAGCCTTGCCGGTCCGCCAAAAACGAGGACATCGCCCGACTTCAATTTTAATGATTGGGTCGGTCCCTTGCGGTCCGAGGTTCCGATCCTGAACAAGGCGGTGTCACCAAGCGAGACCGAGATCACGGGGACCGTCAAATCTTGCTCGTCTCGGTCCTGATGCAGCCCCATGCGGGCTTGGGCGTGATAGTAATTAATCAAACATGCTTCGGGATTATCGAATCCTGCGTTTAGACTACTCCATAGACTGGAGATGATTATCGGAAATGGCCGCCACATTACTCCATTTTCGGGATGGGTTGGCTGATAACGGTAGCCAGATTTATCGGAAACCCATCCCAACGGACCATAATTCAGCATCTTAACCGAAAAAGGCGTCCCCCACCACGGCAGCGTCGGCTGAAACCATCCTAACTCATTGGAATAGCTCAATATTTCGTCGCGCAATTCTTCTTGAATAGAACGGCTAAAATATTCCGGATAGTAAAAAACACCCGGTTTGATGAGTATTTCTTCAACCATCGATTAATTTGTAATAAAATACTGTATCGCAATACCCACCATCGGGCCAAAGTGCATAATTAGGTATCGCTCCAGCTTTTATATACCCAACTCGCGTGTAAAGTCTCTCGGCTTCCCCCGACGCCGTATCAAGCGTCAGCAGCGTATAGCCTCTTTTCTTAGCCTCGATTTCCGCCGTTTCGAGTAGTTTTTGACCAATCCCTTGCTTCCGATGGACCGAATGGACCAGCATTTTTGCAATTTCAGCCCGGTGAGGCTGATTGGGCTTCCATGTTGGGTGCAGCTGAACCGTTGCGACAGCGCGACCCTTCTCGATTGCAGCAAAAAGTATAATTTCTTGTCTCGCA
Organism: Beijerinckiaceae bacterium; assembly: GCA_026461505.1. GTDB lineage: Bacteria > Pseudomonadota > Alphaproteobacteria > Rhizobiales > Beijerinckiaceae > CAIUPE01. The sequence goes on from JAPJMW010000102.1 coordinate 6,922, forward strand.
ACCGACTCGGAAATATCGGTGAAGTATCCAATCGCCTCCGCAAGACTAAATGGATTCATAAAACTAACGGAAGCGCCCTTCGCAACACAATCTTGAAGAACAAGAGCTAGCTCCGGTATCCGTCGCCGTGCCTCTTCGCCATCTAAAATAGCTATTTCCATCAAGCCTTTAGAACCTTTTTAGATTCAACCGTCGAATCCGCCTTCAAATGATAGACAAGTGGAACACCTGTATCCAATTCCATGCTTGGAATCGTTTCGGGTGTTAGACCATCCAAAATCATGACCAGAGCCCGCAAAGAATTACCATGCGCCGCAACTATAACCCGCTCACCGCGCAAGACTCGGGGAAGTATTTCCTGACAATAATAAGGTAAAACGCGAGCGAGCGTATCTTTCAGACTCTCGCCACCGGGAGGCGGGACATCATAAGATCGGCGCCATAAATGAACCTGATCCTCACCCCATTTGGCGCGAGCATCATCCTTATTAAGGCCAGACAAATCCCCATAATCCCGCTCATTTAAGGCCTGATCGCGGATGGTATGAAGATCAGATTGGCCAAGTTGGTCCAAAATCAACCGACACGTATGCTGAGCACGCGTTAGAGCGGAAGTATAAGCGACATCGAAGATTAAACCCAATTCTTTAAGACGTTGGCCGGCGGCATTCGCCTCTGTAACGCCCTGCGGCGTTAAATCCGGATCTTTCCATCCAGTAAAAAGATTTTTCAGGTTCCAATCACTTTGGCCGTGACGAACGAGTACAAGCACCCGATCCATATTAGTCTCCTAAGATCAAAAGCGATTTTAAATATCGCCCAAATTAAGCACATCCATCATTGAATAAAGTCCAGGCTTTTTGCCTTGTCCCCAAAGCGCTGCTCTTACGGCACCGCGGGCAAATATGCCGCGGTTTTCAGCGCTATGTGAAAGTGTAATCCGCTCCGATGGTCCAGCAAAAATAACACTATGTTCACCAACGACTGTTCCACCGCGAAGCGTAGCAAAGCCAATCGAACCGCTGTCGCGGGGGCCGGTGTGGCCGTCTCTTGAGCGTACGGAATGGGCGTCATCAAGAGGAATACCGCGGCCCTCGGCAGCGGCCTCGCCCAGTAATAATGCGGTTCCGGATGGCGCATCTACTTTTAAGCGGTGGTGCATTTCAAGTATTTCGATATCGAAGTCTTCGCCAAGCGTTTGCGCAACGCGCTTCACTAAAGCGGCCAACAAATTGACGCCAAGGCTCATATTGCCGGAGCGAACAATAACCGCATGCCGCGCCGCCGCGTCCAATTTGGCGATATCCTCAGACGCCAATCCGGTGGTCCCGATAACATGCACAATGCGCGCTTGTGCGGCTAATGCCGCGTAATGTGTTGTCGATGCTGGCGTTGAGAAATCAATAACCGCATCCGCCTTTGCAAACAGAACCAACGGGTCATCGGTAATTGGAATGCCGTTTTCACCGATTCCGGCCACTAGCCCCGAATCTTTGCCCAGAAACGGCGAGGCTTCTCGCTCAATAGCGCCTACCAGTATGGCACCTTCCGTTTCATGGATAGTCTCAATCAACATTCGGCCCATCCGACCGGCAGAACCTATGACAATAATGCGCGTGCCAGACATCGGGACAATTCTCTTCCGCTAGAACAATTCGATTGCCGCACAAAACGCGATTGGCAGGGCTTGGTCAACCAAGCGCCGATGAAATTTCGTCAACTACAGCATCCGCGATGCTTTTAGGGTCCGTGGCTGAGGTAATCGGTCGTCCGATGACGAGATAATCGGCGCCTGCGGTGATCGCTTCCCCCGGCGTCATTACCCGCTTTTGATCGCCCTTTTCTGCCCCTTTTGGTCGAATTCCAGGGGTAATCAGCTGAAGCGCGGGACCGATGAGTGCGCGCATGCCAGCTACTTCTTCAGGCGATAGGATGAGTCCATTAATTCCAATGGCCTTGGCTTGCCGTGCACGGTGGGCGACCAAATCTCGAACACCCATAGAATATCCGGCTTCAATAAGGTCGGAATCATCATAAGACGTCATCACGGTAACACCGAGAATTTGCAGCGGGCTCAAACCCTTACCCTTCACAGCCGCTTTCATCGTCTGCGGAAACGCGTGCACGGTCAAAAAAGTAGCACCTAAATCCGCGACCCTTTGCGTTGCCTTTTCGACGGTATTTGGAATGTCGTGGAGCTTTAAATCTAAAAATACTTTTTTCCCGTTTGAAGAAAGCTGACGAACGAGATCAAGACCGCCAGCATAAACCAGTTCCATCCCAATTTTATAAAACGTCACGCTGTCGCCAAGCTGCTTAATCATCGCTTGGGCATCATCAACGCTCGGAAGGTCGAGCGCTACAATCATCCGGTCGCGTGGTTCAATTTTAGACATCGCTCGACACTCTTTTCTGGAACAGCAGTCTGCGATCCCAGATTCGAGCGGTTATATCAAGCGCTTTGACTTTTCGCGGTATATCCAAACGCGAGCCGGTGGAAGATTAAGCCATACCAATGGCAATCCTTCCGCCGAAATATCAGGGCAATCGATGGGAATAGGGGACGTTGCGGCGTAGGTGAATTGGATAAAAGGAGCCCCAGGGGCCATATAACGAAATGCATCGCTAACGAGGCGAATCCGCTCTGCTTGCGGGCGAGAATATAACGGCAACCCCGAAACAACCGCTGCGACAGGGTTTATATGAAGGTTTTTAAGCACATTCCCAATCTGATAGGCGTCGCCATGAAGGATCATGGCACCTTTAAATCGATCCTCCAATGCGTCGCAAAATGCCTTATTGAATTCGATAAGGATCAATCTTTTGGGGTCGACACCGCGTTTAATAAGCGCATCCGTCATTGAGCCCGTGCCCGGTCCAAGCTCAATGACTGGACCATGAGATTTAGGATCAACCTGCTTTGCGACCACGGTAGCAAGTGCGTTGCCGGAAGGCGCTATCGCACCCATGACCATTGGACCGTCTATCCACGCCCTAAAAAAGCGGGAGGCGTCGTGTAAATCGTTCTTGAAAGCCATGACGAGATCAGAGCGGTTATCGTCAGGCTAAACAATTCGGATAATTACGTTTATTCGGGTCCGCCTGCGAAAAACTCTTTCATTTTATTGAAAAATCCGGCGCTTTCAGGCTGCGTATCTTTTGAGCTTTCGGTCTCAAATTCCTTGAGAAGCTCTTTTTGACGCGGTGTTAGTTTTTGTGGTGTCTCGACAGAAACCTGAATGTAAAGATCGCCATGATCCCGCGACCGTAAGACCGGCATTCCTTTGCCGCGCAATTTGATCTGTTTGCCCGACTGCGTGCCTTCTGGAACCGAGACTGATTTCATCTCGCCGTCCATCATCGGAACGCGCAATTCACCGCCAAGAGCTGCCGTAACCATCGATATTGGCACACGGCAATAAAGATCGGCCCCATCTCTTTGGAAATAGCGATGGGATTTGATCGAAAGAAAAATATAAAGATCGCCCGATGGGCCACCACGTAACCCACCTTCGCCTTCACCCGATAGGCGAATACGCGTTCCATCCTCAACACCAGGAGGAATATTGACCGAAAGCGTCCGATCCGTCGTAACGCGACCCGCGCCGCGGCACGAGGCGCAAGGATCTTGGATGATTTCTCCACGCCCTTGGCACTTTGGGCATGTTCTCTCAATCGAGAAGAAGCCTTGGCTCGCGCGAACTCGCCCTTGGCCGCCGCAGGTCGGACAGGCTTTTGCCTTTGTCCCCGGCTTTGCGCCTGTTCCACTGCATGGCTCACAGGTAACCGCTGTCGGGATCGTCAGCGTTTCCGTTTTGCCGTTAAACGCATCCTCAAGAGCAATTTCCAAATTGTATCGTAAGTCTGATCCCCGTTCGCGGCCATCCGAACGGCGTTGGCTGCGGCCGCCCATGCCACCGAATAAATCTTCAAAAATATCAGCCATTGACGATCCAAAATCGCCATTAAAGCCGCCGCCCCCGCCGTTTTGTTCAAACGCGTTATGACCAAAGCGATCATAGGCAGCACGCTTCTGACCATCCGATAAAATCTGATAGGCCTCGTTTAATTCTTTGAATTTTGCTTCGGCTTCGGAATTTCCGGGATTTTTGTCGGGATGGTGTTGCATCGCAAGTTTGCGGAAGGCTGATTTAAGATCAGCCTCGGTCGCCGAACGGTCGACGCCAAGTATTTCATAGTAATCGCGCTTGCTCATGCCTGATCCATACTTAATCCGTTTCGAACGCGGAAAGTGGCCTTCTCACAACAAAACCCGACACAGTGATGTGCCGGGTCTTATGTTGAAAAACGGCTACGCTCAGGCCCGCTTTTTCTTGTCGTCGTCGCCTACTTCGCGGAAGTCGGCGTCGATCACGTCATCCTTACCATGTGCATCGTCGTGATGTCCTTCATGTTCATGGTTACCTTCGCTTTGACCAGCAGCATACATGGCCTCACCGAGCTTCATCGAAGCCTGCATAAGATCCGTCGTGCGTGCCTTGATGGTCTCTGGATCTTCACCCGCTAGCGCCGTCTTCAGAGCCTCGATTGCCGATTCAATGGCTGACTTATCGCCTGCCGAAACCTTATCGCCATGCTCCGAAACCGACTTCTCGGTCGAGTGGATGAGGCTTTCTGCCTGATTTTTGGCTTCGACTAGCTCGCGACGTACTTTGTCCTCGCTCGCATGCGCCTCAGCATCCTTGACCATTTTCTCGATTTCAGAATCTGACAAGCCTCCCGATGCCTGAATACGGATCTGCTGTTCCTTATTCGTGGCCTTGTCCTTGGCAGTCACATTCACGATACCGTTCGCATCAATATCGAACGTCACCTCAACCTGTGGAACGCCGCGGGGTGCAGGTGGCAGGCCAACGAGATCGAACTGGCCAAGCGCCTTGTTGTCCGCAGCCATTTCGCGCTCGCCTTGGAAAACGCGGATGGTGACGGCGCTTTGATTGACTTCCGCCGTCGAGAACACTTGGCTCTTTTTCGTTGGAATGGTCGTATTACGATCAATCAAACGGGTGAACACGCCACCAAGCGTCTCAATACCGAGCGACAATGGGGTGACGTCGAGGAGGAGAACGTCCTTAACATCGCCCTGAAGCACGCCAGCCTGTACGGCTGCACCAATGGCAACCACTTCGTCCGGGTTAACGCCCTTGTGCGGCTCTTTGCCGAAGAAGTTTTTAACGACTTCTTGAACCTTAGGCATGCGGGTCATGCCGCCGACCAAGATCACTTCATCAATATCGCCTGCCTTAAGGCCTGCGTCCTTGAGAGCCTTTTTGCAGGGCTCAATCGTCTTTTGAACGAGATCATCGACCAAGGCTTCAAATTTCGAGCGGGTCAGCTTGAGCGTCAAATGCTTTGGACCCGATGCGTCGGCCGTGATGTAAGGGAGGTTGATTTCCGTTTGCGCGGCGGATGAAAGCTCAATCTTGGCCTTTTCAGCGGCTTCCTTCAGACGTTGGAGGGCGAGCTTGTCCTTTTTGAGATCAATGCCCTGCTCTTTCTTAAATTCGTCCGCCAAATATTCAACAAGACGCATGTCAAAGTCTTCACCGCCGAGGAAGGTATCACCATTCGTCGACTTCACTTCGAATACGCCGTCGCCAATTTCGAGAATCGACACGTCAAACGTACCGCCGCCAAGGTCATAAACGGCAATCGTGCCGGCCTTTTTCTTGTCGAGGCCGTATGCAAGAGCGGCTGCGGTTGGCTCGTTGATAATACGAAGGACTTCAAGACCAGCGATCTTGCCCGCGTCTTTGGTGGCCTGACGCTGAGCGTCGTTAAAATAGGCAGGAACGGTGATAACGGCTTGGGTGACGCCTGTTCCGAGGAAGGCTTCTGCCGTTTCCTTCATTTTCTGCAGAATAAAGGCCGAAATCTGGGATGGCGAATAGGTCGTGCCACGGGCCTTCACCCATGCATCGCCGCTGCCGCCCTTCACGATTTCATAAGGCACGAGGCCCTTATCTTTTTGCGTCATCGGATCGGCATAGGTACGACCGATCAAACGCTTGATGGCAAAGAACGTCGCCTCAGGATTGGTGACGGCTTGCCGTTTAGCAGGCTGGCCAACGAGGCGCTCATCTGAATCGGTGAAAGCTACGACCGACGGTGTCGTGCGCGCGCCTTCGGCGTTTTCAATCACTTTTGGAGTTGAACCGTCCATCACTGCGATGCAGGAATTGGTTGTTCCAAGATCAATACCAATAACTTTTGCCATACTATTGCTTCCCCTGTCATAGCGAGATCATCGGACCCCAATGGCGGTGCCGACGCTGACAAAAAGATAAAAGGCGCTTTGCCTTTTAAGGTCTTTGCCGATCTCCAAAATTTCGGACCATGCGGTCCAGCTTCGAGGGGGTATATAGGGGGGTGTCCTAGAGGCTTCAAGAAGCGTTTCGCCATCAAAGGCGAAGAATCTACAGTTTGTCGTCGTGTTTTATTCTTTGATGCTGCCAATCTGGCCCGCTTCCCACCCGAGAATGGCTTGTTTGCGGGTCAAGCCCCAATGGTATCCGGTTAATGCGCCGGATTTTCCAATGACCCGGTGGCAAGGTACAACGAACGAAACTGGATTACGCCCAACGGCGCCCCCAACCGCGCGGGCGGCCTTTGGTTTGCCGAGGGTTTCGGCAAGCGTGGAATAGGTTGTGGCGCCACCCAACGGGATGCGAAGCAAGGTTTCCCAGACACGAACTTCGAAATCCGTGCCAATAAATACCACGCGGAGGGGTGTTTCGGGCTTCCAGAGGCTCGGATCAAACGCACGGGCGGAAAGCGGTGCCGTCAATTCTTGATCTTGCACAAAGATGGCCTTGGGCCAGCGTCTGACCATATCGGCCAGAGCAGCAGCACGATCGCCGCCATCGACAAAACCTAAGCCTGATAGCCCTCGATCGGTGGCGACCGCTATGGCTTCGCCAAAAGGCGATGGATGGTAGCCGTAGCGCAAGGTCAGACCATATCCACCCGCCTTCCAATCGCCCGGCGACATGGCTTCATGTGTGACAAACAAATCATGCAAGCGACCCGGGCCCGAAAGGCCAACTTCATAGGCCGTATCAAGCACGGAAGCGGAGTCTCTTAAAAGCGAGCGGGCATGATCGAGCGTAATGGCTTGAAGAAACGCTTTTGGAGATAGACCGGACCACCGGCGAAAAACGTGATGAAGATGCGGCTCAGACAGGCCCACATGCTCCGCAATCTCATCCAGCGAGGGTTGATCGCGCCAATGATCGGTGATGTAGGCTAGCGTTTTGCGGACTTTGTCATAGTCGGCGATTGAATCGGCTTCGAGAACAGTCATGCAGGGCTCCGCTTGCAATTCATGCCATCCCCTAACAAGCCTATCATGCTTCGGACACCCGAAACCGATGCTAAACGCCGATTACGAATAAAAAGGGCCCCGCTTGGCCTCGCCTAAGGCGCGGGACAAGCCTTTCAGGAGGGTTGCCTTGTCGTCCGCTCCCAAGAAATGCCCGACGGCAATGCTCTGTCCGCGTGAAACCAAGGCTAGGCGGGCGATGCCAAATTCCTCATGCTCTTCGGCGACAAGCCGGGTCCAGGCGGGATTAAACCGCCATTCCCGAGCATGGCCTTCGGGTGACACTTTGCGAAGGAGCAGTTCAAAGGGGCTGATGCGAACTTCTTCAAAATGCTGAGCAGCCTTAAAATTCGATCGAAATGCAAAATAGAGCAACAGGACATCGAGCCCATAGAAGCCTGCGACGGGCCAAAAGCCGAGAATGACAAAGGGAAGGCTGGCAATGGCGCTGGCGCCCGCCACAAGCGCCATTACAAGCCTGAATCCGCCAAGCTGCAACGACCGATGCGGCCGGAGTATGGTTTGGAACAGGGGAGTGTCGATTGCATCCGTCATGCGCTTGCCCGCCTTCCACAAAGTCTCTTATATCGTGCGCATCATGGCAACAAAACCATCAGCCCCAACAAAACCAACGAGGCGAAAGGCCGCGGCCCCCAAGCCCTTGGCCAAAGCCGATATTGCAGAAGTTTTTCGTCGATTTGCCGAAATAGACCCCGAACCAAAGGGGGAATTGGAGCATGTGAATGTTTTCACCCTGTTGGTGGCGGTTGTTTTATCGGCGCAGGCCACCGATGCCGGGGTCAACAAAGCGACGCGGGCTTTGTTTAAAATTGCTGATACACCGGAAAAAATAGTGGGGTTGGGCGAGGATCAGGTTCGGGAATACGTCAAAACCATCGGATTGTTCCGCACAAAGGCGAAAAACGTAATCGCTCTGTCGCAGGCCCTCATCGACAACCACAACAGCCATGTGCCCGAAGACCGTGAGGCTTTGCAGGCTTTGCCGGGCGTGGGCCGCAAAACGGCGAATGTTGTGCTGAATATGGCCTTTGGCTGGCCTACAATGGCGGTAGATACCCATGTTTTCCGCGTTTCGAACCGGATTCCGCTGGCGCTTGGCAAGACGCCCGAGGCGATCGAGAAGGGCTTGGAGGCGGTTATTCCGAAGGAATTCGGGCTTCATGCGCATCATTGGCTGATCTTGCATGGCCGCTATCTGTGCAAAGCCCGAACACCTGAATGTTGGCGCTGCCCGGTGGCCGATCTGTGTAAATTTGAGCCAAAATCGACGCCGCCCCGGCATTAATAGACCAAGTTAGCGGTTAAAACAGGTTGTTTCCCACCCGTGTGGATTCTATACGCTTACTTTCATGTCGAGCGGTTCGAATCGCCGGATCGACGGTGTTGTTGGCATTCTGGTACTGGAACCCAAATCCCTTATGTCCACCTTGTATCATTCGGCTTTTTGTCCCCAATCGCGCTTTATCCGTCTCGTTTTAGGCGAGCTGGACTTCAATGTGACACTGGTTGAAGAGCGCGTTTGGGAACGCCGTCGGGACTTCATCCTCATGAACCCAGCAGGCACCACACCGGTGTTTGTCGAAGAGCAAACGGGGCCTTTGCCGGGCGCGGGCGTTATCGCCGAATATCTTGATGAAACAAGGGGTTTAGCGCTTGGTGACCACCGCTTTTTGCCCGATGGACCGCTAGAGCGCGCCGAGGTGAGACGGTTGCTCGATTGGTTCAATGGCAAGATGTTTGACGAGGTAACGGGTTACCTTGTGCACGAGAAAATCAATAAGCGCTTTATGAGTGCCGAGCAGGGCGGTGGGGCGCCGGATATGGGGGCGATTAGGGCAGCGCGGAACAATGTTCGCTACCATCTTTCCTATATCGGATATTTGATGGCCAACCGGAATTGGCTGGGTGGTCCCAAGCTGACTTATGCCGACCTTGCGGCGGCGGCGCAATTGTCGGTGGCGGACTATTTAGGCGACGTGCCCTGGTCGACCAATGATGCCGCAAAGGCTTGGTATCAAAGGATAAAATCGCGTCCATCGTTCCGCCCTCTGCTCGCTGACCGGGTGCCGGGGATGGACCCTTCGGCGCATTATGCGGACCTTGATTTCTGACCCCCGTAGCGCTCAAACAGGCGCTGGTCGCCAGAGCGGAGGCGGAGGGATTTTCCGCCATCAAAATCACGACACCAGACGCCATTCCTAAGGCTTTACAGCATCTTAGGGCCTATCTCGATGCCGGATACCACGGCACGATGGACTGGATGGAAACCCGCGTTGAGGAGCGGGCCGATCCTGTAAAGCTTTGGGGGCAAGTAAAAAGCATCGTTATGCTTGGAATGTCTTACGCGCCCGATTTTGACCCTCTGGATATACTTGAAAAGCCCGAGCTCGGGGCCATTTCAATCTATGCCCGGTCGCGTGATTACCATGAAGTCTTGAAGGGCAAATTGAAGCAAATCGCTCAATTTGCGATCGTTAATGCTGGCTTTGAGGTGAACATCGCCAGTGCATCCGATCGTCAAACGGCCAGTTCCGATAATCGAATCGCTAAATCATCCGTTGAACCCGCCGTCAAAGTGTTCGTCGATACCGCTCCCGTGATGGAGAAGGCACTCGCCGCCGCCTCGGGCCTCGGCTGGCAGGGCAAGCACACGGTGCTGGTGTCGCGCGAGCATGGCAGCTGGCTTTTTTTGGGGGCGATTTTCACCACGCTCGACTTGCCGCCCGATGCGCCCGAAGGCGACCATTGCGGCAGCTGCACCAAGTGCCTCTCGATCTGCCCGACCAATGCCTTCCCCGCGCCTTACCAGCTCGACTCGCGAAAATGCATTGCCTATCTCACCATCGAGCATAAGGGGCCGATTGACCGGACACTTCGTCCGCTGATGGGCAACCGGATTTTTGGTTGCGATGATTGTTTGGCCGTTTGTCCATGGAACAAATTTGCGGTGGCAACACGAGAGGCCAAATTACAGGCGCGAGAGGAATTTGCGGCACCCAAACTCGCCGAGCTTGTGCGGGTAAACGATGCCGATTTTCGGTTGAAGTTTGCAGGCACTCCGGTGAAGCGAACCGGGCGGGATCGGTTTATCCGCAACGTGCTGATTGCGATTGGCAATTCGGGCGATGCAGCGCTTGCCCAAGAGGCGGAGCGCTTGCTCGATGACGCATCCCCTTTGGTGCGGGGTGCTGCGGTATGGGCGCTTTCGCGTCTCCTTTCCCATGGACAATTCGCCACCTTGCGTAAACGCTATTATTCGGGCGAAAGCGATGTAATGGTCGTGAATGAATGGCAGGCAGAGGCGAACACGCCATGAACCTTGTGGTGTTCGGATTGGGCTTTACATCGGAGGCGTTTTTACGCTTTGCCGAAGGGCGGTTTACGTCTGTTGTTGGAACCGTGCGGTCGGCTGAAAAGGCGGCACAAAAAACCAAGCCCGGATGCGAGGTTTTGGTGTTCAACGAGGCGAGCGCCGATTCTCGAATCTCGCTTGCTTTAAGCGAGGCTGATGCAGTGCTGATTTCCGCCGGACCGGACGAGGCAGGGGATCCGGTATTGCGGCGCTTTGCGCATGACATTGAAACGTCAAAATCCCTTCGATGGATCGGCTATCTTTCGACCATCGGCGTGTATGGCGATGCCGATGGCGGATGGGTGGATGAGACGGTTGCGCCAAACCCTTCGCATACCCGCACGCAACGGCGTGTCGAGGTGGAGCAGGAATGGCTGGCCTTGGGCGCACGCACGGGCAAGGCAACACAGATTTTCAGGTTGGCGGGTATTTATGGACCGGGGCGAAACCCGATTATTAATCTTGATCAACGTGCGCAACGCGTGATCAAAAAAGGTCAGGTGTTTAACCGCATCCATGTCGACGATATCGCGCAGGTGCTTTTAGCTTCGATGGCGAAACCGCGTCAGGGAGCGGTGTATAATGTCTCCGACAACGAGCCCGCACCGCCGCAGGACGTGCTGCTCTATGCAGCCGAACTGACAGGTCGCGAACCGCCGCTAGAAGTACCTTTCGAGCAAGCGGTGATGAGCGAAATGGCGCGGAGTTTTTACGCGGATAATAAGCGTGTTTCGAACAGGCTCATCCGCGAGGAGTTGGGGGTTGAGTTGCGGTATCCAACTTATCGGGAAGGGGTTGCGGCGTTGGCGAAGGGGCTGATTTAGGCCGCAACGTTCTCTCCTCCGTCATTGCGAGCGACAGCGAAGCAAACCAGTTGATGGTGCAAGAAAAGGCTGGGTTGCTTCGTCGCTTTGCTTCTCGCAATGACGGTAAATAATCAAATTGCAAACCACGCCCCTAACAGCGCCTTCATTTTCTCGCCTGCCTCGGCTGCCACACTCTTTGTTTCTGCGTGCGAAGGTGCGCCACCGAATAATCCTGCACCGTAATTGGTGACCATCGAAATGGCGGCGACCTTCAACCCGATGCGGCGGGCTAAAATCAATTCCGGTACCGTCGACATGCCGACCAAGGTTGCGCCCAGCATTTTGGAGGCGCGGATTTCGGCGGGGGTTTCGAAGCTTGGGCCGGGGAACCAGTGGTAGATGCCTTCGTTGAGCGCGATGCCCGAGGCGGTGGCGGCTTGCTTCAAGGACGAGCGCAAATCGGGATCAAAGGCGTCGACCATCGGCACGAAACGCGAGTCGCCCGTCAGGCCGATGAGCGGGTTAACACCCGATAGATTGATGTGATCGGCGAGGAGTGAAAGCGAACCCGGTGGTACGTCTTCCAACAAAGAGCCTGCGGCGTTGGTGAGGATCAGCGTTTTGATGCCGAGCGCTGCCATGGTTTCAATCGGCGTGCGCATGATGGCGGCATCGCCATGTTCGTAATAATGCGCGCGGCCTTGCATGACGAAGACACGGGCTTTGCCGATGGTGCCAGCGATCACACGCGCCGAATGGCCGGAAACTTGGCCCTTGGGAAAGCCATGGATATGCGCGTAAGGCACAATTACCGAATGTTCCACGAGATCGGCTATGGGGCCCAAGCCTGTGCCAAGTACGAGGCCATAATCGAAGGGGCCTTCGACGCCCCACTCTTTGAGAGCTGCAAGGGCTGATGGCACATCTTGGGTCATGCTAAATCTCTCGGGCCAAAGGCGTGCGGCAGGAGCGCATCGATCGAATGCGTAATCGCTTCGCCCGTTGCGCCATCGCGCAAGTGAACGCGCGTTGCGGTATCGGAAAATTCGAAGATGCGTTGACGGCACGCGCCGCACGGATAGCAGGGATTGCTTTTGACGCCGACAATCGCGATGTCGCTGATTTTCGTTTCGCCTGCTGCGACCATGGCGGCAATCGCGCCCGCTTCGGCACACGTGCCTGCGGGATAGGCCGCGTTCTCGACATTGCAGCCCGCTATAATGTTGCCGGATGTGGTGCGAATAGCGGCGCCCACGGAAAAGTTTGAATAGGGCGCATAGGCTTTTGTTGCAGCGTGATCAGCGGCGTCGAATAAAGCTTTAAGCGAAACGTCCATCAGCGTTCTTTCACATAAGGCAGGCCCGAGGCTTTGGGCGGGATGGCTTTACCGATAAAGCCTGCGAGCAAAATAACCGTCATCAGATAAGGCAGCGCTTGAATGGCTTGCACGGGGATTTGACCAATGCCCGGCACCATGACGCCTTGCAGGCGAATGGCAACCGCATCCAAGAGGCCAAAAACAAAACACGCCCAGAGCGCGGGCCATGCGCGCCATTTGGCGAAGATTAACGCAGCCAATGCAATAAAGCCTTTGCCCGCGGTCATATTGGTCAGGAATCCGGCGGCTTGGCCGAGCGCCAAATAGGAGCCTGCAAAGCCGCACAACACGCCTGCGATGATCACGGCGGAGTAGCGCAGCCGCGTAACCGATACACCTGCCGTATCAACCGCTGCGGGATTTTCACCAACGGCGCGAATGCGTAAGCCGAAGCGGGTACGACGAAGGACAAAGCCGCTCAGAATCGTTGCGGCCAATGCGCAATAGGCGAGCGCCGAATGGCCGGAAATCAGATGCGCGTAAATGGGCCCTATTATGGGAGTTTGATCGATGGCTTCAGCACCGGGCCAGACCAGAGGTTGAAAGCGTGCATTACCTTCCAATGGTGTGGTACGGCCGCCTTGATTATACCACGCATTGCCGACAAGGGCTGTGAGGCCAGCGGCCAGCATATTAATCGCCACGCCCGAGACGATTTGAATGCCGCGTTGGCTGATCGCCGCAAAGCCGTGGATGAGCGCAAAGCCGATAGAGGCGATGATGCCCGCGCCTAATCCGATGAGTGCGCTATTGGTGGCTCCTGCTGCGGCAGCCGAAGCAAAGGCCGCGACCAGCATTTTGCCTTCGAGCCCGATATCGACAACACCGGACCGCTCCGACCAAAGACCAGCGAGACACGCAAATACCAAAGGCACGCAGAGCCTCAAACCGGATTCAAGAATGGCAATCAGCGTGGCGTAGATTTCCATTCCGCTCATGCCCCGCTTTTTAAGAAACGAGCGAAGACGCCTGCAACGGGTCGGCGGATCAAGCCATCGAGCGCGCCTGCAAACAGAATGACGAGACCGGAAATGGCAACGATCATATCGCGCGTCACACGCGGCATTTCGAACGAGAGTTCGGTGCCGCCTTGGTAGAGCATGCCGAACAGGATGGATGCCAAGATAATACCGACGGGATGCGCACGACCCATCAAGGCAACCGCTATGCCGATAAAGCCGTAGCCCGAAGAAAACTCGAGCAGCAAACGGCCTTGAACACCGAGTATTTCATTGACCGCGAGCATGCCTGCTAAGGCTCCCGACATCGCCATGGTGATGAGCGTAATACGGCCGATGGAAATGCCGGCATAGGTGGCAGCCGTTGGGCTATGACCAACGGTGCGGATCGCATAGCCAAGCTTGGTGTGCCAGACGGTAATCCAGACAAAGGCGGAGGCGAGGAGCGCCAAGACAAAGGAGAAATTGAGCGGCGATTTTGGAATCTTAATCCCGAAATAGGCCAAAGCCTCGTGCATATAAGGCAGATGGGCGGAGGCGGCAAAAACGCGCGTTTCCGGCGACATGGAGCCGGGTTTGCCGATGACATTGACGAGGAGGTAAACCACCAAAGTCGCGGCCAAAAAGTTAAACATGATGGCGGTGATCACCACATGGCTGCCGCGTTTGACTTGCAGATAGCCGGGGATAAAGGCCCATAGTGCGCCCATCGCCATCGCGCCTAAAATCGCGAGCGGCAGGACGATGTACCAAGGGAGAAAATCCAAATTCAAACAGATCAACGCGGCACCCAAACCGCCCATGGTCGCCTGGCCTTCGCCGCCAATGTTGAAGAGGCCCGCATGAAACGCGATGGCAACGGCAAGTCCGGTGAAAATGAAATTCGTGGCGTAATACAGCGTGTAGCCGATGCCTTCGCCGGAGCCTAACGCGCCTTGGATTAAAAGTACCGTGGCTTTGACGGGGTTCTCGCCAATGCCGAGTACGACAAGGCCCGCAACGAGAAACGCGACGATCACGGCGAGGATGGGAACAAGGCTGACATCCGCCCATTTCGGAAGTTCAATTGGCGTGCTCATGCGGCGCGCTCCGTGACGCCTGCCATGAGCAAACCAAGGTCGCGGTCGTTCGTGGTTTCCGGCGTGCGCTCGCCCGTGATGACACCGCCGCACATCACGATGATGCGGTCCGACAGGCTCATGATTTCGTCGAGTTCGACCGAGACGAGAAGTATGGCGACACCTGCATCGCGCAACGCAATCAGACGTTTGTGGATGAACTCGATGGCGCCAACATCCACGCCACGCGTGGGTTGGCCGACGAGCAGCACTTTCGGATGATGCTCGATCTCGCGCGCCAACACGATTTTTTGCTGGTTGCCGCCGGAGAATTTGGCGGTCTTGAGCGAAGCGTCGCGCGGACGGATATCGTAGAGATCCATTTCCTTCGCGGTATGGGTTTGGATCGCGGCGGTTGAGAGCAAAGGACCCGTGCCAAAGGCGTGATCCGACTGGAAGCCTAGGATCATGCTCTCCGCCGCGCTGAACGCTGGCACGAGGCCCATGCGTTGACGGTCTTCGGGAATATGCAGCACGCCGTTTTCGCGCCGCTCGGCGGGCGTGGGGGCGAGCGTTATCAAATCTAGGCCGTCGAGCGTGATGCTGCCGAGCGTTGGCGTGATGATACCCGCGAGCGCTTCTAAAAGCTCGCTCTGACCATTGCCTGCGACACCTGCAAGGCCCAGAATTTCACCGGCGCGAATGTCAAACGAAACGTCTTTTACCCGCAGCGATGAATGCGCATCGCGGATGACGAGATGTTCGACGCTCAAACGCACCGGGCCTAATTTGGCGGGGCCTTTCGATACGTCCAACAAAACATGGCGGCCGACCATTTGATCGGCCAGTTGCGCGGGCGAGGTTTCGGCGGTTGTGAGGGTCGCTACCATCTCGCCACGACGCATGACCGAGACGTGATCGGTAACAGCCATGATCTCGTTGAGCTTATGCGTGATGAGGATCACGGTTTTGCCTTGGGCGGCTAGCGTACGCAGCAGCACGAAAAGCTGTTCGGCTTCATCGGGTGTGAGCACAGCGGTGGGTTCGTCGAGGATGAGAATATCGGCACCGCGTACCAGCGCTTTTAGAATTTCGACGCGTTGTTGCAGGCCGACGGGGAGATCGCCGACAATCGCGTCAGGATCGATCACCAGACCATAGGTTTCAGCGAGTTGGGCGAGGGCTGAGCGCATCTGCGCTTCGCCTTTCGCGAGGATAGCGCCGCCTTCGGCACCCAACATGACATTGTCGATGACGCTTAAGGGTTCAACCAGCATGAAATGCTGATGCACCATGCCGATACCGACCGCGATCGCCTCTTTCGGCGAGCGGATACGGACTTCATTTCCATGAATATGAATGGTGCCGCGATCGGCTTCGTAAAAGCCATACAGGATCGACATCAAGGTCGATTTTCCGGCGCCGTTTTCGCCGACGATTCCGTGCACGGAGCCGCTTGCAACGGTGAGGTTCACGTTACTGTTCGCGCGAACCTCGCCGAAGCGTTTATCAATGCCCATTAAAGCAATGGCGGGCGCATGTCCCGCCACTGTGTCTGTTAGTCGGGGCACTTGCTGTCCGACATATAATCGTGAACATTGATCTTGCCCGACGCGATGTCGGCAGAAGCCGCATCAACAGCGGCTTTCATGTCGGCCGTGATGAGCGCCTTGTTGTTGTCATCCAACGCCCAGCCGACGCCGTTCTCTTTGAGGCCAAGAACGCTGATGCCTGGCTTCCAGGTGCCGTCTTTCGCGGCTTGGAAAGAGGCAATCGTGGCATTGTCGACGCGCTTCAACATCGATGTCAAAACCTTGCCCGGATGCATGCCATTCTGGTTCGAATCGACGCCGATGCCGAGCTTGCCTGCGTCAGCGGTGGCGCGAAGAACGCCTACGCCCGTGCCGCCCGCTGCGTGATAGACGACATCCGCGCCGCGATCGATTTGCGATTTCGCGAGTTCAGCGCCCTTCACAGGGTCATTCCATGCCGCGCCCGTGGTGCCGGTCATGTTCTGCAACACTTCGGCCTTCGGATTGGCGTATTTCGCGCCCTGCACATAGCCGCAGGCAAAACGGCGGATCAGCGGAATATCCATGCCGCCGACAAAGCCGACTTTACCCGTCTTCGAGGCCTTTGCGGCCAAGAGACCGACGAGGAACGAACCTTCTTGTTCTTTGAATACGATCGACTGCACATTCGGCGCATCAACCACCATGTCGATGATCGAGAATTTCGTATCGGGAAATTCTTTGGCGACCTTTTCAACAGCGGAAGCTTGGCTGAAGCCAACGGCTAGAATAGGCGAGAAACCATCCTTTGCGAAACGGCGAAGCGCCTGCTCGCGCTGCGCGTCGTTCTGGATTTCGAAGTCGCGGAACTCGACGCCCGAGGACTTCTGGAACGCTTCGGCGCCGTGGAAAACGCCTTCATTGAAAGATTTATCAAATTTACCGCCAAGATCATACACAATCGCTGGCTTGATGGTGTCGGCATGAGCAGCAATCGTCAGACCCGCTGTCATCATCACGCCGAGAATAAATGAGCGCATGAAAAATCCCCTCTTTAACAATCGCACAACCCGGTTAGGTTGCCTGAACCTAACCATGACATGGCACAGCCAAAGCGTGAAGCCACTTTTTGCGGTATGAGTATCCCTTATGAGCATGCTTTCGAAAAGGGTCGCGGGGCATTATGGTGGCGGCGCTTATTTCGAAAAGGACACGTTTTTATGGCCCGTTTTAAACTCGCTCTTATTGCCCATGATCAGATGAAAAACCGCATGGTCGATTGGGCCGAGAAGCACCGCGACAATCTCGCGCTGTGCGATATTGTGGCAACGGGCACGACCGGAACGCGTATTTTAGAACGCTGCCCCGAACTGACCATTGAACGCATGAAGAGTGGGCCCTTGGGTGGCGATCAACAGATCGGTGCATTAATCGCCGAGGGTCGAATCGACGGGCTGGTGTTTTTCGTCGATCCCCTCTCACCCCATCCGCATGATGTGGATGTGAAAGCGCTGACGCGGTTGGCCTTGGTGTACGATATACCTATGGCGTGTAACCCGGCGACGGCCGAGTTGCTGGTGGCGGGTTATATGGCGACGCGGTGAGGGGTTTCCCCCTCACATCGTCGCCCCGATCGTCCACGGTACGAATTCCGCGTCGCCATAGCCCAATTCTTCGGATTTGGACTGCGTGCCGGAGGCCACTTCCAGCACTTTCGCGAAAATCTCTTTGCCCTTTTCCTCAATCGATACGCCATCGAGAATGTCGCCGCAATTGATGTCCATGTCGTCGGTCATTTTGCGGTAGACTTCGGAATTGGTGGCGAGCTTGATCGATGGGGTTGGCTTGCAGCCATAGGCGGAGCCGCGGCCTGTGGTGAAGCAAAGGATGTTAGCGCCGCCTGCCACTTGGCCGGTGGCCGAGACAGGATCGTAGCCGGGGGTGTCCATGAAGACGAAGCCCTTGGCGTCGACTTTTTCGGCGTATTCGTAGACGCCGGTGAGCGTTGTCGTGCCGCCTTTGGCGGCTGCGCCGAGGGACTTTTCCAAGATGGTGGTCAACCCGCCGAGCTTGTTGCCGGGCGATGGGTTGTTGTTCATCTGCATCTTGTTGCGCGCGGTGTAATCCTCCCACCAATGGATGCGCTCGACGAGCTTTTCGCCGATGGCTTTGTTGGCGGCACGCCGCGTGAGAAGATGTTCAGCGCCATAGATTTCCGGCGTCTCGGAGAGAATGGCGGTGCCGCCATGGCGGACGAGTTCATCCACCGCCGCGCCTAAAGCAGGATTGGCCGTGATGCCGGAATATCCGTCTGATCCGCCGCATTGCAATGCAAGCATCAGTTCAGAAGCGGGAACGGTTTCACGCTTGGCTTTCGCGGCAATCGGGAACATGGTTTTGACGGCGTCCACACCAGCGGCAACGGTCTTTTTCGTGCCGCCTGTTTCCTGAATCGTCATGGTGCGGAACGTGTCGCTCTCGACGATATTATAGGCCTCTTTCCAGCGGCCGATCTGGAAGCCTTCGCAGCCGAGACCTACCATTAACACGCCTGCCACGTTGGGGTTGGTTGCGTAGCCCCATTGCGTGCGCTTCAACACGTCATAGCCCTCGCCCTTCACGTCGATGGCACAGCCGCCGCCTTGGACAAGCGGGATGACGCCGTCGATCGAAGGGTAATCTTTCAGCATGCCGGAGCGGTTGATCTCCTCCGCAATGAAGCGCGCGACTGAGGCCGAGCAATTCACCGAAGTGAGAATGGCGATGTAATTGCGGGTGCCGACCGAGCCATTGGCGCGGCGGAAGCCTTCGAACGTTGCTTGTTGGCTAACGGGCAGAATTTCCTCGTTGCGCGCATCTTCGGCGAAGCGGTAATCGCGCTCGAAATCATGCATCACCACATTGTGCTCGTGCACCCATTCGCCCGGCTCGATGCCTTTATCCGAGAAGCCAATGATCTGGCCGAATTTGATGATCGGTTCGCCCGGTGCCATTCCGGTGATCGCCATTTTGTGGCCGCGCGGCACGCGGACTTTGGCAGTAGCACCATGGATCACGGCACCCGGCTCAATCGGATCGACCGCAGTGACGACAGTATCGGCCGCATTCAACCGGACAAAACGAGGGGCGTTGGCAACAGGGGCGTTCATGGCGTTCTCCGAAATAATGTGGCCGATAGGGTTTTTGCTTGTCTGGCCTTCTCGCATCGTGTCCGAAGCGGGAAAATTTCGCAAGGTTTTCTCGATACTCAGCGCTGCATAGCTGCTCCTGTCTTGCATCAGAGCAAAAAATCGCGATTGTCGTGGCGAATAAAAGCTAAACCTGAGGAGCGCGCCGCGATGACAACAATCACCCTGAAGCCTGAAACAACCTTGCCGGATGATGGTTATGCCGGGGTGCTTGCGGGAAGGGTTTGGCATCCGGATGTGGATGGACCATCGGTTGTCGCTATCCGCGCGGACGGTGTTTTTGACATCTCTTCGACATTTCCGACCATGCGGGACCTGTGCGAGACAGACGATCCGGCCTCGAGTTTGAAGGCCGCGAAGGGCGAAAAAATCGGTACGCTTGAGGCTATTCTGGCCAATACGCCACCGGATGGCCGCGACTCTTCGAAGCCATGGCTGATCGCGCCCAATGATTTGCAGGCGATTAAAGCCGCGGGCGTAACCTTTGCTGTTTCGATGCTGGAACGCGTGATTGAAGAAAAAGCACGCGGGGATTTTCAGGCAGCGGCGAAGTTGCGGACGGAAATTACCGCACTAATCGGCGATGATCTCTCCAAGCTAAAGCCCGGCTCGCCCGACGCGATGAAATTGAAAGAGGTTTTAATCGCCCAAGGCGCGTGGAGCCAATATCTCGAAGTTGGTATCGGGCCTGACGCGGAAATCTTCACCAAAGCCCCGCCGATGTCAGCGGTCGGAACGGGCGCGGATGCCGGGCTGCACCCGATGTCGACCTGGAACAATCCGGAACCGGAAGTGGTAATTGTGGTTGCCTCGACGGGTAAAATTGTCGGCGGGATGCTCGGCAATGATGTGAATTTGCGCGATGTGGAAGGCCGCTCAGCGCTGCTCTTGGGCAAGGCGAAAGATAACAATGCGTCGGCTGTGACGGGACCTTTTATTCGCTTTTTTGATGGGGCGTTTACGCTCGATGATTTGCGGACCGCCGTTGTAACATTACGGGTTGAGGGGCCGGATGGTTTCTCGCTTGAAGGCTCCTCCTCGCTTGCCAAAATTAGCCGCGATCTGGCGGATTTATCGGCGCAAATGCTCGGAAAACACCACCAATATCCGGACGGGGCGGTGCTTTACACCGGAACCATGTATTCCCCCATCAAGGACCGTGACGCGCCCGGCAAGGGCTTTACCCATAAAATGGGCGATATCGTTACGGTGCATACGCCAAAGCTCGGCTCTATCGTTAGCCGGATGCAATCAGCCTATGATTGCCCGCCTTGGACGTTCGGAACCTCGCATTTGATGCGTAATCTGGCGAAGCGTGGACTGATCTAGCTGTTCACCTTTCAAAAATCTGCTATCGAACTCTCAATCTTTTTTCCGCGTGTTTTTTAAGGATCCTGACGCATGACCGAACATTTCAAAAATCTTATCGCTGGCGAATGGGTCGATGGCGCTTCCGTCTCGATCAATGTCAACCCGTCTGACACCAATGACGTTGTCGGCCATTTTGCCCGTGCGTCCAAGGAACAAGCCGAGCAGGCGATTGCTGCGGCAAAAGCGGCGTTTCCGGCTTGGTCGCGCACCACGCCGCAAGAGCGTTATGAGATTTTGAAGAAGGCGTCGGATGAGATTTTGGCGCGTAAGGATGAGCTTGGTAAATTGCTCTCCCGCGAAGAAGGCAAGACGCTGCCGGAAGGTATTGGCGAGGCGACCCGTGCAGGGCAGATTTTTGCGTTTTTCGCGGGCGAAGCGCTACGCCTAATGGGCGAGACGGTGCCGAGCGTGCGTCCGGGTGTCGGCGTTGAAATGACGCGCGAAGCAGTTGGCGTTGTCGGCATGATCACGCCTTGGAACTTCCCGATTGCCATTCCGGCATGGAAGATCGCGCCAGCGCTCGCGCATGGCAACACGATTGTGTTCAAGCCTGCCGATCTCGTGCCGGGTTCGGCTTGGGCGTTGGTTGATATTTTGAACCGCGCTGGTTTGCCGAATGGCGTTCTGAACCTTGTGATGGGTCGCGGCTCGGAAGTAGGCCAAGTCATCCTCAACCATAAGGACGTCAACGCCATCACCTTTACGGGTTCTGTTGGAACGGGTCGCAAAGTGGCAGAGGCAGCAATTGCATCGTCACCGATGAAAAAAATGCAGTTGGAAATGGGCGGTAAAAATCCGCTCGTTGTTCTCAACGATGCCGATCTTAAAACCGCGGTTGAAGCGGCGGTGAACGGTGCGTTCTTCTCCACCGGACAACGCTGCACCGCATCTTCGCGTTTGATTGTTGAAGAAGGCATTCATGATGCGTTTGTTGCAGCCCTTGCAGAACGTCTCAAAGGCCTCTCGGTGGATAACGCTCTGAAAGCTGGCACGCATATCGGCCCTGTGGTCGATCAGAGCCAGTTGGATCAAGATCTTTCTTATATCGCGCTCGGCCAGAAGGAAGGCGCTACGCTGACATGGGGTGGTGAATTGCTCAACCGCGAAACCCCCGGTTTCTATTTGCAGCCCGCTTTGTTCACTGGTGTCGATAATTCGATGCGCATTGCGCGCGAAGAAATTTTCGGACCAGTGGGCGTCGTCATCAAAGCCAAGAGCTATGATGAGGCGCTGGCGATTTCCAATGATACGGATTTCGGTCTCTCGGCGGGTATCTGCACGACGAGTCTGAAATATGCCACGCATTTCAAGCGCAATTCGGAAGCGGGTATGGTGATGGTCAATCTGCCAACGGCGGGTGTGGATTATCACGTGCCGTTTGGTGGTCGTAAGGGCTCAAGCTACGGCTCGCGCGAGCAGGGTTCCTACGCCAAGGAATTCTTCACTACCGTGAAGACGGCCTATACATTCGCGGGTTAAAAAATGGGTTCGCATATTCTGGTGATGGGCGAGGCGCTGGTTGATCTGGTGCCTGGCCCGAAGGGGCGTGAAGCGGTTTTGGGCGGCTCGCCCTATAATGTCGCGATTGGCCTTGGCAGGCTGGGCGCGAAAGTAGCGATCGCCAGCTCGCTCTCGACCGATCAAGACGGGAAACGCTTCAAAGCGGCGCTTGAAGCCGATGGGGTGGACTTGTCTTATATGGCGTTTTCGGAAGCGCAGAGCCCAACCGCTTTGGTTGAGGAGGGCACAGCCGAAAGCGGCCCGCGCTATATTTTCACCATTGCGGGAACGGCGTTCGACACACCGCCTGCTTTGCCGAAAAACTGGCCCGATGATTTAAGGCATATTCATGCCGGATCGTTCTCGACTTTGGTGCCGCCTATGTCGCAGGCCGTGCTTGAGGCGATGCAGCAAGCGAAGGGGCATCGTACGACGAGTTACGATCCCAATATCCGCCCGATGATCACGCCTGATAAAGCTAAAGCACGCGCGGATGTCGAGCGGCTTGTGGCGCTTGTCGATATCGTGAAGGCGAGCGAAGAGGATATGGAATGGCTCTATCCGGATCTCGCACCGCGTGACGCGATGCAGGCCTGGCTAAAGCACGGCCCGACGCTTGCGATTTTAACGCGCGGTGGAAATGGCGCGGAGGCTTTTACCGCATCGGGTCATATCGCGATTCCGGCTCCGAAAATTACGGTTCAGGATACGGTTGGTGCGGGTGATAGTTTGATGTCCTCGCTGTTGTTCGTAATGGATCGCGATGGCGCTTTAGGCAAGAATCACGCGCCTTGGACGCAGAGTGCGATTGAACAATGGCTTGCTTTTGCGGTTAAGGCTTCGGCCTTTACGTGCACGCAAAAGGGATCAAACCCGCCGCGGCTTAAGGATTTGGAAGTCGCTTAAGCCGATTAAATCACATTCTTCTCGAGCAAAGGTCTATTTTCCACGACGCGTTCATGACCTAATTCGCTGAGATCAAGCGTTTGGTATTTACCGTGGATTATCAACTCCGAAAGCCCGCGCCCGATGGCGGGGCTTTGCTGCAGGCCGTGGCCGGAAAAACCATTGGCGAGATAGAAATTTTTAAAGCCCACCGCGCGGCCGACAATCGCGTTGTGATCCAGCGCGCACATGTCGTAATGACCAGCCCATGCACGGCCTTGCTTGATCTCTTCAAAAGCAGGAACACGGCTTGCGAGCGCTGGCCAGTAGATTTCTTCAAAGAGCGACCAATCCACCTCGAACTCTTTTGAATCCGGATCCTGCTCGCCCGGCGAACCACCGCAGATGAACATTTGACCTTCGGCTGTCCGTCGACCTTCGGGTCTGAACCATGTGCCCGTTGTATCGATCAGCAAGGGCGCATTGAGCACATCGCCTTTGCAGGTGAAGGCGAAGACGCAGCGCTTCTTGCCGTGCACGGGAATATCAACACCCGCCATGGCGGCGAGCTCGCGGCCGCCTGATGCGCCAGCCGCGTTTAACACTGCACCGCAAGCAATGCGCGAGCCGTCTTTCAAGCGTACGGCGGTGATCGTCTGGCCTTCGCGCTCAATGCCCGTGACTTCGCCATCGATATAGGTAACGCCATGATGGCGCGCGCTTTTGCGGAAGGCTTGCATGAGGCCCCAACCATCAAACCAGCCCTCGCCTGTTCGGCCCCATGCGCCAGCTGCGAGATCATCCACCACGAGCCATGGAAATTGCGTTTTAAGCCCTTCGGGATCGAAGAGAACAATATCGGCTCCAAGCCCCGTTTGCAGCTTCTGCGTCTCAGAGAGAATTGGCGCGCCGGGTGTTGTCTCGAGATAGAGATAACCGCCTTCATGCAATCCGATTTCGGGCTTCTCGCCATCGAGTGCGAGGTGGTTGCCGATATTGCGCAAAAAATCGATGCCATAGAGCGAGATGTGAATGTTCACCGGCGAGGAGAATTGCTGGCGAATGGATGCAGCTGAAAGTGCCGAGGCGCAATAGGTATAGGTCGGGTCTTTTTCAATCACGATGACGCGGCCTTTAAAGGCCGGATCCTTCGCGATGTGATAGGCGGTGGAAGAACCAATAACGGCCCCGCCGACAATGACGATATCGGCGGACGATGGAGGATTGCTTGGGCCTGTCATGACGCTCTTCTTACTCAATGATAATTTTAGGACCCTGACGGGCAGGTGCGCCCGTCTCTAGCCGTGTTTTAAGAGCTTCTGCTAGCCCCAAAAAGATTTTGGCATGGGCACTTTCGGGGGCGGTTGCAACGATCGGCGTGCCCGCATCCGAGCGTTCGCGAATATCGATATGCAACGGCACTTCGCCCAAGAAGGGAACGCCCAACCGCTCTGCTTCGTGACGCGCACCACCATGGCCGAAAATATCGGAGCGGGTGCCGCATTCGGGGCATAGGAAATAGCTCATATTTTCGACGATTCCGAGAATGGGTACTTCTACGCGCTTGAACATCGACACGCCACGCCGCGCATCCAGCAACGCCAAATCTTGCGGCGTTGAAACGATCACGGCGCCTGCCAATGTCACCGATTGCGCCATGGTGAGCTGCGCATCGCCCGTGCCGGGTGGCATATCGACGATGAGCACATCGAGCGAGCCCCAATTCACTTCGCGCATCATTTGCTGCAGAGCCGACATCACCATCGGGCCGCGCCAGATCATCGGCGTTTCTTCCTCGATCAGAAAACCGATCGACATGACCTTGATGCCATAGCCATCGAGCGGCTGCATGATCTTGTTTTCATCAATCGTCGGACGGCCCGTGATGCCAAACAATTTTGGCAGTGAAGGGCCGTAAATATCAGCGTCTAAAATGCCAACTTTCATGCCGAGTTTTGAAAGCGCCAGCGCCAGATTGGTCGAAACGGTGGATTTGCCAACCCCGCCTTTGCCGGACGCCACAGCGACAATATGTTTCACGCCGGGGATCATCGCCTTGGCGGTGGCCGCCTGCGCACGAGGGCCAGGGGCTGCGGGCGCGTTGGGTTGCGGCGGGCGCTCGGAGGTCAGCGTAACCAGGGCTTTTTCAACCCCCTTAACCGATAAGAGTGAAGCCTCAACGGCCGCACGAATTGGCTCAATGGTTTTTGCCTGGGCTTCATCCACAACCAGCGAAACATAGGCTTTATCGTCCTGAATCGAGATGCCGCCCAATAGACCGGAGCGCAAAAACGGTATTTTACCGTCGGGGCCTTTTAACAGCGAGAGAGCGTTGCGCAGGTCTTGTTCATTCGCCACGAGAGAATTCCTTGGTTTTTACGTGACGCTTTATGGCGGGTTGCGGGTTGCAAGGTCAACCATTCTTCGCAAAGACGGCTTGCCCGCATCATTTGAGCGGTCCATATCGGCGCATCAACCGTATTCAACCCATTCATAAGAGGGATCGACATGGCGAAAGTAGCATTTCTGGGTTTGGGTGTGATGGGTTTTCCGATGGCGCGGCATCTTGCGCAAAAGGGGCACGACGTCACCGTTTATAACCGCACCTTCGCCAAGGCCGAGGCCTGGGTTGCAGCCAATGGTGGCAAGGCCGCCAAGACGCCACGCGAGGCCGCAATGGGCCAAGAGATCGTGTTTGCCTGCGTCGGCAATGATGATGATTTGCGCTCTGTAACGCTGGGCGCAGACGGCGCCTTTGCGGGGATGGCGAAGGGTAGCGTGTTTGTCGACCACACCACGGCTTCTGCCGAAGTGGCGCGCGAGCTTTATGCAACGGCGAAAGAGCATGGATTAGCCTTTATCGACGCGCCTGTTTCGGGCGGTCAGGCTGGAGCTGAAAACGGCGTGTTGACCGTGATGTGCGGTGGTGATGAAGCGATCTATGCGCGTGTTGAACCCGTGATCATGTCCTTTGCCTTCATGTGCAAATTATTGGGCCCATCGGGCGCGGGGCAGCTCACCAAAATGGTCAACCAGATTTGCATTGCTGGCTTGGTTCAAGGCTTGGCCGAAGGCGTGAATTTCGCCAAAAAGGCAGGCCTCGATGTCGAAGCCGTGATCGAAACAATCTCGAAGGGTGCGGCCCAAAGCTGGCAGATGGAAAACCGCTACAAGACGATGAACCAGTCGAAATTCGAGTTCGGGTTTGCGGTAGATTGGATGCGCAAGGATTTGGGCATCTGCATCGCAGAAAGCCGCCGCAACGGCGCTAATTTGCCCGTGACCGCGCTGGTCGATCAGTTCTACGGCGAAGTGCAAAATATGGGCGGCGGACGCTGGGATACGTCGAGCCTGTTGGCGCGGTTGGAGCGGAAGTAACCCTCCCGTCATTGCGAGCGAACGCGAAGCAACCGAGCTAAATTTAAAAAGAAAAGCGCCATGTTTCCGTGGCGCTTTTTTTCGTTATCATCAACTGGGTTGCTTCGCGTTCGCTCGCAATGACGGAAAAGCGTTACAGCTCGTGGCTCGCCTCTTCTAGCAAGCCCCAAACAAACGGCACGAAGCTGCGCCATAATTCGACGTGGAATGTGTCGGCCGCCGTGCGCCACAACACGATATCCGCTTTCGAATAGATCGTGCGCGTGGCCATGCCTACCGGAAAGACGGAGACGTGCAGATCCAGCAAACATCCGCTGGCTAACAGCGTTTCAGCCTTTGGACCCGACACGGTGAACGCCGTGTTGCGGTGGCTGATATCGACCAGCGAATGGTGCTGCTTGTCGAGCGCTTTTTCGATTGCCGCTTCAAGCGCTTCAACCTCGCCATCGGGCGCGATGAGCAACCACTCGTCGGGACCGAGCGAAATCGCCGTGCGGCCATTGTCGCTTTCGGCTTTCAGCAAAGCATTCGGCAACATGACACCAAAACCCTTGGAGCAAGCGCTTGCCGCTTTCGAGTCGCCCCGAAACGAGAAGCGTGTCGCGTAAGGCGTTGGTGCAACGGTGACGGCCCCTTCCACCTGAATAGGGTGCAAGCCTTCAAAGGCCGAGCGGCGGGTGATTTTTGAATCAGACATGGAGCTTGGCTCCTTCCTTGTCATAGAAAACCGGATCGGTGACCGTGACCGCAATCGGGCCATCGGGCATCGGCACATAAAGCGTTTCGCCCATGCGTGCACGGCCTGCCGAGACAATCGCGAGTGCGAAGCTGCGACCAAGCACGGCGCTTTGATAGGACGAGGTGACATGGCCTAGCGCCGAAGTGCCAGCGGACGGATTACCCACCAGCGTGATCTGCGCGCCTTCTTCCAAGACCTTCTGCGGATCAACGGTGAGAAGCCCCACCAACTGCTTGCGATCCGCCTTCACAAGATCCGGACGCTTCAGCGAACGCTTGCCGACGAAATCGGGTTTCGCTTTACCAATCGCCCAATCAAGCCCGAGATCGTTTGGCGTGACCGTGCCATCGGTTTCCTGGCCGACAATGATATAGCCCTTCTCGGCGCGTAGAACGTGCATCGTTTCGGTGCCATAGGCGCAAGCCTCGTATTTCTGTGCTTCTGCCCAGATGGCTTCCCAGATCGCTTGGCCGTAATCGGCTGGCACGTTGACTTCGAAGCCGAGTTCGCCCGTAAAGCTCATGCGGAAGAGGCGGGTTGGCACACCACAAATCTTGCCCAAGCGCACGCTCATATGCGGCATGGCTTCGTTAGAGATATCGATGCCTTCGATCAAAGGCGCGATGATCTTGCGCGCATTCGGGCCTTGTACGGCTACAACCGAATATTGCTCTGTCGTCGACGTCAGAGCGACCTTGAGGTTCGGGAATTCGGTCTGGAGATAATCTTCCATATGGTTCAACACGCGCGGCGCGCCGCCCGTTGTTGTTGTGACATGGAAGCGATCTTCCGCGATGCGACCAACCACGCCGTCATCCATCACAAAGCCCGCTTCGTTGAGCATCAAGCCATAGCGGCAACGGCCCACTTCGAGCTTTGACCAAGGGTTCGTGTAAAGGATGTTCATGAACTCGGCAGCATCTGGGCCGACGACTTCAATCTTGCCGAGCGTTGACGCATCGAACAGGCCAGCGGAGTCGCGAACCGTCTTGCATTCGCGCAACACCGCTGCGTGCATATCTTCGCCCACTTTCGGGAAATACCACGCGCGTTTCCACAGACCGACATCTTCAAACACCGCGCCTTGCGCTTTTGCCCAAGCGTGCGTTGCTGTCTTGCGCACGGGATCGAACAGATCACCGCGCGAATGATTGGCCATCGCGCCGAAACTGATCGGCGTGTAAGGCTGGCGGAAGGTGGTGAGGCCCACCGCAGGGATCGGCTTGCCGAGGGCTTCTGACGCTATCGCCAAAGCATTCATATTGGACAATTTGCCCTGATCGGTCGCCATGCCCGTGGTGGTGTAGCGCTTGACGTGTTCGATCGACCGCATGCCTTCACGGGTGGCGAGCTTGATGTCCTTAGCCGTCACATCGTTCTGGTAATCGACAAAAGCTTTGACGCGTCCTGCATCATGCGGATGCGGAACGGCGCCCAAGAACCCGCCATGCGCGTCGAGCACGCCTGCGAGCTTCACCTTGGTGGCAGTGCCCTTGGCAAATCCGGCTTTAGCTGCCGCATCAAGACCCGCCGTAAAGCCATCTTCAAAGGCTTGGGCCAGCGTTTCGGAGCCTTTGCACGCACCTGCCGAGCGCTCATCCTGAACGGACTCGCCGGGGATGAAAACCTGACGTACCTCGTCAAATTTCAACTTGCCACGCGACTGCGAGAAGAGATGCACGGAAGGCGTACAGCCGCCGCACATCAAGATCAGATCGCACGGGATCGTTTCTTCACCATCGGTGCCAAGCTTGCTGACGAGCGCCGCATTGACGCGCAAGCGTCCGGTTGATCCGGTGATCGCCATGCCGGTTTCAACGCGAATACCAGCCGCACGCGCCGCCATGGGCAGCGGGCCATTGGCTTCTTTGCGAAGATCGGCAATCAGTTCGATCGAAACACCCGCAGCCTTCAAATCAAGAGCGGCCTGATAGGCGCTGTCATGCGCGGTTGCGACGACAGCACGGCCACCGGGGCGAACGCCATAGCGGTTGGCGTAAGTGCGCGCGGCATCGGCCAGCATGATGCCGGGGCGGTCATTGTCGGGGAATACCATCGGGCGTTCATGCGCACCCGCCGCAATCACTACCTCTTTCGCACGCACCTGCCAGAGGCGGTCGCGCGGCAATTTCGGATCAGGCTTGGCGAGATGATCGGTAACCCGCTCAACGAGGCCTACAAAATTTTGTGCGAAATAGCCGAAGGCTTGCGTGCGCGGCAGAAGTGTTACGGTACCAGAAAGGCCCTTTAATTCCGCAACGGCTTCCTCAACCCATTGGGCCGCGGGCTTGCCGTCAACAGTCGCGTGCAATTCAGAGAGAAGCGAGCCGCCGAATTCGGATTGCTCGTCGCACAGTATCACCCGTGCACCGCTGCGGGCGGCTGATAGGGCCGCCGAAAGTCCTGCAGGACCGGAGCCTATGACCAAGACATCGCAATGCGCAAAGCGGGTTGAGTAATGGTCCGGATCGGGATCGTTTGAAGCTGTGCCGAGGCCTGCCGCTTGACGGATGATCGGCTCGTAGAGCTTCTTCCACGCCACATTCGGCCACATGAAGGTCTTGTAGTAAAAACCTGCCACAAAGAGCGGCGACAAGAGATTGTTGATCGCGCCGACATCGAAGCTCAAGGAAGGCCAGCGGTTTTGGCTCTGAGCGACGAGGCCATCATAGAGTTCGACCTGCGGGGCGCGTAAATTCGGCGTGTGCCGTGCGCCTGTACCGACGCTGACGAGCGCATTCGGCTCATCTGAACCAGCCGTCACAACACCGCGTGGGCGGTGATATTTGAACGATCGGCCCATCAAATGCACGCCATTGGCGAGCAAAGCGGAAGCGAGCGTATCGCCCGCAAAGCCACGATAGGTTTTGCCGTCAAAGGTGAAAGAAAGCGGTTTGGTCCGGTCCACCCGACCGGAGCGCTTGGCGCGAAGCGTCAGGCTCATTGGTGGGCCTCCTTAACAATATCTGCAAGGTCAGGCTTAGGCTGGCCTGCGGGGTAGGTTTTTAAAATTTTGTCGCTCACAGTATCGCGCACGCAATTGAAGAAGCGCGCGCAGCCGGACACGTGCCGCCAGCGTTCAATATGGAGGCCTTTCGGATTGGAGCGGAAATAAAGATATTCCGCCCATTCCTGATCGCTTGTGGTGGAAGGGTCAGCAGGGCGCGCGATATGCGCCTCGCCTGCATAGCGGAATTCTAACTCAGGGCGATTGCCGCAATGGGGGCAGGGAATAAGCAACATGGTTCTGCTCCTTAATGCGCGACGGCGGCAGCGGCCGCTTCATCGATCAGGCGGCCGGTTTTGAACCGGTCGATGGTGAAGGCCGCGTTGATCGGGTGTGGCTCGTCCTTCGCAATGGTATGCGCGAACACATTGGCCGAGCCCGGCGTGGCCTTAAAGCCGCCCGTTCCCCAGCCGCAATTCACGTAAAGACCCTTTACAGGTGTCTTCGATAGGATCGGCGAACGATCTGGCGTCACATCAACAATGCCGCCCCAATTGCGCAGCATTCGTAGACGACGAACATTCGGGAACAATTCGCAAATCGCATCCAGCGTATGGGTAGTGATGTGGAGACCGCCCGTCTGGCTGTAGGACGTGTAAGCGTCCGTGCCTGCGCCGATCACCAGCTCGCCTTTGTCGGACTGGGACATGTAAGCGTGAATCGTGTTCGACATGACAACGCAAGGCATGATCGGCTTCACGGGCTCCGACACAAGCGCTTGCAGCGGATAGGATTCAAGCGGCATGCGCACATCGGCCATGCTCATGATCACGCTGGTATGACCTGCTGCAACGACACCTATTTTCTTGGTGCCGATAAAGCCCTTGGTGGTTTCAACACCCGTGACCGCGCCTTGTGCGTCGCGGCGGATGCCCTTCACTTCGCAATTCTGGATGATATCGACACCCATTGCGCTGGCTGCACGCGCATAACCCCAGGCGACCGCATCGTGACGCGCGGTGCCACCGCGACGCTGCAACGCTGCGCCTAAGATCGGATAGCGCATATTGGGCGAGATGTTGAGGATGGGGCAGAATTCCTTTGCCTCTTCCGGCGTCAGCCATTCATTGTCGATGCCCTGCAAGCGATTGGCGTGGACGTGGCGCTTGAAGACCTGAATGTCGTGCACCGTATGCGCCAGCATCATCACGCCGCGCGGGGAATACATGACATTGTAATTGAGCTCTGATGAAAGGGTTTCCCAGAGCTTGACCGAATGTTCGTAAAGCCCCTGGCTTTCTTCCCACAAATAGTTCGAGCGAATGATCGTCGTGTTACGGCCCGTATTGCCGCCGCCCAGCCAGCCCTTTTCGAGCACTGCAATGTTGCGCATGCCATGTTCTTTGGCGAGGTAATACGCGGTGCCCAAACCATGCCCACCTGCGCCGATGATGATGGCGTCATATTCGGCTTTGGGTTCAGGAAAACGCCATTGCTCTGGCCAATGCCGATGCGCGGATAATGCTTGTTTTGCTAGGTTGAGGAATGAGAAGCGCAAACTCGCTCTCCTTCTAAAATGGGGCGGGACACTTAGCTTTTGACGGTATTGGACACCAAAAGCCAATGAAAATCAGTCATGCAGCTATTAAGACGCCTTATCGACTTCGTCCTTTATCGAAGCGTCATTCTCATGTCGATAGGCGTCATGCCGCAGATGAAACGTATAAAAGCTCGCTATAAAGCGCCCTTGCCCCGACAAATCAGAATAGCATCGTCGATCCGGCGATTAAGCTCATCCTCCGGTAGCGTCGTGACCGGTGGCGATTTGGTGGCAATTTCATTGCCCACGCATGAGCAGGATAAAACACATTTATCGCTTTTGTTTCCGGCGGCGACACAACTCGCCGTGCAGGCTTTGGCAAAGCCGCCATCGACCGGCGCAAAGAGATGGAGCGGTCCGGTTATACTCAACAGGGCCCACAAAAGACCCATCAAAATCGGCTGATGGAGCAAATAAACCGGCAGACTAAACCGTCCGAGCCGCGCCAAGGAGCGACTTAGCGCATCAACGCGGGCGCGCTGAAACCATGCGGATAAATGAGGGCTTCTATCAACAAAACGCGCCGCAACACTGCCCGCAAGCACCACTCCGAACCACGGGAAAAACGGCACATAATCATTGGTGCGCGGCAAGACATGATTGAGGCCGAGCCAAAAGAGCCAAGGCCTATCAAACAGCGGATGGTAAACCATAAACGGCGCAGCGATTGAAAAAATGGCGAGTGCTGCAACCAATAAAATAGGTGCACGCAGAAAAGGCAGAGCCAACAGGCTTGAAAGCGCAATGCAATGCAAAACGCCGAAGAAAATCCAATCGTCCGGCATGGTAAAAAACGTACCGACCGAGACGATAATGGCGGCACCCGCAACATAGCGCAGACGTCTTAAATAGGGTTTGATCGGCAGTCCGTTACGCGCCGCCAAAGCGAGACTAATACCGACGATAAAAAGAAAACTGCCCGCGATACAATGCGCGAGCAAACGGCCTTCGGGCGTGAACGATATATCGTAATCAATAATGCCGAAAAAGCCGAGATCCCATGTGAAATGGAAGAGGATCATGGCGATAATGGCAATGCCGCGAGCGACATCGATCACCGGCCAACGGCGCTTAAACCCCTCTCCCAATGGGGAGAAGGAAGCGCTTGTCATGTTAGTGAACCAGTTGCGAACGCAACGCTTCGATTTGTGCCAAACACTCGGCGGCAAGGCGCTTGCCTTCGTCCGTTGACGCGGCAGCAAGGGACGCCGTTGCGAGCTCAACTTCAGCGGTGAAGGCCGCGTCCGTCATATTGGCAACCGGAATGGCTTGATCGGCCAAGACGGTCAAAAGGCTCGGCGTCGCATCCACGAAACCGCCGCGGATGAAAACCGTCTCGGAGGTTCCTTTGGCATCCGTATAGGTCAACACACCCGGACGAAGCGCCGACATAACAGGCGCGTGGTCTTTCAACACCGCGAAATCGCCTTCCGTGCCTGGAACGACGACTTGTTCAACATCACCTGAAAAGAGAATTTTCTCAGGTGAAACGAGTTCGAATGTGAAAGCGGCCATGATGGTCTCCGTCCGTCGTCAGCCTGAGCTTAGGCTGCTTCCTTCGCAAGGCGATCGGCCTTTTCGATGGCTTCTTCGATGGTGCCAACCATGTAGAAGGCCGCTTCTGGAAGGTGGTCATATTGACCTTCAACCAGACCCTTGAAGCTCTTGATGGTGTCGGCG
Organism: Beijerinckiaceae bacterium; assembly: GCA_026461505.1. Lineage (GTDB taxonomy): Bacteria > Pseudomonadota > Alphaproteobacteria > Rhizobiales > Beijerinckiaceae > CAIUPE01. Next base: position 40,637 of record JAPJMW010000102.1, read on the forward strand.
AGCGAGACGAGCTTGCCTGGCGAACCCGTGAACACTTCGGCGACGTGGAACGGCTGCGACAAGAAACGCTCGATTTTGCGGGCGCGAGCCACCGTCAACTTATCGTCTTCCGACAATTCATCCATACCGAGAATGGCGATGATGTCCTGCAACGACTTGTAGCGCTGAAGCGTCGACTGCACGGCGCGGGCAACCGCATAATGCTCTTCGCCAACGATCAAAGGCGACAACATGCGCGAGGATGAATCGAGCGGATCCACTGCCGGATAGATGCCCTTTTCAGCAATCGAACGCGACAACACGGTGGTTGCGTCCAAATGCGCGAAGGAGGCGGCAGGTGCCGGATCGGTCAAATCGTCGGCAGGCACGTAAATCGCCTGCACCGAAGTGATCGAACCCTTGGTGGTGGTGG
>JAPJMW010000103.1 GCA_026461505.1 Beijerinckiaceae bacterium
CGCAGAAACTGCGCCGCATCCAGCTCCAAATCCTAAATCACGTAGTTTCATCGTCCAGCTGTCCCGCAAACCCATTTATGGGGCGGTTAGAGACGGGATAGTCCGCCCCAACCAATCCGGTTCATTTGAACCGGGTGACCAAAAGGAATTCCCGGGATCTGAATTGACCCCGGGAAATATTCTTTAAAATTAAGCGATCACATAAGGCAGCAGGCCAAGGAAGCGAGCGCGTTTGATCGCTTGAGCGAGTTCGCGCTGCTTTTTGGCTGAAACTGCCGTGATACGGGACGGAACGATCTTGCCACGTTCTGAAATATAACGGGAAAGAAGGCGTGTGTCCTTGTAATCGATCTTTGGTGCATTCGGCCCCGTAAATGGGCACGACTTGCGACGACGATAAAAAGGACGGCGTGGAGCGCCGGAGCTTGCGGATTCAGCTGTAGACATCAGAAGCTCTCCTCTTCACCAATTACATCATCACGACGGGGTGGGCGTGGACCGCGGCCCGAACCACCACCAAAGCCGCCTGCGCCGCCACCGAAGCGGCCACCGCCACCGCCGAAGCCACGACCGCCGCTTGGACGATCCGTGCGATCTTCGTCGCGATCACGCTTTTGAAGCATCGCCGAAGGAGCTTCTTCCAATTCTTCGACCTTAATGGTGAGGGAGCGGATCACGTCTTCGCTGATGGCTTCCAGACGCTCAACTTCGGCTACAGCCTGATGTGGCGCATCGATGTTGAGAAGCGTAAAATGAGCCTTACGGTTCTTTTTGATGAGGAATGCGAGAGTTTTTACGCCCCAATATTCCGTCTTTGTAACCTTGCCGCCAGCGGCTTCGATCACGCCTTTATATTGCTCATTAATGGTGTCGACCTGTTGTGACGTCACATCCTGACGCACAAGGATCACGTGCTCGTAAAGAGCCATGCCTTTGTCCTTTCCTGTTGCGCGGCCCTTTGGCGCCAAGCCCTCCGAGCCTTTAGGAAAGGCCCGAAACGGAAGGTATCGAAGGCGGAGACAAGGGAAATGGACTATTTAAAATCCCATCCGTATTACCGGACTTTCCTTTCAGCCACCGGCCAAACGACCGCATGAAGACGTGCTGGATAGAGCTAACGGATTAGAATTGCAAGGGCTATTGGTTTAAAAAGGTCAGGTTTAGGACCAAAATACCGTTCAAGATAACGATCGTTAGGGCAATCATTGCAGCAATAATTGTAAGCCATCGCGGCGCGACGAGTGAGCCCATTCGCTGGCTTTGAGCTGTAAAGATAACCAATGGAATGACAGCGAAGGGCAATTGTAAGCTTAGAATGACCTGGCTGAATACCAAAAGGCCGGTCGCGCCTTGGTCGCCATGGACGATGGCAACCCACGCGGCCGGAATTACCGCAATGAGGCGCGTAGCTAAACGTCTGATAACAGGCGAAAATTTTAAGCCCAGAAAGCCTTCCATCACAATTTGACCCGCCAATGTAGCCGTTACAGTGGCATTTAGGCCGCATGCAATCAGGGCTACAGCGAATAAAGTGGGGGCTAGCTGGCTGCCTAAGAGAGGCGAAAGAAGAGAATAGGCGTCTGATAATTCAACAATGTCGGTTCGGCCTGAAGCGTGAAAACTGGCAGCCGCTAGGATGATGATTGCAGCATTGATAAGAAAAGCGAATGCTAAGGCCAGAGTAGAATCGAGCGTTGCAAAGGTTAAGCTTTCCCTGCGTTCATGGGCTGTTTCGCCGAGAGGGCGGGTCTGTACAATACTAGAATGCAAATATAGATTATGGGGCATAACCGTTGCGCCAAGAATGCCCAGAGCCAAATAGAGCATATTTGGGTCGGTTATAATCTCAGGCTTTGGAAGTAGATTAGCTGCGACTGCGGCCCAGTCGGGGCGCGCCATAATCAACTCAACGGTGAAGCAGGCCGCGATGATCGCCAAAATTGCAATAATTAGGGCCTCAACCGTTCTAAAGCCAAATCGTTGGAGTGCGATTAGCAGTAGGGCGTCCAACGTTGTGATGGCAATTCCGATGGTAAGGGGTAATCCAAATAGTAATTCCAATCCGATGGCTGTGCCGATTACTTCCGCGATATCGGTCGCAATGATAGCAAGTTCAGCCATCGCCCATAGGCCGTAATTGATATATTTTGGAAAGATATCGCGGCAAATTTCGGCTAAATCACGCGAAGTTGCTACCGCCAATCTCGCTGCAAGCGATTGTAAAATAATAGCCATTAGGCTCGAAATGAGCACAACCGACAATAATAAATAGCCATATCGCGAGCCGCCAGCGAGCGATGTTGCCCAGTTTCCTGGATCCATATATCCAACAGCAACCAAATAGCCGGGGCCAAAAAAGGCTAAAATCCTTCTCCAAATTGGCCAATTGCGATCAAACCGAACGCCGCCATGGCGCAGGGGATCGGTTTCGGATGCGGATTTCCAATTCGAAAACATTGAAATCAATATCTTAGAAAAGAACAAAAATTAAAAGGCCATCAGCGATCAAACGAGTGTGACGAAAAGGCAACAGTCCTAAAGAATGAGGTGTTTTAGCTCCAGACTTCAACTCAATTGCCGAAAATTGGCCACAATATGGCCCTCAATTAATTCTAGAATGAAACTCGTCTTTAGCTTTAACATGCAATTTACCCGGGCTCGTAGTCTATCCGGGATGGGTTGGCGATCTAGGATATCGGGTGAAGAAATATTCAATGCAGATCGAACTGGCCGGCCAATCGGTGTTGATAAAGGGCGCACTGAGTTTTTTTACAGTGGTCCTCTTCACGTCTTCAGTTTTCGCCCTTGATGTTCCGTCTGCCGAGCATAACGCGGGAGCAAAGCGAAATGCCTCGTCGTCAATTTCAGATGCCCAAATACCTCCGTTATCGGATGATGAAAAAGATGGAAATATGGAGGATCTCCCTGAGGGGAACGCTGATCATACGCAAACTGCCAATGAAAATGGCGTTTTGGATGTTGCTAATGCACCACTAAAGGCCATTGGCGGGGTTGTTGACGCGACACGGGATGCTATTCGATCTTATCTCGCAGGCAATAAAGAAGAGGCGGTTAAGTCACTCTCTTACGCCGCCGACCAAGGGCATGCACCAGCGCAATGGAAATTGGCGCGGATGTATGCTGAAGGAGATGGTGTTCCGCGGGATGAGTTACGAGCCTTCGAGAATTTTTCGCAAGTCTGCGATCGTCACGCCGACGAGGCTCCAGAATCCCCAACGGCTCCGTTTGTATCGTCAGCCTTCATCGCGCTCGGCTCGTATTATCTTAATGGTATTCAAAACAGCTCGGTAAAAGCCAATCCCGCGAAGGCGCGGGAAATGTTTGCCTATTCAGCAAGTTATTTTGGTGATCCTGAAGCACAACTTGTGCTTGCCAGATTATATTTGGACGGAATTGGTGGCCCAAAGGATACGAAACAGGCACTTCGTTGGCTGAATTTATCGGCGGAAAAAGGTAATCGATTAGCGCAGGCAGAGCTGGGTAAGTTAATGTTTAACGGTGAAGTCGGTGCCAAACAGAGGGCGCGGGGCCTAATGTGGCTGAACTTAGCGAGCGACGCTGCTGATCCAGTCAATGAGAGTTGGATAATAGAAGCGAATGAGGCTGCAGTATCCGAAGCGTCAGATACCGATCGGCTGGCCGCTAATGCTTATCTCGCTCAGCGAAAGAGGCGAACAAAATAGTAATTCGCCCCATAAAGGCATTAAATTTATATATTTTTTGTAAAATCACCCGCTCAGTCGTTGACAAGCTTTTTGCAGATACGCTTAATCGCGCTCGTAAAAGTGAGGTAAGTGTTGATGCGTAAAATTCATGATTTCCTTGATCGGATGTTCACGGACCATACATTTGTATGGCATCGGCATTTCCAAACATTTATCGCACTCGTGATTTTTGTTTCTTGCTTAGGGATTGCTCTTGAAACATTGTCAGATTTTGTCGAGGCTCATGAGCAAGCTGTCACAATATTTGAACATTTCACTTTGGGTATTTTCGTTTTAGAATATATTGGCAATTTTTATTTTGCAAAAAATAGATTAAAATTTGTATTTAGTTTCTGGGGCTTAGTTGATCTTCTTTCTATTTTACCTTCGCTACTTCTATTCTTAAATACATCAGCACTCCGCGGAACCCGCATCTTGCGAGTCATGCGCGTCCTCCGCGTCATGCGTGTTTTAAAGCTGGCCCGACAAGCAATGGAGATGATGGGTTCGCAAATGGCGAAAAAGCGAAACCCATTGATTTTAAATTTGAATATTTACCTCATCACTCTTTTCGCGGTGACGATGATTTCATCAAGTTTGATGTATTATACCGAAGGAGTTTTATACGCACCTTCCACGATTTCTGAGGGACAGGCCGCATTAGACGAAATTGCTGCACAAACTGGTCAGCAGGCTGAAGTTTTTGTGCCTACAGATCCTATTACAGGAGTAGAAATTCCTGAAGACAAAAGGTTTTTTCAATCTATTCCAACTGCCGTTTGGTGGTGTCTCGTAACACTCACGACAACAGGTTATGGCGATTTATATCCGGTTACCTTGATAGGGCGTGTTATCGCCGTTTTCACAATGTTCTCCGGGTTGATCTTGTTCTCGATTTTGATGAACATCGTCGGAAAAACCATTATGGTTTTGTTGTTCGGCGAAACGCTTGACGGCAATGATAAACCGGAAGCGGCAACTGCAACCGCTAGCGCTGTGGTTGTCGATAATACCGTTAATCCGGTGATTGCAGCTTTGGCGCTTCTTCAGCGCGAACAAATCATCACGACCGAAGAGGCTATGATGATAGCTGCAAAGCCTAGGGACGATCTTAGCAAGGCACTATCGTCGTTTGCACGTTAAAGATTGATATCTATTCGTACTGGAACGTGGTCGGATGGCTTCTCCCATCCGCGAACGTGCTTGTCGATCCATGTACCTGTTAATCTATCGGCGCATAAGGGCGATAAGAGTAGGTGGTCAATCCGAATGCCATTGTTTTTTTGCCAAGCGCCAGCCTGGTAATCCCAGAATGTATAAAGTTGCTTGTTGCCATTCGACGCCCTAATTGCGTCAGTTAATCCAAGGCTCATTAGCTCACGCCATTTTGCGCGTGATTCTGGCTGAAATAGAGCGTCATTGACCCATTGTGCCGGGTTTTCAGCATCTTCTGGCATGGGAATGATATTATAATCGCCAGCAAATATGAAGACTTCTTCGTTTGCTAGATGCTCGCGGGCGCGCTCTATTAGTCGATTTAGAAATCCAATTTTGTAGGGAAACTTCTCCGTACCGAGTGGATTTCCATTTGGGGCGTAAATTGACGCGACGCGCAACGCCCCTTTCTCGGTTGATATGCCGATCTCGATAAATCTTGCCTGCTCATCACTTTCGTCGCCGGGTAGACCCCGTATGACGTCATCGATGCGATATTTCGACAGAATCGCCACGCCATTGAATGTTTTTTGTCCAAGAAGCTCGATATTGTAGCCTAATGCTTCAATCTCTAGCCGCGGAAATGTTTCCTCAGTGCACTTTAATTCTTGAAGGCAGCATATATCGGGCGACGTTTCCTTGATCCAAGCAACCAAATGATCAACTCTTTGGCGGACCGAATTGACGTTCCAAGTTGCTATACGCATGTTATTAGCCTTCAAAGGACGAGTGAATCGCTTGGAAATGTAGGCGCTTCAAAGCGGACGCGCCAGTCCGCCTGGCTCAATAAGCTCGGCATGCCTATAAGGAATAAGCTTGACTTATCGTTTATGCTTGTGTCTCACGAGCGCCGAATAGGCGATTGGAAAAGAGGAATTGTAAACATGACCATAGCTTTGACATTTCCGGGGCAGGGTAGCCAAACTATTGGGATGGGTAAGGCGTTTTTCGGTCAGTTTAAGGTTGCAAAGGATGTTTTTTCGGAAATTGACGAGGCTTTAGGCCAAAATCTATCGAAACTTATGTTTGAAGGCCCTGAAGAAGAGCTAACGCTTACGGCCAACGCTCAGCCCGCACTTATGGCAGTTAGTTTAGCCGGTTTGCGTGTTTTAGAGCATGAAGCGGGCCTAGATTTGAAAAAACACGTAGCTTTCGTCGCCGGACACTCTCTCGGTGAGTATTCGGCGCTTGCGGCCGCAGGCAGTCTGACATTGGCCGACACGGCACGCCTATTGCGTATACGTGGTAACGCAATGCAAGCAGCTGTTTCTCCTGGTGTTGGTGCCATGGCAGCCCTTTTAGGACTGGATTTTGCTGCAGCATCTAGTGTTGCTGCCGAAGCGGCACAGGGTGACGTCTGCCAAGCTGCAAATGATAATGGCGGCGGTCAAGTGGTTGTATCAGGTTCAAAATCTGCCGTCGAACGGGCTATTGAGCTCGCAAAAGCACAAGGAGCAAGGCGTGCCGTTATGCTTTCGGTGTCTGCGCCTTTCCATTGCTCATTAATGCAACCTGCTGCCGATGCCATGTCGGATGCTTTATCGAAGGTTTCTATTGTAGCGCCTGTTGTTCCGCTGGTCGGAAACGTATCTGCGATGGCAGGCTCAGATCCAGTCGCTATTCGTGAGGCCTTGGTAGCACAGGTCACTGGTACCGTGCGGTGGCGCGAAAGTGTTGAATGGATGGCAGGTCAAGGCGTTAAGCAATTTATTGAGGTCGGTTCGGGCAAGGTACTCACAGGTCTGGTTAAGCGGATTGCTGCAGATGCAGAGGGACTTTCAGTCTCTAATCCCGACGATGTTGTATTGTTTCGTACTCAAGTTGTTCTGTAATAAGGGAGATACCAATGTTTGATTTGACTGGTCAGTCGGCGCTTGTCACTGGCGCGACGGGTGGCATTGGTGGTGCAATTGCTCGGGCCTTGCACTCGCGTGGTGCTACGATCACGCTTTCTGGAACACGCAAAGAAGCATTGGAAACACTGGCAAAAGAGTTAGGGGAAAGGGCATTCGTCGTGCCAGCCAATCTCTCGGACGCGGAGTCGGTGGAGAGCCTCGTACCAGCAGCTGAAGCTGCGATGGGTGGTTTCGATATCCTCGTGAACAATGCTGGCATAACGAGAGATAATCTCTTCGTTCGCATGAAGGACGAGGAATGGCAGGACGTAATGCGGGTAAATCTTGAGGCAACCTTTCGCCTTTCGCGTGCGGCAGCAAAATCGATGATGAAGCGCCGCTATGGTCGTATTATTTCGATAACATCGATTATCGGAACGACGGGCAACCCAGGTCAGGCTAATTATTCGGCGGCGAAAGCGGCAATTGTCGGGATGTCAAAATCATTGGCATTCGAGGTCGCGACTAGGAATATTACGGTCAATTGCCTTGCGCCGGGTTTTATTGAGACGCCTATGACAGACGTGCTAAACGAAAAACAACGTGAGTCGACTTTGCAGAGAGTTCCAATGGGGCGCTTAGGCACGGCAGATGAGATTGCGGCTGCAGCCGTATTTTTAGGAAGCCGTGAGGCAGGTTATATTACCGGGCAAACATTGCATGTTAATGGTGGAATGGCAATGATTTGAATGGCTTATGGAAATTTTTGTAAGTTTTAAATAATGTACTTGTGTACTCGCAAAGCAATAATTTCTGTGCTAACGAGTGTTGAAGTTTGGCGATCGGGGCTTGACGTAGAGGCCTCGGCATCGTTTGAACCATTATCGATTTAGGGTCCTCTTCGGTTCGTCTCGGGACCGATTGGGTGTACCCTGATAAAGAGATTTGTTTTAGGAACGTGCGGCTTCGTCTAGATGTTCGTGGCCGCCAGATACAAGACAGTGAGGACATGATATGAGCGACATCGCAGCCCGCGTTAAGAAGATCGTCATCGAGCACCTCGGGGTAGAAGCTGACAAAGTTGTCGATACCGCGAACTTCATCGATGATCTCGGCGCTGATAGCCTGGACACGGTTGAGCTCGTTATGGCGTTCGAAGAAGAATTCAGTGTTGAAATTCCTGACGATGCTGCCGAAACGATCCGCACCGTTGGTGATGCCGTGTCGTTCATTACGAAAAAGTCGGCTTAATCCCATTAAGCGTCTTTCCTTTTCCTTATAGGATATCGGGGTCACTCCATGCGGCGTGTCGTCGTTACAGGTATGGGCATGGTTTCCCCTTTGGGAAACGGAGTCGAGACTTCTTGGTCTAGGCTTAAGGCTGGCCAAAGCGGGGCAGTTAAAGTGTCCCGCTTTGATGTTTCGGATCTGGCTTCGCAGATTGCTTTTGAGGTTCCGAGAGGTGATGGATCTAATGGCACCTTCAATCCTGATGATTGGATGGATAAGAAGGACCAGAAGAAGGCTGACGAGTTTATTATATTTGGATTAGCTGCGGCGACCCAGGCTTTAAAAGATTCAGGTTGGGTACCAACCACTGAAGATGAAAAATATCGTACTGGGGTCATGGTCGGATCTGGTATTGGCGGTATTGGTACGATTTACGAGACGTCAGTGACGCTTTTCGAAAAGGGCCCACGCCGCGTTTCGCCATTCTTTATTCCTAGCGCAATTATCAATTTAGCTTCGGGCTGGATTTCGATTCGCCACGGATTAAAGGGCCCTAATCATTCCGTTGTGACCGCTTGTTCGACGGGAGCTCATGCCATTGGCGACGCTTCCCGGCTAATTATGCTGGGTGATGCTGATGTTATGGTGGCAGGTGGAACGGAGTCACCTGTGAACCGCTTGTCATTAGCTGGTTTTGCAGCCTGCCGGGCTCTATCTTCGGGATTTAACGACGATCCTCAGCGAGCATCCCGTCCTTATGACAAAGACCGTGACGGTTTCGTTATGGGCGAGGGCGCTGGTGTCGTGGTCCTTGAGGAGCTTGAGCATGCGAAGGCCCGCGGAGCTAAAATCTATGCTGAGGTAATCGGCTATGGCATGTCGGGCGATGCATATCATATCACGTCACCGGCCGAGGATGGCGATGGCGCCTATCGCTGCATGATGGCTGCGCTCAAACGGGCCGGACTTCAATCGCACGATTTGGACTATATCAACGCGCACGGAACATCGACGCCTTTAGGCGACGAAATCGAGTTGAGGGCAGTTGAACGTATGTTGGGTAACGACACGGCGCATGTATCGATGTCGTCTACAAAATCTGCTACGGGGCATCTTCTGGGCGCCGCAGGGGCGATTGAGGCGATATTTTCTATTCTCGCTATCCGAGATCAAATCGTCCCGGCAACGTTAAATTTAGATAATCCGTCTGTTGAGACACCGATTGATTTGGTCCCACATTTACCTCGTGCGCGAAAGGTTGATGTGGCATTGTCGAATTCCTTTGGATTCGGTGGAACGAATGCTTCTCTCGTTTTCCGAAAATTCGAGCATTAGTGACTTCAATGCGCGTATAATGAACGCGCTAAGTCCTATTAGCCTATCGTTGGAAGGTTTCGCTTGATGTCGGAAGTAAACGGTAGCGCACCATTAAATGATGGGCCTGTAGAGCGGCCAAGAACGCGCGGTTTCATGAGACGCAGCGTATTGAAGAGTCCTGCAGCTGCAATTCATCCTGAATCGGTACCTCTTCCACCGGAGCCAGAAAAAAAAGAGCGGCCTGAGCGTCCAATTACAAACTTTGTGAGCGGGTTGTTGTCATTCTTCGTAATTGCCCTATTTATATTTGTGGCAGCTTTCATTGTAGCACAGCGTCAAATTTCCGCCCCTGGTAGCCTTACTGCCGATCGCGTCGTGATTGTTCGTGGAAGTATGGCGGACGTTGTCGACCAGCTTGAACGTGAAGGGGTTACCGACAAAGGCTTTTTATTAACGCTATACTGGCAGCTAACAGGTAAAGGTTCTCAGATTAAGGGCGGCGAATATTTATTTCGAAAAGAAGCGAGCCTTGAACAAATCACCGATACACTCATTGAAGGTAAATCAATCCTCCATTCAGTGACGATTCCGGAAGGCCGCACGTCTGATGAAATCGTCGATATTCTGAGAAATTCAAACGAATTGGCAGGAGATATCAAAGACGTACCAAAAGAAGGTACATTATTACCGGAAACTTATAAATTTGCACGCGGGATGACACGGAGCCAGATGCTTGATCACATGGCTCAGGATCAAGCAAAACTTGTTCGAGAAATTTGGGCCAAACGCACTTCGGATTTGCCGTTATCGAGCCCTCTAGATTTAGTGACGCTTGCATCGGTTGTCGAAAAAGAGACGGGCAAGGCCGACGAGAGGCCACGTGTCGCAGCGGTTTTTCTAAACCGGCTTCGTTCAAAAATGCCATTACAATCCGATCCTACGGTAATTTATGGTCTTGTCGGCGGAAAGGGTTCCTTGGGTCACGGACTTACAAAAGCCGAATTACAGCAAGCTTCGCCCTACAATACTTATTTAATTCCAGGTTTACCGGCTGGTCCGATAACCAATCCTGGTCGAGCGGCCCTTGAGGCAGTCGCTAATCCATCACAAACGAAAGAGTTATACTTCGTAGCAGACGGTACCGGGGGGCACGTATTTGCTGAAACCTTGGAACAACATCAAAAAAATGTATTGAAATGGCGGCAAATAGAGTCGGATAAGCCGGCTGATGCAGGGCAGAGCAATGTTGTCGGGTCTCCAAAATTAGCAGCACCCGTTGAGTCTTCCGATCCAGCAAGTGCCGCGAAGGTTCCAGCGTCGCCTCAGTCACCGACACCTAAGGCTAAACCGGCTAAGCAGCCTCCAAAGAAGAAATCTGGTGCAGATGGCGCTGTAGACCAACCCAACATTGCCGATTAAAATAAAGACTAATTTGCTTGATCGAAAGATCGGAGCAGCGCATTACGCGTTATATTCTGTAGCCATCAAGGTATAGCAACCGAATGATTGCCCATCTTGCTAACGAAACTGTCAGCCGGCGCGGCCTTATGTTTGTTTTATCGTCTCCGTCAGGGGCTGGTAAAACGACACTGACCCGATTGCTTCGCGAACAAGAACCAAGTCTGTCTTTGTCAGTTTCGGTTACAACCCGTGAGCGTCGTGCAAGCGAAGTTGAAGGTATTCATTACTATTTCATCTCCGAAAATGAGTTTTTCTCGATGAAGTCGCGAGGTGATCTTCTTGAATCGGCAGAAGTTCATGGCAATCATTACGGTTCGCCGCGCAGAGAGGTAGAAAAGGCGCTCGAATCCGGAAAAGATATTCTTTTCGATATTGATTATCAGGGTACGAGACAACTTGTTGCCAATGCGCCAGACGATGTCGTCAGTATTTTTATACTTCCACCTTCGATGGCCGAGCTACGTTCAAGACTAGAGCGGCGCGCAGAAGATAGCCAGGATGTAATCGAAAAACGCCTTTCGAATGCTAAGAAGGAAATTCTTCGATGGACGGAATATAGCTATGTATTGGTCAATGATGATTTGGATCGAACATTTTCGCGGCTACGAATTATTTTAGCCGCCGAAAGACTTCGCCGTGAAAGACAAACAGGGCTTGGGCAATTTGTTGGTCAATTAATTGCCGAGGTGGATTGATTACTGTTGATCTATTCGATTTGCTAGGGCGACAAACTTGTCGACGGGAACAGTTTCTGCCCGCGCTGTAGGTTCGATTTCTACGTTATTACAAAGCGTTATTGGATCCATACCCAAACCTTTGAGGCTTTGTCGTAGCATCTTGCGCCTTTGGCCGAATGCATGTTGGGTTACTTTAGATAGCGTATTAACATTGCATGGTAACGGATTGATCTTAGGCGTTATTCTTACGACCGATGATATAATTTTGGGCGGCGGGTTAAAGGCTTGCGGGGGGACGTCGAAGAGGATTTTGGCCTCCGTGCGCCAGCCGCATAAGACGCCTAAGCGACCGTAATCATGGGGATTTTCCGGCGTTGCGACGATCCGTTCGGCAACTTCCCGTTGGAACATCAGGGTAAAGGACTCAAATCGAGGGGGCCAATCCGCACTTCCTATCCAGTTTGTCAGCAGCAAAGTTCCGACATTATAGGGTAGATTTGCGATAACACAGCACGGGCCTTCGATAGTTAACGCGCGCCAATCGATTAATAATGCATCGGTTGAGATTATTGAAAGTCGATTGGGGTAATAGGCGCTAATTTCATCTAGCGCAGCCAAGCATCGTTCGTCTTTTTCGATTCCAATCACATGCTTTGCGCCCGCCGCCAGGATTGCCCGCGTCAGCCCGCCCGGACCTGGGCCAATTTCGACGACTGTCATGTCGGTAAGATCACCTGCGGAGCGGGCAATTTTTGATGTTAGATTGAGATCGAACAGGAAATTTTGACCGAGCGATTTTCTAGCTGCGAGGCCATATTTTTCGACGATGTCTCTTAAGGGAGGAAGATTATCAATTGACACGGTAAACCATTAATACGCCGTATTAACTGAAGTTTTTGAATCAATCGTTCCAAGTGTTCGCAAAGACAGGCGGAAGAAAATCGTTTGGCCTGAATCTGTCGTTCCGGTTGCTAGAGGATCTTTGCCGATGAACTGAACAGAGAAGTCTGTACACTCGTCATGATAGGTTGCCGCCGTTGAATAGGAGGCGAGATAATCATGAGGTGCTGTTGAATCGGTCAAATAGCGACTGAGCGAATAAAGCGCGCCACCTGATAGGCTCCAATGGCTATCGAATGCATAACTCGCGTTGGCACCCACACCTTCGCGGCGGGTCAAAATCCCAGCATTGGGTTGCGCATCATAATTGGCATAAATCAAACTTGTTCCCACGCGGCCGAATTGAGCGCTCGTCTCTGCCTCGAAGCGTCGGCTCTGTACGCCTTGCGGATCAAACCGACCACGCAATGTAAAATTGAGGTCTTTGTTCGGCATGAATTGAAGGCGAGATACATAATCCGATGTCGTTTTATCCAACCCAGAATCCGCGCCCGCCAGCGCTAAATCCCTTTGGGCAAAAGAATTAAGACCGTTTAACTGATAAGATTGACCGACAAGAAAATTTGTTCGGGAACCATTGTTCATGTTCACAGTAAATTGACCGCCGACATTCGCCCGTGATCCGCCTTCAATTCTGTCATAGCCGGAAAATTTATCGACGGCGAACAGGTTAGTATCGTCAAAGACGAGGCTCTGTGAATCTTCATTGGGCAATTGGGCTATATTGGTTTCGTTAGGGCGTGAAATAACCTGGACGATCGGTTCAAAAACGCTATTGCCAAATTTACTCGAGGCAATGAACGGATAGCGATAGGTAACGCCAACCGTTTGCATGCTCCGAGCTAAACCTGTGTCGGCTGCATCGATCAAGTTAGATTGGGATGAATTCACATCACCATTGTTAAAGAGCGTTGTGTAGGCTGTGTCGCCCCGGAAAGAGGCGAAGGGTGTCCAGGATTGTCCTACTGGATCAATAAAACTCCGTCGCCATGCGATCTCTGCCGTGTAGCGGCTATAGTTGCCACCTACACCGCGCATGTAACAGTTGGTCGAGGAATACGGCGTAACACAACTACTATTCAATGAGCCAATATCAGCTTCCAGGCGCGATACATTCGTCAGGTTTGTTGTAAGCGCGAGTTCTCCGGCAATTGGGCCATTAAGGTGAAATCTGCGGTCATAATCCATAACCGGCAAGATCAGAGGTTGGTGAAGTTGATTATCTTCCGTCAAGAGCGATTGAAAATAGTATCCTCGACCATCGAAGAAACTGTGATCACCTTTACCTTGTAAAAAGGCAGTCGACGTTGACTCGCGTTTGATGGTTACAAGTGATGTAACCGATGGGGAGTCGATTCTATAATTTTGATAAAACCATTTGTCGGAACTATAAGCGAGGTCCCACCCCCAGTTCCATTGACTGTTGATATTTATCTTCCCTGCAGTCTCGACATATCCGCGTACGGGTAAATTGCCGGCACCATATGGCCAGGACAAAAACGCGCTACGATCATTCTGTGAAATTGCACCGAGGCGAACGATATAGTCGCCATTGTCCAATTTCTGCCGATACTCGCCTTCCAATAAGATGCCCTGTCGCGAATATAATGTGGGCGTAACCGTCATATCCCGATCGGGACTGATGACATAATAATAGGGGACAGCCACTCCTTGACCCAATGTTGATGTGGACGTGTAGAGCGGCGTTAGAAAGCCTGATCGCCTCGGTATCGTGTTATCGGGTGCCGAGAAGTAAGGCATATACATGACGGGCACGCCACCAATATCGAGCATGGCGTCTTCGTAATAAATTACTTTTTCGACCTGATTGTGAATAATCCGTCGGGCGCGAACCTGCCATAAAGGGGGCTTGGAAGGATCCTCTTTACACGCATCGCACGCCGTAAAGGTGCCTTTTTCAAAAATTGTTTGAGTGCTCGATATGCGTTCGCCGCGCGGAGCTACGAAATGGGTATTGTCGGGCGTATCAAGCTTAAAGGAATTGATAAAACCGTCCCTAAATTGTTCTGACAATTCTAACGATGTGGCATGAAGTATTTGCCCATCTGTTTCGGTCAAAATAACATGGCCTTCGGCGAAAACATGGCCGGTATCCGAGTGGTAAATGACTTGATCCGCCTCCAATACTTTACCCTGATAATAAAGTTTGGCATTGCCACGCGCTGAAACCGTATTTTTATCCGTATCGTAGACAAGCTCATCTGCATTAACGGTCAGCTTATCGGGATTAGTTGCGGTATTATTAGCGGAAGGCTGCTGTGCTGCGAGCGTTGTTTGGACGAGCGAAAGGGTTCCCGCCAAAATCATGACGAAGATAAGGCTTATTCTCGCCAGTCGGGCGAGGCAAACTGCCAAATTGGCACCCAAAAGAATGAGGTCCTCGCAACGCTATTAACCGTCTTCTTGATACAGCAAAACGAGGGTGCAGAGCAAACCCGCGATCGAAGGAAAGAGGAACGAGGTTAATAAAGTTGGTAGCATCCCGGCGGCGCCGAGATCTCCTAGAACCTTATTCGACACGAATAGGGCAAATCCGGCACCTATTGCGCTCAAAATCGACATAAATTGAGCCCCCGTCCGTGAAAACCTCAAACTGACAGTCGCGGCCAAGAGGAGCATAGCAGCCATGAGGAGGGGACGGGCCAAGAGGGAGTCATATTGCTGAAAATATCGCGCGGAATCCAGCCCCGCGGCCTCTGTTGCCCGAGCCCACGATAAAAGCTCGTAAAATGAGATTGTTTCGGGTTCAGATAGGGATTGCTGGATTTGAGAAGACGTCAAATAGGTTGGTAGATCGTAAGTGTCGTGGATTTCTGCCGGAACGCCGGGGCTCAAAATCCTGACCTGCCTCATTTGCCAGTATCCATCCCGCAAAAGGGCGCTCGACGCTTCGACCCGATGAATAAAGTTGCCGCGTTTATCAAATTCGAATGCCGTTAAATGTTGAAACTCGGCTGAGGCAGTATCGGCCGTGCCGGCACGCAAGATGGCCTCGCCATCAATGCTTTTTTGACGGATCCACACATTGTGCATCGGCTCATTCGCGGCTTGAACAAGGGTGTGGACCGTTTCTTTGTCGGCGATTGTTTTCAGCTTCGCAGATAGGGGATTAAAGGCCAAGGTTGCGAATAAGCCTAGCAAGAGGGCCGCGCTAACGGCTGGCAATAGAAAGTGCCATACGGACATTCCGGCTGCTCTGGCTATGACGAGCTCTCTGCTTCGACCAAGCGAGAGAAAAGCCGCAAGCGCTCCAAATAAAGCGGCAAAAGGCAAAATTTGTTCGGCAACGACCGGTGTACGAAGTATGGCCAAACTTGCCGACATTAAAATGGAATGGGCTGACGCATCGTTCGAAATTCGCGTCAATTCAATCATGTCGAGAACGTAGATCAAGAACGTAGCGATCGCAAAAACGGCCAATATGCTTTTTACGAATTTGATGAACAGATAGCGGCTTAATATCCCTATACGCATCTTATTGCCCACGACCCTTCATGCGCAGCGCCGAGGTTAAATTGGCGAGGCCATACAAAGGATTAAAGTTTATTTTTCCGGTGAACGCCAAATTGGTCAAAACAATAAACAATGCGGACAATGCGGGAAATAAAACTGACATTACAATGATATAGGGCGATGTTTTCGCAGCTACAATTAACGCAAAGCCGATAATTCTGATCACAGCACCGCTAGCGATAGAAGCCATAATGCCGGTCATTGTGATGCTTCGCGTTGTTCTTGGACGGCCTAAAAATGCAAATGCAATGGCTGCAAATGTAAAGGTGAACAAGGGTGTAGAAAGGCGATCGGCCAATTCGGCGCCGATCCGAATTTCGTTGGCCGACGTTTCTTTATTTTCGAGATAGGTTGTCAGCAAATCGATCGTTAGGCGTTCGTGCGGTTGAAAGACGAGATCTTCATTGCCTGGCGCCAATTGGGTCAGATCAAGAGCGTAGCGTTGGAAGGCTACAATGCTTGCGTCTTGATCGCGGCGGGTTTCGCGCTGAACGCTTCCGTTCTCGAGAACAAGATAATTACCTTCTTTACCCGCAACAATGCGGCCATGCTCGGCGACATAAACGAGCACGAGGTCGGGGTCGCGGCTATCTTGGATAAAGATGCCGAGGAGTGCATCGCCCGAGCGCTCGCGATAATGAAAAATGACGTCTTTCTCGAGCTCGTTGAAGCGCCCGGGTTTGACGATTTTTGTCAGAAAATCCGAGCGGATCTGTGTGATCATCGTGCGCCAAGTTTGGATACTCGACGGCACGATCCATGTTGTTAATAAACCGTATAAAATCATGCCTAAAAAGGCCGCGATCATCATGGGGCGCAGGAGCCTTAATGGTGACATGCCAGTTGCACTTAAAACGGCCAGTTCGCTGTCACTGTTCAGCCGATTAAACGCCAGAATAATGCCTATAAAAAATGCAACTGGTCCGATGATGGCTGCCATCGCTGGTAAAGTAAGGCCTGTCACAATCAAAAATGAGAGGAGGGATTGGCCCTGCGTCGTAATCAGATCGACGTCGTGCATCGCCTGACTGATCCAGATGACGAGGGTAAGAGCGCATAGGGCCGAGAACCCTGAAAAGCCTATCAGCCGAATGATGTAGCGATCAAGAACGGCCATCAGTAATAAAGCTCGGCTTTCAAAAGTGCATCTTCGGGATGCGGGTGGTCATTTGCAGTGCTAGCAAGGGCCAGTATAAAAGATCAATCATAGATTCTTATAGGTTCGCCGTACGATACTCTTCCATAGTTTTGCGGTTTCGGCCAGAACTTGATCGAAAAAGGCGCCATGCGCCAGGAGTTGCCAATGTCAGATGCCTTAAAAATCGCCTATTCCGCCCCAGAACTAACGAAAGCGGGCTCTTTAGTCCTCTTTATTGCCGATGATGGTCATATTCCGGAGGCTGCACGCAAGCTGATCGGTTCAACGGCTACCCAATCGCTTAAACGCGCAATTGAGGCGGAGGAGTTTAAAGGCAAAGCCAGAGCTGCATTAACGGTTACCGCGCCGCATGGGCTTGATGTTGAACGGGTCATTTTGATTGGTATAGGAGGCGAAAAAGACCGCAAAGAAACCGATTATGTGCGTCTAGGTGGGGTGATCACCGGACGTTTTGGTGCTGCAAAGTCGGTCAATGTGTTATTTTTTGGCTCAGCCGATTGGCGGGTTGATGGGGCAGCGGCCTCCGACTTGGCCTTGGGCATGCGCCTTCGCGCTTACCGGTTTGACAAATACCAGACCAAGAAACGTGAAAAGGACGCGGACCGGGCAACGGGTACCGTTTCTGTCAAAATCGGGATGTCGGCCCATTTGGACGCCAAAAAGGTCGCCAAGTCGGGCGAAAGTATCGCTGATGGTGTGATTTTGGCGCGCAATCTCGTTAATGAGCCGCCGAATGTTTTGGATCCGGTCGAATTTGCCCGCCGCGCCTCGGAACTCTCCAAGCTTGGGGTGGAGATAACGGTGCTTGATGAAAAGCAACTCGCCAAGATCGGCATGCGGGCATTATTGGGCGTGGGGCAGGGGTCTTCCAAGGAAAGCCGCGTGGTGATCATGCGCTGGAACGGCGCAAAGGCAGCGAAATCGACGAAGACGGGTCCACTCGCGATTATCGGCAAGGGTGTTGTTTTCGATACCGGTGGTATTTCGATCAAGCCCGCTGGGGGTATGGAAGACATGAAGGGTGACATGGGCGGAGCCGCCTGCGTCGTAGGCCTCATGCATGCGCTTGCTGCCCGTAAGGCGAAAGTGAATGTGATCGGCGCTATCGGTTTGGTTGAAAACATGCCCGATGGAAATGCCCAGCGCCCGGGTGATATCGTCACCTCGCTTTCAGGCCAAACCATCGAGATCATCAATACGGATGCCGAAGGCCGTCTCGTTTTGGGTGATGTGCTCTGGTATGTGAAAGAGCAGTTTAAACCATCGCTGATGATTGATTTGGCGACATTAACGGGAGCCGTGTTGGTAGCTTTGGGGCAGGACAATGCGGGCCTGTTCTCGAATGACGATACGCTCTCCGAGCGGCTTTATGCGGCTGGTGTCGCGACAGGTGAAACCGTGTGGCGGCTACCGCTCGCACCGTCTTATGACAAAATGATCGACTCGAAATTCGCCGATATGAAAAACACGGGCGGCCGTTACGCTGGATCGATCACGGCGGCGCAATTCTTAAAGCGCTTTGTGGGCGAGACGCCTTGGGCTCATCTCGACATTGCCGGAACCGCGATGGGTTCGCCGGAAAGCGATATCAATAAAAGCTGGGGCTCGGGTTGGGGCGTGCGGCTGCTCGATCGGTTCGTCGCCGACTATTACGAAGGTTGATGCAATCGACCCGATTGAAACGGTATAAATAGCCCGAATGACGGATATTCTGTTTTATCATCTCGAACGTCAGCCGCTTGAAAAGGTCATTCCAGCTTTATTGGAAAAGACTTTGGAACGGGGCTGGCGTGCGGTGATAAGGGCCAAAACGGCGGAGAAGGTTCAGCTCTTGGATGAGGCGCTTTGGACCTATGCCGAAGAGAGTTTTCTGCCGCATGCCGTGGTGTCTGAACCCTTTGCCGAGGTTGAGCCAATTGTGATAACAGCCTCGATGGAGGAGCCTAATCGACCAGACATTTTGTTCTTGGTCGAAGGAGCCGAGTTTCCTGAAGCGGTCACCAGTTATCAACGCGTGGTATTACTGTTTGATGGCAATGATGATGCCGCTTTAGCCGATGCACGCAAGGCGTGGAAAGAGGTTCGTGCTCGGGGGCTAGACAGCACTTATTGGCAGCAAAACGAGAATGGACGATGGGAGAAAAAGGCGTGATGAAGGCATGGGTTTTAACGATCATCGCCGGGCTGGGGCTTTCGGCCTGTATGTCTGAAAAGGCCAAGCCCGTCGTCTCTGTACCGACGGCACGTGCCACTACCTCTTCCTTTGGCGCGATTGTCGACGAGACGGGCCAGTGCACGGAGACGATTAGCTTTGATAGAGCGCCCTATAAGGGCAAGGCAGATGACGCTTTAATGGGCTTGAGCGAGTGCCAGATTGTTGCCCTTCACGGTGAAGCGCCCTTAAGTGTGATGAGCGGGGCTAGTCAAAATTCGAAGCGCGAGACAACGATGCTGTATATGGAGCCGAATGGCAAAGCGGTTTATCTTTTTTCTGATAATCGTTTGAAGCGCGTGGTGAGGTAATGAAGGCGGGCATTGAGGGCTCCTTTATCGATTCCCGTGCTCGTTTTGAATATTCGGTACTGTGTCTTGCGACCTTTCTAATTTTCTTCACGAATGCGCATGCGGCGCTGTTAGCCGCCGTCTTTCAAAGTCATGAGATGCCGCTTGATCAGGTCGGTGTGATCTTGTCCTCTTACGGCGTTCCGGTCGTTGTATTTACGCTGCTGACAGGGGCTATCGCCGGCCGAATTGGCACGTTGATGACGTTGAAGATCGGCTTGGCAGTGATGATTATGTCGTTTGTCAGTCTGCATTGGACGGCACATGATTTTCATGCCGCATTGATATCGCGGATATGTCAGGGCATTGGTTACGGGTTTCTTTTCGCACCTTTGATGACCTATGTGCAGAGCCGCTTAACGCAACAGCGGTTTGTCTATTTGTTCGGCATTTTTTCGTCGATGGCGCCATTGGCGCAGGCGTTCGGTCCACCTTGGGCTGATTATGTTTTTTTCACATTTGGTGATCGGTATTTGTTTATCATCGGTGTGGTGCCGGCAATGATCGGGTGGGTGTTGTTGTTCTGGCTTAGGCCGGAAGTGATTGCTTCGAAGGGTAGCGTTTTTGATTTCCGGATAGCGTCGCTTTCCGGAAAAGGCATAGCGTTTTTAACGATCTTTGTCGCGGGCTCTATGTTCGGATTCTTGGCTTCTTTTATGGCGGGCGCTATTCACGAAAAATCGGTTGCTATTGGCTGGTTTTTTGTTGCCTCAACGGCCGCGATGTTTACGACGCGGTTTATCGGGCTTGGCTATTTTGCGCAATTTGAACGCCGTTTAATTGTGGCCCTTGGTCTATGCTCGATGGGTGTGGGCTTTATATGTGTAGCTTTTGGAAGCGTATCGCTGCATGTTGGCTTAGGCGGTTTACTTTTTGGCGCAGGGTATAGCGTTGTCTATCCCGTATTATCGGCCTGGATTAGTGATGGATTGATCACGGGCGAGCGGTCGGGTCCGCAGGCTCTGTTTAATGGTGCATTCAATGCTGGTTTGTTATTGATGCCGCTACCCGTTTCTTATCTCGTTGGATGGTTTGGCTATAGCGGAGCCCTCATTGGCCTTTCCCTGTTTGGTTGGGTAATGGCCGCGCTCTTATTGTTCGCATCCCATCGCCGAAACCAAGTCCCTTCAGCTAGCAGCTTCTAGTTCCGTCGAGAGCGCCAGCCATTCCTCTTCCGCCGTTTCTAGCGCCTTGGCGAGTTCTGCTCGCTGAGCGGATAATTGTGCCGCTTTGCCTTTGTCGCGCTGGAAGGTTTCGGGCTTTGACAAAATTTCGTCGACGCGGTTGATCAATTCGGAAATCTTGGCGATGCGCGCGTCTACCGTTTCGATCTTTTTGCGAATGGTGTTGGGATGTACTTTCTTGACGGGTGCTTCGCGGGCTGCCGCTTCCATCCGTTCTTGTTTCGATTTCGCGGATGCCAAGGCTTCCGGTCCCTCAAGGACAAGTGCGCGATAGGCGTCAAGATCGCCATCAAACGGTTTGACGGTGCCGCTGTTGACGAGCCATAGCCGATCCGCGC
Source organism: Beijerinckiaceae bacterium (assembly GCA_026461505.1). Classification (GTDB taxonomy): domain Bacteria; phylum Pseudomonadota; class Alphaproteobacteria; order Rhizobiales; family Beijerinckiaceae; genus CAIUPE01. The sequence continues at coordinate 21,138 of JAPJMW010000103.1, forward strand.
AAGCCTCAAGCAAGAAACGGTCATGCGAAATGAGAATGATCGCGCCTTCATATTCATTGATCGCGTCCATCAAAGCGACGCGTGAATCGATGTCAAGATGGTTGGTTGGCTCATCGAGAATGAGAAGATGCGGACCACCAAATGTCGCAAGCCCCATCAGGAGACGCGCTTTCTCGCCACCTGAAATGTTGGAGACGGGAGTATCGGCCTTTTGTCCGGGAAACCCCATTTGTGCCGCTCTCGAGCGAACCTTGGCTTCCGGCGCATCGGGCATTAATTCGCGCACATGGGAAAACGGTGTTCCACCTTCTTTCAGCTCATCGAGTTGATGCTGCGCGAAATAGGCCACTTTCATTTTTGATGATGAGCGGAAGGCTCCGCTCATGACATCGAGACGGCCGCCGACCAATTTGGCGAACGTCGATTTACCATTGCCGTTTGAACCCAAAAGTCCAATCCGGTCATCTTCGGCTATCGAGAGCGATAATTTGGTGAGGACAGGTTTGTCGCCATAACCTACACTCGCGCTTTCCATTGCGACGATGGGTGGCGATAACGGCCGCTCTGGCGAGGGGAAATGAAACGGCAACACGTCAAGATCGACAATCGGCGTAATGGTCTTCATCTTTTCAAGCCGTTTGACGCGCGATTGGGCCTGGCTGGCTTTGGAGGCCTTTGCCTTGAACCGATTGATGAAGGCTTCGAGATGTTTGCGCTCATCGGCCTGCTTCTTTTGCATCTTCTGCAAAATGGCCTGTTGCTCGAAGCGTTGCTTCTCAAAATTGTCGTAGCCGCCTTTGTAGAGCGTCAGCTTGGCTTGATCGAGGTGGAGAATTTGATCGACCGATTGGTTCAACAGATCGCGATCATGGCTGATGACGAGCACGGTATGGGGATATCGTTCGAGATAATCCATCAGCCAAAGCGTGCCTTCGAGATCGAGATAATTGGTCGGCTCGTCAAGCAGTAGCAGGTCCGGTTCGGTGAACAGGACGGCGGCCAAGGCCACCCGCATGCGCCATCCGCCCGAATAAGACGAGCAAGGACGGGCTTGTGCTTCCGCGTCAAACCCCAAGCCGTAAAGAATTGTCGCGGCCCGGGCAGGGGCGGCATGGGATCCGATATCAGCCAAGCGAACGTGAATTTCCGAAATTCGGGCTGGATCGGTGGCGCTATCGGCTTCTTTTAACAGGGCCGCCCGTTCGGTATCGGCGGCCAAAACAACCTCGATGAGCGATTCGGTTCCGCCTGGCGCTTCTTGGGCTACGGCGCCGATCCGAAGCCCTTTTCCGAGCGTTATTGTCCCTGATTCAGGGGCGATTTCGTTGCGGATCATGCGGAACAGGGTCGTTTTCCCCGTTCCGTTTCGTGCGACAAACCCAACGCGGGAGCCCGTTTGGATGGTTGCTGACGCCTTATCAAACAATAGACGCGGCCCGAGCCGATAGGTTATGTCGGAAAGAATAAGCATAACGGGGTTCTGGCCGAATTATGGGCACGGTGCAAGGTTTGTGAAAAAAAATTCAAAATTTCAGCTTGAACCTGACGCGAACACCGCCTAAACCGTCTTGGCCGACGGAACGGGGCTTAGCGCAGCCAGGTAGCGCATCTGCTTTGGGAGCAGAGGGTCGTAAGTTCGAATCTTACAGCCCCGACCATCCGGCACTGGGAAAGCTTAACGGAAAGCACGATGACCGCGCGCATTTATCGTCCTGCCAAAACCGCGATGCAATCTGGTACGGGCAAAACCGACCGTTGGTTGCTAGAATTTCCTTCCGATACGCCTGTGACAATCGATCCTTTGATGGGGTGGTCGGGTTCATCCGATACGCGCCAACAGGTGAAATTGTGGTTCGATACGCGCGATGAAGCCATTGCCTATGCGGCTCGTCAGGGTATTGCCGCTCAGGTCGAGGAGCCGCAAACGGCTAAACGGCGCATGATTTCTTATTCGGACAATTTTAAGTTCAATCGAATTGGTTCCTGGACGCACTGAATCGGTTTAGGCTCTGGGTTGAGACTCCATAGCTCAGCTGGATAGAGCAGCCGCCTTCTAAGCGGCAGGTCGCTGGTTCGAATCCAGCTGGAGTCGCCATTTTTCGTCTCCGAGGTATTTTTTGACCGATCCTAGCCCGGTATTCTCCGACCAACTCGAAGCGAGCCTTGCGCACGCTTTTGAAATCTTGGTGTCGGCTGCGTCAGATCGACGGGCCGCGATGCATACCCCTTCAATCGCAACGATTGGCCTCGATGGGAGCCCTCGAAGCAGGACCGTGGTTTTACGTCATTTTGGCCCTGATGATCGTTCGTTTCGATTTCATACGGATATAAGGTCGGAAAAATATCAAGAACTGCAACGCGATCCTAGGATTTCTGCTCTTTTCTACGATGTTGGGGAAAAAATTCAGTTGCGTCTGAATGGCGAGGCCACATTGCATGTGACGGATAGAATTGCCGATGAGGCGTGGTCGGCTTCTCAAGCCATGAGCCGTCATTGTTATGCGACGGAGCCAGCACCCGGCAGCTTTATATTAGAAGGTGCAGACTTTACGATTCCAAAAGGGCGCGAATTAACGGACGCCGGACGGCATCATTTTTGTGCCGTGCGAATGCATTTTAATCGGCTTGAATGGCTTTGGCTTGGCAGCGAGGGGCATCGGCGCGCAATATTTGAATGGCCGGCTGTGACCAGCGCACCCGAGATGCGCTGGCTTGTTCCTTAATTCGAAATGTCAGGAATTAGCTGCGCGCAATCGGGCGAAGCCCGCATCGAGATCGCGCTTCAAATCCTCAATATCTTCAAGGCCGATTTGAATGCGTAGCGATGGGCCTTTTTCGTTCCATTGGGTGGCCGTGCGATAGGGCCTCGGATCGAACGGAATGATCAGGCTTTCATAACCACCCCATGAATAGCCCATACCAAACAGCAATAAATCATCAAGCATGGCCGCCACGGCCTTTTGCGAAGCAGGCTTTAGGACGATCGAAAAGAGGCCTGACGAGCCTTTAAAGTCGCGCTTCCATATTTCATGTCCGGGGCAATCGGGCAGGGCGGGATGCAGTACTTTTTCAACTTCCGGCCGCGCTTTAAGCCAATGGGCCATATTGAGCGCTGCTTTTCTTGCTCTTTAAGCCTTAGCAGCATGGAACGCATGCCGCGAAGGGCCAAGAACATATCTTCGGGACCAGCACAAAGGCCTAATTGGAGATAGGTGCTACGCAACGCCTTCCATGATCGCTCATTGGCCGACACAAGCCCCAGTAGCAAATCCGAGTGGCCTGAAAGATATTTTGTTCCGGCCTCAATCGCGAGATCTACGCCCATTTCATGGGGCGGGAAGAAGAAAGGTGTTGCCCATGTATTATCCATCAAGAGCGTCGCGCCATGCTTTTTAGCAATCGCAGCGAGGGCTGGAATATCTTGTACTTCAAAGGTTTGTGAGCCGGGGGCTTCGGTAAAAATAGCCGTGGTGTTCGGCTTGATCAGCGCTTCGATTCCGGCCCCTATCATCGGATCGAAATACGTTGTTTCTACGCCGTAGCGCTTTAAAAAGCCTTCGGCAAATTCGCGTGTCGGGCGATAGACGCTGTCAGTAATCAAAATATGGTCGCCCGCTTTGACGCATGACAAAATGGCAACGGTGACAGCGGCTAGGCCAGAAGGAACACAAACCGTGCCTTCGGCCCCAGAAACCGCGCTCCAGGCCTTTTCAAGGGCTTCGCTGGTGGGCGTGCCAAGCGTTCCATACACAAAGCGGTTC
>JAPJMW010000104.1 GCA_026461505.1 Beijerinckiaceae bacterium
ACGGGTTGCTAATTGTTCTGCCGACATTTCGAGTGAGAAAAATCCGACTACGCCGCCATCTAACCGCTTTACCGTTCCGTCGGGATTCTTGTCATGCGAGTAAGCGCGCGCGATGTTGAAAGCAATATTGGTGGCAAGAGCTGTTTTACCCATACCGGGTCGACCAGCGACAATAACGAGATCCGAAGACTGCAATCCGCCGAGCATTCGATCAAGGTCAGATAGACCCGTGGAAATACCCGAAAGTTTACGGTCGCGTTTATAAGCTTCTGCAGCTAGGTCGACGGCTGTTTTTAGAGCAGCGGAAAAGCTTTGAAAGCCACCATCGTAGTGACCAGATTCAGCCAATTCATACAGACGGCGTTCTGCTTCTTCGATCTGCTTTCTTGGATGCTCGTCGACTGGCGCGTCAAAAGCGACATTCACCATGTCTTCGCCGATTGTGATCAGCTGGCGACGCATTGCGAGATCATAAATCGTCCGCCCATAGGCTTCGGCATTGATAACAGTGGTAGCTTCTGCAGCGAGGCGAGCAAGATATTGCGGCACTGTCATCCCGCCGAGGTCTTGATCACCTACGAAGGACTTGAGTGTCACAGGCGTCGCAAGTTTGCCCGCACGGATGAGAGATTGAACGATGTCGTAGATGCGGCGATGGATTTCTTCGGCGAAATGACTGGCTTCTAGAAAATCTGAAACACGATAATAAGCATCATTGTTGACCAATATTGCGCCAAGTAGCGCCTGTTCCGCCTCAACATTATTAGGGGGAACGCGATAATTCGTCTCGATTTCGGCAAGACGGGCAAGTGATTGAGCAAGGGCCATGATCGTATCCAGTGTCGGAGCAGAAGTATTAGCGCTTCGCCGCAGCCGATTCGGATTTTATTCTACCCCATGCCCGTTATCCACACTCCCCACAGCCACGCTCATTCCGTATTTTGACGCTTGACAAGAAATTACTTGCTTTAAAAAAAAGACCCGGCGCCATGCACCGGGTCCGACTATATACTGCAAAAGCGATAGATTTTATTCTTCGCCACCAGCTTCGGCTAAAGCGGCGCCTACTTCAAGCCCGAGATCATCAAGATTTAGCTCTTCGCGAACGGTCGCGCTTTCGCCGCGAGCTTGACGCTCTGCTTCTTCATGGCTGCGTGCGACATTAACACTGATCTTGACATCAACTTCTGGGTGAAGATGGACTGGCACAGAATGAATACCGATGGTCTTAATCGGAACATTCAGGATGATCTGATTACGATCAACGGAGTAACCGCCGGCCGTAATAGCTTCAGAAATGTCACGTGTAGCAACAGAACCATAGAGCTGCCCCATTTCGCCAGCCTGACGAATGATGACGAAGGACTGACCGTCGAGCTTTTCAGCGACCGACATCGCATCCGACTTAGCGGCAAGATTGCGTGCTTCAAGCTGCGCGCGTTCTTTTTCGAAATGTTCAAGATTGGCCTTTGTTGCACGCAGTGCCTTGTGACGTGGGAGTAGGAAGTTGCGTGCGTAACCATCTTTTACGCGAACAACGTCGCCCATTTGGCCAAGATTTGGTACGCGCTCTAATAATACGACTTGCATTGGTATCTCCTTAGTATGTTGGCAGAAATTAGTAGTGTTTAGGATAGGGTTGATGGTGAGGCTGCTGTGTTAAATCTGGATCTAAAATTAAACCAGAAATCGGCAATTCCCAATGCGGCAAATCCTAATATGGGCCACCCGGGGAGTAGAATGAAAACACTGTAAATCATGACTAACATGACACGTCGCGATTTAAGTGGTCTTGTAATCATGTGAAGGACAGCAAGACCTTGTAAGCAAAAGCCCACAAGCAGGGATGCTAGTCCAATTCGTCCAAACAGGCCGATAAAGTCGGCACCTAACACTACAAGAATTAGGCACGCTAAAAAAACTGGCAACGTGACTTTTGGCATTGCCGTTGTCGCTAAATCTGGCCAAGGCCGTGGTAAACGATCCGAGGCTTTTACAATACGTGCGGCTACATAAAGCAGTAGTACCGAGATAGCAGCGCTAATTGCAGCGCTTATCGGTGCAGCAATGAGGGCTAATATATTGGCTATCGTTGAAATAGAGCTTACTTTATCTGCCCCTACCAATCCGGCAAACATAGTGGGTTCAAATATAACCAACTCATTGAGCAATTTTTCGAATGCTTCAACAAAGGATGCGTAATCGCTTCCGAGCATCCAAACACCGGCAACCGTTAATGCGGCGGCAAGAGCAATGTTCCAAAGGAGCAGACGACCCAAAGGATACCATTCCACGCTGTTATCATTGTCAGCACCTTCAATCGGACGCGCCAACAAAGCCATATATCCGACAAACCATGACGGTAGACTGATAGAAATTGCGTGAATGAGCCCTGCGAGAGGCGAAAATATAAGAGAGGTGAGAATAAATGCTATGAGCGTCGCAACCAAGCCTGCCTGCAGGGTGAAGCCTAATGTCGCAATCAAAATAGGCAAAGGCGCAACTAGGTAGAGTGGAAATGCGAGTGGGGATGCGGTCGAAATGACAGCAAATAGCAACGCAGAAA
>JAPJMW010000105.1 GCA_026461505.1 Beijerinckiaceae bacterium
AACCGCATACCCATCCATTGCAGACGCATTGAACGGCGGTTGTGTGCGCTTGGCATGGAGTTCTGTGGCCAATGTGCGACCAAAGGCAGCGCTGATATCGATCGTTTCAATACTTAATCGGGTGGCCGACGCTAGGACGCGAGCATGGGCTTCTTCAACGCTTAGCAATGTCATTGAATTAGCCCTCAAGACGGAAGTGGCCGGATTTGCCGCCTCGCTTTTCGGTAAGCTTAATGCCTTCAATCCGCATGGTACGGTCGGCGGCTTTCACCATGTCGTAGATGGTGAGGCATGCGACCGACACGGCAGTTAACGCCTCCATCTCCACACCCGTTTGGCCGGAAAGTTTCGCAGTCGCACGAACTCTTATGCCTGGCAAATGGTCATCTTGCTCAAGCTCAACGGAAATTTTCGAAAGCATTAACGGATGACACAAGGGAATAAGCTCATGCGTCTTTTTGGCTGCCATGATACCGGCAATTCTAGCGACGCCTAAAACATCGCCTTTCTTTGCATTGCCGCTTTTAATCAAAGCGAGCGTTTCGAGCGCCATAACAACAAGACCCTCCGCACTTGCCTCACGCTCAGTGATAGGCTTTGTGGAGACATCGACCATGGAGGCTGAGCCCGTCTCGTCGATATGGGTCAATTTGCTCATTGATCGGGTCCGAATAAAAGGCTGCGGGTTGCTGCTTCGACATCGTCCTGCCGCATTAAACTCTCGCCGACGAGCAAAGTACGGATATTGGATTGAGCGAGGCGCTTAACATCGTCAAACGTAAAGATACCGCTTTCACCAACCACTATACGATCCGGAGGAATAAGCGGCGCCAAAGTTTCGGAAACACTCAAGGAAACCTCAAAAGTACGAAGATCACGGTTATTGATACCCACGAGTTTCGTGCCAAGCGGTAAGGCTCTGTCGAGTTCCGCACGGTTGTGGACTTCAACCAGGACATCCATTCCCAATTGATGTGCAGTATCCGTCAATTGTCGCGCGGTGCTGTCGTCAACACCCGCCATAATAACAAGAATACAATCGGCGCCCCATGCGCGCGCCTCATAAACTTGATAGGGTTCGTACAGAAAATCTTTACGCAAAGCGGGAAGAGAAGTAGCGGCTTTCGCTTGCTTTAAAAAATCAGGGTGACCTTGAAACGAAGGTTCATCGGTTAATACTGAAAGACAAGAAGCGCCGCCCAATTCATAGGCCTTTGCCAAAGCGGGAGGATCAAAATCTGGACGGATAAGTCCTTTGGATGGACTGGCCTTTTTAATTTCGGCAATTAGCGATGGTCGATTTTGCGCGAGATGGTGTTCGATCGCTTTTGCGAATCCGCGAGGTGCAGGCGCCTGAAGCGCTAACGTCTGAATTTCCTTTTCAGACACGCGCAATTTAGCATTCGCTATCTCAACGCGTTTATAGGCTTCAATTTTGGCTAATATATCGGTCATGGTAATTTACGCATTCGAGACTTCGATTAGGCGAGTAAGCGTCGTGCGAGTTGCTCCCGTATCGATGGCGTTTGCCGCAATTGCCACGCCTTCTTTTAAATCTTTAGCCCGATTAGCAACGACCAAAGATGCACCCGCATTGATCAAAGCAATATCGCGATAGGGTGTCTTTTCACCTTCCAGTACGGCCGATAACGCTTTTGCATTATGTTCCGCATCGCCGCCTTTGAGCGAAGTGCCGTCAACGCGCGTAAGGCCAGCATCTTCGGGCGTTATGGAAAAACGCCGCAACGATCCGTTTTTCAACTCGACGATTTCGGTCGGACCCGTTGTCGTAATTTCATCAAGGCCATCGGAACCATGGACTAACCATAGATCCGTTGAACCTAATGATTTTAAAACTTCTGCCATTGGTTCTAGCCATTCGGCCGAGTAGGCGCCGACCAATTGGCGCTTTACGCTGGCAGGATTAGAAAGCGGGCCTAAAAGATTGAACACGGTCCGTATGCCGAGTTCAACACGAACGGGACCAACATGGCGCATTGAGGCGTGGTGGGTCGGGGCGAACATGAAGCCCACTCCTGCCTCGCGAATACAACGAGTGACACCTTCAGGCTCGAGCCCGATTTTAACGCCTAGCGCCGTTAACACGTCAGCTGCACCAGAGCGCGAGGACAACGCCCGATTGCCATGTTTAGCAACCGGAACTCCCGCTGAAGCTACAATCAGGGCTGCAAGCGTTGAGACATTGTAGCTTCCCGAATGATCACCGCCGGTACCAACAATGTCCATCGCTTCACTGGGTGCTTCAACCCGGAGCATGCGGGCGCGCATTGCCGATACTGCGCCCGTGATTTCTTCGATGGTTTCACCCCGGACCCGCAAAGCCATTAAGAACGCAGCCGTTTGCGCCTGTGTCGTTTCGCCCGATAGCATTTGCCCAAATGCGTCTTCTGCCTCGGAACGTGAAAGCGTTGCACCTGTTGCCAATTTAGCAATGATGGGTTTCATCACCTCCATTAGCGGGTTCCTTTCGTCCGACCGGTCTTCGTGTTCCAGTCCGCTGCCATATCGAGAAAGTTTTTGAAAATCACGAGGCCATGTTCAGACAGAATGCTTTCCGGATGAAACTGAACGCCATGTACCGGTAAAGTCTTATGCGAGAGGCCCATAATGAGGCCGTCTTCGGTTTCTGCCGTGATCTCAAGATTGTCAGGGCAAGATAGGCGATCAACGATCAAGGAATGGTAGCGCGTTGCTTGGAAAGATCCGTTAATCCCACGAAAGATGGTTTTGCCTTGGTGATGTACGGTCGACAGTTTTCCATGCATCGGTAGGGGAGCGCGGATAACATTTCCGCCGAAACATTGCCCCATGGCTTGCATGCCCAAGCATACACCAAAAATAGGAATCGTTTTTGATGCCCTCTCAATGGTCTCAAGACAAATACCGGAATCATTCGGCGTGCCAGGACCAGGCGATAGAACAATCGCATCGGGCAATGACGCAATGAGCGCATCGGTCGTAATGTCATCATTACGGATCACCGTTACCTCGGCACCGAGCTTCCCCAGATCATGAAACAGATTAAAAGTGAAACTGTCGTAATTATCGATCAGAGTGATGCGGGTCATTTTCACTGCCCCCGTTTAGCAAAGCTCGCAAAGCGAACCGCTTCATCGGCTGCTCTAAACAGCGCTTTTGATTTATTGATACATTCTTGCTGTTCGGACATCGGATTTGAATCGTAAACAATTCCTGCTCCTGCCTGCACATGCATTTTGCCGTCTTTAACGATAGCCGTGCGCAAAACGATGCAGGTATCCATTTCCCCATTCGCGCCGAAATAACCGATACAGCCGCCATAAGGTCCACGTTTATCGCGTTCTAACTCGTCGATGATCTGCATGGCACGTACTTTAGGCGCGCCTGATACGGTGCCTGCCGGAAAGCCCGCAGCGAGGGCATCGAGTACGTCATACTTCGGATTAAGTTCGCCTTCGACATTTGAGACGATATGCATGACGTGGCTGTAGCGTTCGAGGAAGAAGGAGTTTGTCACTTCAACCGTACCCGTTTTAGCAACACGACCTACATCGTTTCGGCCAAGATCGAGCAGCATCAAATGTTCAGCGCGCTCTTTTTCGTCTGCAAGTAATTCTTCTCCCAAAGCGATATCTTGCGCTTCGGTTGCGCCGCGCGGACGCGTACCGGCGATAGGCCTAATTGTGATCCGGTTATTGCGAACGCGAACGAGAATTTCAGGTGATGAGCAAATGAGTTGAAAACCATCGAAATCAAAATAGCTCAAGAAAGGCGAGGGATTGACCCGGCGCAGTGCCCGATAGAGCGAGAAGGGTGGCAGTTGAAATTGCGTTTCAAAGCGTTGCGATAGAACAACCTGAAAAATATCGCCCGCTCGTATATATTCTTTCGCCCGTTCGACCATACCGAGATATTCCGCTTGGGATGTATTCGATTGTGCCGCCGGAATAGATGCCACATTTGCGGGTGCCTGTGCGCCGGATGGTAATGGTCCTTCCAGTGCCAGTTCCATTTCTTCAAGCCGCGACATCGCCGCGTCATAGGCCGCACGCGGTGTAACGCCATTTTGTGGTCGTACCGGCGTGATCAAGGTGATTTCATCTTTAACGGAATCGAAAATCACCATCACGGTTGGGCGAACCATGATCGCGTCTGGTACACCAAGCGCGTCGGGGTTTGGCTCGCCCAAACGCTCCATATGACGAACCATATCATATCCCAAATAGCCGAAGACACCATTCGCCATCGGAGGAAGACCTGCATCGAAAGGAATGGCGCTTTCGGCGAGTAAAGCGCGAAGGGCAGCGAGTGGTGGCTGGCCACAAGGTTCGAAATGACGACGATCTGTAAGCGCGTGTCGATTGATCTCGGCTTCCGGACCCCGACAACGCCAAATGATATCCGGTTTTAACCCGATGATCGAATAACGCCCACGCACGGCACCGCCTTCAACGGACTCCAACAGAAAAGCGTTTCTGCCATCGTCAGCCGTTAACTTCAGAAAAGCCGAGACAGGTGTCTCCAAATCCCCAACCAAAACGGTACGGAGAAGTTGCGTTTCACCGTCGAGATAGGATTCTTCAAATCCGGTATAGTCGGGTTGGAAAATCATGTGCGGCTCAGTTTACTCCAAGGGCCAAACTAAGGACCTTGTCATTGACTGTTACGCCCAGTTCTTTCTGGGCTTCGCTGACATAGGCATTGGCGTAATCGTCCGCCAAGGATAGCTTCACTTCATTCATGATCTTGCCCATATCGGCTAATGCGGTGGCGGAGGAAACAAGCTCTGCCTTTGTGACATGAACAATCACGCGCTCTAGCGGTTGATTGGCAATGGCGGATCCTGCCGCTCCTTCGGGAATAGCAAAGAGTTGCGCGACAGCTGCTTGCGGCAGTTCTTTATTTTGTCCGTTCCGCTTAACCCCCGTCACCGTTTTGATTTGGACATTCAGGCTCCCGGCTACCTCTTGCAAGGATTTGCCGGTGTTAAGCGACGATATGAGTTCGGCGGTCTTGGCCGCCAAACGGCCATTCAAATCATCATCTTGCCAAGAGGCTATGACCTTGTCCTTTACCTCTTCCAGTGGTCGATCCCGCGTTGGTGTGATGGTTTGAACATCATACCAAACATAACCACCAATGCGCGTTGGGAGCGGCTCGTTATCAACCCCGATATCCGAGCTGAAGGCGGCATTGAGCAGCGTATCGCGCTCGGGAATATTCTCGATAACAACGCCATCCGGTGTGCGGCCCGCCCGATCGGAAGCCTCGAGGAAGGATAGCTTTAAAGACAAATCTTTCGCGATTTCGCTCAATGCCTTTGCGGACGCGCGCTGATCCTCGATCTTGTCATGAAGATCGCGGATCATTTCCTTGCCCTTGGTGATGGCCAAGGCCGCACGAATTTCAGGTAATGCTGACTCGAAACTCCGTGTTTCCGCCGTAATAATATCGGTTACCGAAACGATGATAAATCCGAACTTTCCGGCAACCACATCGCTAACCGCTCCCTTGGCCAAGCCAAATGCCGCTTCTGCGACAGCGGGATCAAGGATGCGTTGCTTTTCGACAACGCCTAAATCGGTATCGGCCTTTTGAAGCTTTTTCTCGGCAACGATATCATCAAAGCTCGTCCCGGCTTTAATCCGTTCGGATGCCGCTTTCGCGTCAGCTTCAGATGTCAGCACCAATTGTTGAACCGCGCGCTTTTCTGGAAACGTGTAGCGTGTTGCAAGGTCCGCATCATATTTAGCCTTTGCATCGGCCTCTGAAATCGTGTCAGGCGCGACAAGATCCGACGGCGACAAAGCGATATAGGCGATTTTGCGATATTCAGGGGCGCGGAAGCTTTGCTTGTTCTCTTCAAAGAATTTGGCGAGCGTCGCGTCATCAGGCACAGCCGACGCACCCACCTGATCCTTGCCGATGGTAATAAAGTCGGCGGAACGCTGTTCATTGGTATAAAGGTTCAAAGCATCGCTGATGAGGCCGGGGACCGAAGGCGCTCCCGAAAGCGATTGAATAATCTGTTGGCGGATATCAAGTTTGCGTTGCTCGGCAATAAACCCGGCTTCGGTATATCCTGCCGCTCGGAGCGCTTCATTAAAGCGCGCTTTATCAAATTGACCATTAGGCCCCGTGAAATTTCTATCTGTCAGTAATTTCTTGACGATGGCCTCGTCAGAAATACCCAATTTCATGCCGCGGGCTTTGTCGTCCAGCGCCGCTTCCGAAATCATCCGGCCGAGAACCTGCCGGTCTGCGCCAACGGAAAGCGCCTGTTCGGTCGTAATATTACGGCCATAGCGCCGCGACATGGCCTGAAGCTCGTTCTGGAAGGCGGCCCTAAAGGCTTGGCTATCAATCTCAACCGAACCGACATTCGCTACTGTTCGCATACCGTAGCCACGGAAAATGTCGCCAATGCCCCAAAGTGCAAAGCTGAACACCAAAAAGCCAAACATGATCGTAATGACAATACGACCAACGAGACTTTGCCCTGCCTTGCGAAAACCATCCATCATGAGAAGCTATCCAATTCTATCTATTATCCCTTGCGAGCCCCATCATAAGGAAGGAGCGCGCCGCCTGCAATTCGATGCTTGGCAAAGCGCGTTTGGCGGCAGGATGCAAGCAAAAGAAGCAAGGAGGCGGTTTATTTCTTCCTCATCTTGTGTCTTTAAGGGATAAATAAGCCAAATCACTGGTTACGAAGAAAGGTGCCCTATGTCTCGTCCAATTCGCCCACTTGTTGCCGGAAACTGGAAAATGAATGGTTTACAGGCTGCTTTGGCCGAATTTGACCTCATGGGTGCCGGAAATGACGTTGCTACCCGTCGGGTTGTTGATCTGATGATTTGTCCTCCGGCGACCCTGATCTCAGCTTTGGCCCATGCGGCGATCGGTCAGGGCATCGCTATTGGCGCGCAAGACTGCCATTCAAAGGATAACGGGGCGCATACTGGGGATATTTCAGCGCAAATGCTGGCGGATGCTGGTGCTTCAGCGGTCATTGTCGGTCATTCGGAGCGTCGCACAGATCATGGCGAAACAGACGCAACCGTTCGAGCAAAGGCGGAAGCTGCGTATCGCAATGGCCTCACGGCCATTATTTGCGTCGGCGAAACGCGCGCGGAGCGTGAAGCTGGAGAAACCCTTGCTGTGGTTCGCCGCCAGCTAAAGGGATCGGTGCCAGACGGCATGATGGCGCGGGACATCGTCATCGCTTACGAGCCCGTTTGGGCTATCGGGACCGGATTAACCCCGACGGCAAAGGATGTAGAGGAAGTTCATGCCCTTATCCGCGCGGATTTGAAGAAGATTGTTGGTAAAGACGAAGCCAATAAGGTCAGAATTCTCTATGGCGGCTCGGTTAAACCTTCGAATGCCAAGGAATTAATGTCGGTCGCCAATGTCGATGGAGCCTTGGTGGGCGGTGCGAGCCTTAAAGCTGAGGATTTCTTGGGGATTGCCGCAGCTTATTGCTAAATGATCTGGGGTGGTTAGGATTTTAAGGCTTCCACCCCATATTCCTGCTTTGATCCAGAGCGCGGCCCGTGTTAAAGCCGCGCACGAATTCTTTTCCTGTCGGCCGAAGGCTTATGGTTTTATGCAACAAGTATTGATTGTCATTCATCTTCTTATCGTCATTGCCCTTGTCGCGGTGATTTTATTGCAACGTTCCGAGCAGGGCGCTTTGAGCGGTCTTGGCGGCGGCGGTGGTGGCGGCGGACTTGGTGGTTTGATGACCGGGCGTGGCCAAGCAAACCTCTTGACGCGGACCACGGCCATTTTAGCCGCAGCGTTTTTTGCCACCAGCCTTTTGCTTGCGATCATTTCGGGCAATTCCAGCGCGCCTAAGTCGGTGATCGATCAGGCAGCACCTGCCGCCGCTGGCTCGGCGCCTGCTCAGCCTGCTGGTGTTCTTGACCAGTTGAAACAGCTTGAAGGCCAGCCTAAGCCTGCTCAATAACGATATTTGGATAGAATAATTCAGTAAACGCCGGGGGCTATCTTCCGGCGTTTTTTTTGTTTGGGCCTCATTGCCGTGTTTCGTGTGAATACCGCAACTCAGCCTTTGTCGAATCATTAAAGCGTCCTTAGAAGGAAAACCCCATGGCACGGTATATTTTCATCACCGGTGGCGTGGTGTCTTCTTTGGGCAAAGGGCTTGCGTCGGCGGCTCTGGGTGCTCTCCTTCAGGCCCGAGGTTACTCGGTTCGCCTTCGCAAACTTGACCCCTATTTAAACGTCGATCCGGGCACGATGTCGCCCTATCAGCATGGCGAATGCTTTGTTACCGATGATGGTGCCGAGACCGATCTCGATCTTGGCCACTACGAGCGGTTTACGGGGCGTCCCGCAACCAAGCGCGACAACATTACCACCGGCCGCATCTATCAGGATATTATCACCAAAGAGCGCCGGGGCGATTATTTGGGCGGTACCGTGCAGGTCATCCCGCATGTGACCAACCACATCAAAGAATTCGTGCTTGAAGGCAATGAGAGTGTTGATTTCGTGCTTGTCGAAATCGGCGGCACGGTTGGTGATATCGAAGGTCTGCCATTTTTCGAGGCTATCCGCCAATTGGGCAATGATTTGCCACGCGGCCATGCCGTTTATGTCCATCTTACGCTCTTGCCTTACATTCCGGCTGCGGGTGAGCTTAAAACAAAGCCAACGCAGCATTCGGTTAAAGAATTGCGTTCCATCGGTATCCAGCCGGATATTCTGCTTTGCCGTTCGGATCGGGAAATTCCGGTTGAAGAACGCCGCAAGCTCGCACTGTTCTGTAATGTGCGCGAGACAGCCGTCATTGAAGCGCGGGACGTCTCATCGATCTATGCTGTTCCCGCAGCCTACCATGCCGCAGGTCTTGATAAAGAAGTGCTCGCGGCGTTTGGAATTGAGCCAGCGCCTAAACCTAATCTCTCGCGTTGGAAGGGCGTCACCGACCGGATCAATAATCCGGAAGGCGAGGTGACAATCGCCATTGTAGGCAAATATACAGGCATGAAAGACGCCTATAAATCGCTTATCGAGGCGCTCGCCCATGGCGGAATCGCCAACAAGGTGAAGGTGAATCTCGATTGGATCGAGTCTGAAGTGTTTGAGCGCGAAGATCCGGCACCGTTCTTGGAGCATGTCCACGGCATTCTCGTGCCGGGCGGCTTTGGCCAGCGCGGTGCAGAGGGTAAAATCAATGCCGCCCGCTTTGCACGTGAACGCGATGTGCCGTATTTCGGCATCTGCTTTGGCATGCAAATGGCTGTGATCGAAGCAGCTCGCAACCTCGCGGGTATCAAGGATGCCAACTCTACCGAATTCGGACCCTGCAACGAGCCGCTCGTCGGATTGATGACCGAATGGATGCGCGGCAATGAGCTCGAGCAACGCGCGGCCCAAGGCGATATGGGTGGAACAATGCGTCTTGGTGCTTATGATGCGAAGCTCGAAGAGGGTAGCCATATTGCCAAGATTTACGGTAATATAAAGGTTTCCGAGCGTCATCGTCATCGCTATGAAGTCAATATGGCGTATCGCGCGAAGTTAGAGGAAAAAGGCCTTGTTTTTGCTGGGGTTTCTCCTGATGGGCTTCTGCCTGAAACAGTCGAGTTCCCGAACCATCCTTGGTTCATCGGCGTGCAGTATCATCCCGAGTTGAAGTCTCGGCCGTTTGAACCACATCCTCTGTTTGCAAGCTTTATTGCCGCGGCAGTGGAGCAGGCGCGGTTGGTATAGTCGCGTGCGTCAGGCTGGTATCGACCATCTCGTCGTCGCAGCGCATGATCTTGACGCGATGGGGGCGTTTTATGAACGTCTCGGGTTCAAGGTCGGAGCCCGAAACAGGCATCCTTGGAGAACTGAGAATCGCATCGTTCAGTTTCCCGGCGCGTTTTTGGAATTAATTACGGTCGGCGAAGGCGCCGAAATACCCGTTCATGGGGAAGGGCGCTTCTCCTTTGGGGCCTTTGTCCGGGATTATCTTGCCATCCAAGAAGGCTTGGCGATGCTGGTGTTGCAATCGCAGGATGCGAAGGCCGATAAAGCGGCGTTCGATAATGCGGGTATTGGCGGGTTTGAGCCTTTTTACTTTGAGCGGAAAGGTGTTCGGCCAGACGGTACAACCGTCGAAGTTTCATTTACATTGGCGTTTGCACGGGATGCGCTCGCCAAAGAGTGTGGTTTCTTCTCGTGTCAGCAGCATCGGCCAGAAAATTTTTGGAATCCGGTCGCTCAACAGCATCCGAATGGTGCCTCGGCGTTAGCTGGCGTTTGTATGGTCGCGGATGAGCCCTCCGAC
>JAPJMW010000106.1 GCA_026461505.1 Beijerinckiaceae bacterium
CCGGAGACGATGGTAACGAGCTTGAACGGAATAGGTGTCAGGCCTTTGAGCAAAATGAGCATTGCGCCCCATTTCGCGTAGGCTTCTTTGACGACCTCGACTTTCGCGCCATACCCATAGAGATCCAAAATCCACATGCCGACAGAATCAAATAAAAGATGTCCGATGGCGTAGCCCAAGATACCGCCCGCTACCGATCCGAGTGTGCAGATGAATGCATAGCGAAAGGCGCGTTCAGGTCGCGCGAGTGCCATAGGGGCCAACATCACGTCCGGCGGAATGATAAAGAACGCGCTCTCGGCAAACGCAACAGCGGCCAAGGCCCAAGGGGCGCTTGGGCGGGCGGATAGGGCGACAATCCAGTCATACAATTTACGAAGCATGTTTCTCTCGTAACGAAACCGTTCTGTGAAGTCCATCACATCGCGGCAGAGGACTTAATTTTGCTCCAAGAGCCTGCGGAGATAATCGCGTTCTTCTTGTGCGCGTTCCGGCTCGCTTAAGCGGCGGCGTAATTCTTCCAACACTTCGCGGCTGCGCTTTTCGAGGCTGCCGCCTTTGCCGCCTTGTTGAAACGCACCGCCGCCGGAATCGAAATTTTTTGTGGCGCGTCCCAACGGGTCTTGATCATTAGCGGAACCATTGCCTTCACCCGTTTGATCTTGTCCGTGCGTGCCTTTGGCTTGACCTTTGCCGGGCTCATTGCCTTGCAATTCTTTGACGAGCGCTTGCGCGCCGCGCCGCAAGGCATCGATCGCTTGACCTTGCGCGTCAATCGCATCGCGCGTGTCGCCATCGGTGATTGCGCCTTCGGCCTGTTTCATGGCTTCATCGGCCTCATCAAAAGCCTTTTGATCGGGCGCGCCTTTTTGCTTCAATCCGTTACGCAAAGCATCGAGCCGTTGTTTCAATTGGCTCTGTCGGTCGGACAGCGTCTTTTGATCCTCAGACGAGCCATCCTTCGGATTAGATCGGCCTTGCTTAAACGTATCGTCGCGTAGGGTACGCTGGTCGCGCATCATGGTGTCGAGTTCATCGAGCGCATGATTCATTTCACGCTGCGAAGGATCGGCCATTTGCGGCTCGGCAGTTTGAAGTTGGTCGATAATATTATTTAAGGCCTCCAACATGCGATTGGCGTCATCGAGTGCGCCTTTCTTAGCGAGATCATTCATCCGATCCACCATGGCTTTCAGATCCTCGGCGCGGATCATTTTGCCATTGGAAGACTTGCCCTTATCGCTTTGATTTTTAGTGTTGCGTGACTTTGCCGCTAGGCCCTTTAAATACGCATCAAGTGCCGTCTTTAAGCGATCCGTCAAAACCTTGATTTCATCGGGCGATGCGCCACGCTCCAGCGCTTTTCGCAAAGCCTCGCGTGCGGCATCGAGGGCTTTTTTGCCATCACCCTGTTCATGGTCCTCAATGGCTATAGCAATCGACCAAAGCTCGTTTGTCACGTCGATTAAATCTGAATCTGTTTTTGCGATTTGAAGGTTTTTTGAAATATCGCGTAAAGCAAGATAGGTGCCCGCTTCCGGGATGAAGAGATCAGGCGCAATCATCAAAGCGTAGAGCGCTTCCGATACAAGGGGACGTGCATTGGGGTTCAATGCCAAGACGCGCCTTT
The DNA here is from genome assembly GCA_026461505.1 of Beijerinckiaceae bacterium. GTDB lineage: Bacteria > Pseudomonadota > Alphaproteobacteria > Rhizobiales > Beijerinckiaceae > CAIUPE01. Next base: position 1,631 of record JAPJMW010000106.1, read on the forward strand.
GTTCAACAAGTGCGCGGGCAAGGGTGTTGGTAAAGAGGCGCTGTGGCAGCGTAACTTCAATCGGTGGCGTGCTTGCCTCTTGTCCTGCATCATCTTTGGCTAAGAGTGTGAGTTCGAGTTTTATTCCAGCCCACGGGCTTTCGGATGGTTCAACTAATGTCTTGCCATTACCATCATGCAGATCGGGTGGCAGTGCGAGCGCGATATGGGGCGGTGGAACAAGAGGTGCCTTGCTACCCCAATAGCGATTTTCACCCTGTGGTTTTGCGAGCCGTGCTTCTCCGCTCTGAACGCCGTAATCATCGCTCATATGATAGGAGAGCGAAGTGCCACTAGACGACGCGGTTGGCGGTTCGTTCCAGCGAATGGTGGGCGCTTGGTCCGGAACGGCTTCAATGACAATAGGCGGCAAAGGCATTCTGCCCGCACTCAGTTTCACAGTGCCGTCCGCTTGAATTGTCCAATGCTTTTCATTGCCTGAAGCAGTCGTCGCGTCCGTTGACGCTTGTTTAGCAACGATACCGCTCGTTACCTCTACTCGCAGTTCACTCGCATCCGATGTGCGGATGACCAAGTCCGAACCTGCAGGTACTTTAACATGTTTGCCGTCCTTGGATGTTGCTGATTTGAAGTCCAATAAAACAGGCGGTGCATGGGTGTAGTTTGGCGGATTGATCCAAACATCAAGCCGCGCGGTTACGGTTTGATCTATAGGCGTATGCCAATCGAAAGCCGAACTAAGCAAGGTATCGTGTTCAGGATAGGCGACGAAGAAACCTGCCAAGGCTAGGAGTAGGATGATAAAACGGAGGCCATAGGGATCGCGTTGGTTTAGGTCCAAGCGCGGCAAGCCTACGCTAATGTTTGTAACTTCCTCTAACGCTAAGCGACGATGCCGCTGCCATAGCGCCAGTGTTAGCGCATCCATATCGTGCGAGGCGGGTTGATCGAAGATCGCGGTGACAGGTTGGTGCTGCTCGCCCGAATCGCGATCAAGTCTTTTGATGCTTTCACTAAAGGTGGCGCGGGCCGATTGAATGGCCATTAGCAGCGCAATAAGAAGGCCAAAAACGAAGAGGAACACGCTCACCATTTTTATGACGAGCGGCATCAGGATAAAAAATCCAAGCCACGTCAGTGCTAAAAAACTTGCGGTGATGGAAACGGATAAAATAAGCCACGGCCATGCGCGTTCAACCGCCAGGTTTAAACCTGCGCGCAGGAGTTTCATGGTTAGTCGATCAGACGATTGTGCGTTCTCGCTTTGATGGGGCCGATCTTTGTTTGGCATTGCCATTTCGGCGGCCTTTCTGCCCATCTGCACAATCGATCTCTTTATCCTATAGCCAGTCAGGAACGCGATCGAGCCCAATCAGCTCATCATAACTTGGTCGCGCACGAATAACAGCGAAGCCCGCCTCTTTTACCAGAACCTCAGGGATCAAGGGACGCGAATTATACGTACCGGATTGAACGGCGCCATAGGCTCCACCCGACATCACCGCCAATAGATCGCCCGCTGCAGCTGTAGGTATATCCCGACCAAGCGCGATATAATCGCCTGATTCACAGACGGGACCAACGATATCGGCCACGATATGTGCTTGATCAGGCGATGGTTCGCGAACAGGTTTGATGTCATGAAAGGCTTCATACAGCGTTGGACGAATAATATCGTTCATGGCCGCATCAACGATGACAAAATTTTTGCCTTCGCCTGATTTCACATAGATGATTTTTGTTACCAAGATCCCGGCATTGGCGACAAGCAGACGACCTGGCTCCAACACATATTTGGTCTTTAAATGTCCAAGACGCTTTTTGATGATCGCTGCATAATCATCGGGATGGGGTGGCGGTGAATTATCAGGGCGATATTGCACACCAAGCCCACCGCCTAAATCGAGATGGTCGATATTGAGTCCATCGGCGCGCAATTGCACGACAAATTCGCTCAATAAAGCGAACGCATCGTCAAAGGGCTGCAGATCGGTGATTTGACTGCCGATATGCATATCGACACCGGAGACGATGATGCCGGGCAGGGCTGCTGCTTCGCGATAGACTTCGCGGGCGCGTGAAATCGGCACGCCGAATTTATTCTCGCTCCTGCCTGTTGAGATTTTTGCGTGAGTCTTTGCATCGACATCTGGGTTCACGCGAATAGAAATTTTCGCCTTGGTTCCTTTTGCTGTCGCGAGCGCCGAGATACGAAGCAATTCGGGCTCAGACTCGACATTGAAGCAATGGATCGCTTGCTCGAGGGCGTAATTGATTTCGCGGTCTGTTTTGCCGACACCTGAGAAGGTAATTTTTGATCCTGGAACGCCTGCTGCTCGCGCGCGGCGAAGCTCGCCTTCCGAGACGACATCCATGCCAGCGCCGAGTCCTGCGAAGGTTTTCAAAACGGCCTGATTGGAATTGGCCTTCATCGCGTAGCAAACAAGGGCATCCGTGCCGGCAAAAGCACCTGCGAAGACTTTGTAGTTTCGTTCAAGCTCGGCTGTCGAATAGCAATAGAACGGCGTTTCCACGGCAGCGGCGATCGTGCGGATATCGACGTGCTCAACATGCAGAAACTGGTCGCGATACGAAAATGCAGACATTACAAACCTTCAGCCATTAAAGGATAAAATCGAGGAAGAACGGTTTATTCGGAGCCGCAGGTGCTGTTTTTGTTTCAGCCGGTTGTTTGGGCATCGGCGAAACAACCGCTTTCTCTTCGGCTTTTTTCGTCTCCTCCGCTGTTGGCACCGCCGTCGTCGGAGCTTCGAGCGGGCCCTTACGGCCACACCCTGCCAAGGCGAGCGCGAGCATCAAGGCAAGGGTCGGAATTTTCAAATCATTCAGGCGCAAAGCTTGTGTCTCCATCGGAAGCCGGATCATAGCCTTAATTGGGCGTTGAGCGAAAGCGCAGCGTTATCGCTTTTCGCGCGACAATTTGGCGATCCAGCGTTTGGCTTCTCGGCGGACATTGGCGGGAGCGGTGCCGCCAAAGCTGGTGCGGCTTTTCACCGATTTGTCGACACCCAACACGGCGAACACATCGGCGGTAATCTTCGGCTCAACCGATTGCATCTCTTCAAGCGATAATTTCTCGAGTCCGATCTTTTTGGCTGATGCCAAGCCGACAATGCGTCCCGTCACGTGATGAGCATTGCGGAACGGCATTTTGAGCGTGCGGACGAGCCAATCGGCGAGATCGGTCGCGGTGGCATAGCCCGAGCCTGCCGCCTTCTTCATCGCTTTGGTATCAGGCACCATATCGCGCACCATGCCGGACATTGCGGCGAGACAGAGCGAAAGCGACTGCAACGCGTCAAACGTGCCTTCTTTGTCTTCCTGCATGTCTTTGGCGTAAGTGAGTGGCAGGCCCTTCATGACGATGAGAAGTGCTGTCAGCGAGCCGATGATGCGGCCGGATTTGGCGCGCACCAATTCGGCCGCATCCGGATTGCGCTTTTGCGGCATGATCGACGAGCCGGTGGTGAATTTATCCGATAGCGCAACAAGGCCGAATTGCGGGGTCGTCCAGATGACGATTTCTTCCGCAAAGCGTGAGAGATGCATGGCGCAGATCGAGGCGGCGGAAAGCGCTTCCAACGCGAAATCGCGGTCCGAGACGCTATCGAGCGAATTGGCGGTTGGGCGATCAAAGCCAAGCAATTGAGCCGTCATATGCCGGTCAATCGGGAAGGAGGTTCCGGCAAGGGCTGCGGCACCCAGCGGGTTTTCATTCATGCGCTTACGGGCATCTTTGATGCGGCCGCGGTCGCGACCCAGCATTTCGACATAGGCCATAAGATGATGGCCGAAGGTGACGGGCTGGGCGGATTGCAAATGCGTGAAGCCGGGCATCACCGCTCCTGCAAATTCGAGCGCTTTTTCGGCTAAGGCGGATTGCAAATCGGCCATTTGTGCGTCGAGTGCATCAAGCGTATCGCGCACCCAGAGCCGCATATCGGTGGCGACCTGATCATTGCGCGAGCGCCCGGTGTGGAGGCGGCCTGCAGCGGGGCCGACGATTTCGGCGAGGCGGGATTCGACATTCATGTGAATGTCTTCGAGCGCGCGGGAGAAGGTGAAGCTGCCGGAAGCGATTTCGGCCTCAACCGCATCGAGCCCCTTGGCGATGGCTGCGGCGTCACTTGCCTCAACAATGCCCTGTTTGGCGAGCATAGCGACATGGGCGCGCGAACCTGCGATATCTTGTCGCCACAAGGCCTTGTCGAATTCAATCGAGGCGTTGATATCTTCCATGATCGCGTCGGGTCCCGATTCGAACCGTCCACCCCACATCTGATTGCTCATCATCTAGCTCTTTCTTTTTACCGAACGGATCATGCCGATGCCTGCGCGCTTTTCTCTTTCCAGACGATCCATCGCTGCTTTGGCCGTGCTGGCTGTGCTTGGAATAGCGGTGCTTGCCCTCGTCCTATACGGGAAAGCAGGGGGCTCGGGCAATCAGGCGGCGGGAGAATGTCGCGATTCAGCGCAAAAATCTGCGGCTTTAACCCCATTGATCAAGGGCGATATTGCCGCTTTGCGGCTCCTAAAGACGCCACGACCCGCGCCGGAACTTGAATTTGACGGGCCCAATGGCCCCGTCAAACTCGCGGGCTTTAAAGGCCGCACGGTGCTGTTCAATCTATGGGCCACATGGTGCGTGCCGTGCCGCACCGAGATGCCGTCGCTGGATCGCTTGCAGTCAAGCCTTGGGGGCGGGGATTTTGCGGTTGTTGCTCTGAATATGGACACGCGGAACGTCGAAAAAGTACCGCAATGGCTGAAAGAGAACGAGATTGCCGCTTTGTCGCTCTATACCGACCAGCAAGGCAAGGCATTTCAAGCCTTACGGAAAGAAGGTCTCGTGACAGGGTTGCCGACGACGCTTTTAGTCGACGATAAAGGCTGCTTGCTGGCCGAGATGGCGGGGCCTGCGGAGTGGGCGGGAGCCGAGGCGGTTGCTGTGTTGAAGGCGGCGGTGGGGAAGTGACTAACGATAAATATCGCTTCGATGGCCTAATTCGATAACGAGGATAACCATTTTGTGATCTTCTATCGTACAAATGAGACGGTAATCGCCAATCCGGTAACGCCATCGTCCCGCTAACTCGCCCTTTAGTGCTTGCCCAATCAGACGCGGGTCGGGAAGGGATAGAACGCGCTCGCGCAAGAAGGTAACAAGGCGAACTTGTAAAGCTTGGGGCAGTTTCTGGAGCGCTTTATCAGCAGGTTTTGAAAATTCAACGGTCCAAGCCAAGTCTTTTTTCCACGTCTTCGAGAGATACGGTCTCTCTGCCCGACGCAACCCACTCATTCATCGCGGCGTCAGCCATGAGCTGATCGTCCAAATCCTCCATCGCGGTCAGCAACACCTTTTCGGCAAGCTCCTCTCGGGGCAGGCCTAATTTACCGGCGAGCCTGTCGAGCTCGTCGATAATTTCTTTGCGCAGCGCGATGGCGCCATAGGGCGGTGCTTTTTGGGCAGTTTGAGCAGACATGAGATGCAATCCTCAAAGCAACAACGCCCGCAGAATACACCAAAACGGTGCGTGCTGCGAGCCTTGAGATTAGTCTGACAATGAAGGGCTAAGGTCAGGCCTTAGCTGGCATCGTTGATGCAATGCCGTGCTCGTTCAAATGGGTCACCAATTCACCCGATTGAAACATTTCCCGCACGATGTCGCAGCCGCCGATGAATTCGCCCTTCACATAAAGCTGCGGGATCGTTGGCCAATTGGCGTAATCCTTGATGCCCTGACGCAGATCGGCGTCTTCGAGCACGTTGATGCCTTTGAAGTTCACGCCGATATAATCGAGGATCTGGACCACTTGGCCCGAGAATCCGCACATCGGAAATTGATGCGTTCCCTTCATGAAAAGAACGACGTCGTTGGATGTGATTTCGGATTTAATCGTGTCTTGAGCGCTCATCGGTGGTGTCCTTGTCGAGTGAAACGATGGATTTCGAATTAGGCCGCAGGTGCGGAGGTGGTCAGCGCCAAAGCATGCAAGACGCCGCCCATATTGCCTTGCAAGGCCGCATAGACCATCTGATGCTGAGCCACGCGGGTTTTGCCACGGAAAGCTTCGGAAACAACGGTTGCGGCGTAGTGATCGCCATCGCCAGCGAGATCCTTGATCTCGATCACGGCATCGGGGAAGGCCGCTTTGATCATGGTTTCGATTTCAGAGGCTTTCATCGCCATGGTGTCGTTATCCCGTCAGAGTTCGCCGGCCATATAGGATGGCAGCCAGTTTTCATGCGCATTGTTCAATTCTGACAAAGATATGGGCATTTCTCCGGGCAGCGTCAATGCATCTCCGCCGGTTTTGCCGATCACCGTCATCAAAACGAGGGCTTCGCCGGTGGCAACAATGGCGCCGACGCGGCGCGATAGCTCGTCGAGCGCCGCTTTGTTTTTGACCGTTACGACATAGCGGGCCTGATCCTCGCCGAAGAGTTCGGCATGCGACGGAAGTCCGAAGGGAAGAGCGGCAATCGTGGCACCAACGCCTCCGGCCATCGCCATTTCAGCGACGCCAACGGCCAATCCGCCATCGGACAAGTCATGCACGGCGGTAACGAGGCCGTCTTTGATCAGACCAAGCACCAGCTCGCCAATCAGTTTTTCCATCAACAGATCGACGGGCGGCGGAGCCCCATCTTCGCGGCCTGCGATTTCGGCGAGCCAGCTTGAGGAACCAAGCCATCCGGTGGTTTCGCCCAAGAGGACGATGATTTCGTCTTCCGCTTTGAAGGCGAGCGTCATGGATTTTGTTACATCATCGATAACGCCGACACCGCCGACGGTTGGCGTTGGCAAAATGCCGCGACCATTGGTCTCGTTATAAAGTGAGACATTGCCGGAGACGACGGGGAAGTCGAGTTCTTCGCAGGCTGCGCCCAATCCGCGGATGCAATAGACGAGTTGGCCCATATATTCAGGCCGCTCGGGATTGCCGAAATTGAGGTTGTCCGTGATGGCTTTTGGCGTACCACCAACGGCAATAATGTTGCGGTAGGCTTCGGCCACCGCCTGTTTGCCGCCTTCAAACGGATCGGCCTCGCAATAGCGTGGTGTCACATCGGAGGTGAGGGCTAAACCGCGCGGGCCTTCGCCCACTCGCACGACGGCGGAGTCGCCACCCGGTTGCTGCACCGTATTGCCCAAGATCAGATGGTCATATTGCTCCCATACCCAGCGCTTGGAGGCGAGGTCGGGCGAGCCGATGAGTTTGAGCAAGGCCTCGCGGTTGGAGACGGGCGAGGAGATTTTCTTGGCGTCGAGCACAGGGCGCTTTGGTGTCTCGACATAGGGGCGATCATAGAGCGGGGCTTCGTCGCCGAGTTCTTTAATCGGCAGGTCGGCCATCACCTCGCCTTTGTGTTTCACCACAAAGCGCAGCGTGTCGGTTGTCTTGCCGACAATCGCGAAATCGAGGCCCCATTTGACGAAAATCGCCTCGGCTTGTTTTTCTTTTGTCGGATCAAGCACCATGAGCATGCGCTCTTGGCTTTCCGACAGCATCATCTCGTAAGCCGTCATGCCCTCTTCGCGGCAGGGGATTTTATCGAGATCGAGCTCGATGCCGAGATCGCCCTTGGCGCCCATTTCAACGGCGGAGGAGGTGAGGCCAGCAGCGCCCATGTCCTGAATGGCGATGACGGAACCCGTCTGCATCAGTTCGAGGCAGGCTTCTAACAGTAGCTTTTCGGCGAAGGGATCGCCGACCTGTACGGTTGGGCGCTTCTCATCCGCTGCGTCATCGAAAGCAGCCGATGCCATGGTCGCGCCGTGGATGCCGTCGCGGCCCGTTTTGGAGCCGAGATAGACGATCGGGTTACCCACGCCAGTGGCTTTGGCGTAAAAAATCTCGTCGGATTTGGCGATGCCGACCGCCATCGCATTGACGAGGATGTTGCCGTCATAGCGGGTGTGGAAACCCATCTGTCCGCCAACCGTTGGCACGCCGAAAGAATTGCCATAGCCACCAATGCCCGCAACAACGCCTGATACGAGGTGGCGTGTTTTAGGATAATCGGGCGAGCCGAAACGCAGCGCGTTGAGCGTCGCAATCGGGCGCGCGCCCATCGTGAACACGTCGCGCAAAATGCCGCCGACGCCCGTCGTCGCACCCTGATAGGGCTCGATATAGGACGGGTGGTTGTGGCTCTCCATTTTGAAGACGCAGGCCAAACCATCGCCGATATCGATGACGCCCGCATTTTCGCCAGGACCTTGAATGACCCATGGCGCTTTGGTGGGTAAGCCGCGCAGATGAAGGCGCGAGGATTTATACGAGCAGTGCTCGTTCCACATGGCCGAGAAGATACCGAGCTCGGTCAGCGTTGGCTCGCGGCCGATCAGCTTTAAAATCCGCTGATATTCATCGGGCTTCAAGCCGTGTTGGGCGACGAGTTCGGGGGTAATGGCAATGGCGTTTTTCATCAGGCGGCGCCCCGAAGGATAGAGAGACTTTCAAACAATCCGCGGCCATCCGTGCCGCCGACTAGGGTCTCGATCAGGTTTTCGGGGTGGGGCATCATACCAAGCACATTGAGGTGTTCTGAGTAGATGCCAGCGATATCGTTGAGCGAGCCGTTCGGGTTGCCGGCTTTGGTATCGCCTTTAGCGGTGCAATAGCGGAAGGCGACGCGGTTCTCACCCTCTAAACGGGCAATTGTATCAGCATCGGCCACATAATTGCCCTCACCATGGGCAATGGCGACCTTGATGATCTGGCCTTCATTATAAGCGGAGGTGAAGGCCGTATCGGCACGGCCGACTTTAAGGTGTTGCATCTTGCAGATGAATTTTAGGCCTGCATTGCGCATCAAAACGCCAGGGAGAAGGCCGGATTCGACCAAAATCTGAAACCCGTTGCAAATGCCGAGCACCAAACCACCTTTCGCCGCGTGGGCGCGGACGGCATCCATAACTGGGGCGCGGGCAGCAATGGCGCCGCAGCGCAAATAATCGCCATAGGAGAAGCCACCCGGCAGAACCACGAGATCGGTTCCTTTCGGCAATTCCGTGTCCTGATGCCAGATGGAGGATGGCTCGTGACCGGTCGATTGGCGAAGCGCGCGAATAACATCGCCTTCGCGGTTCGAGCCGGGGAATGTGATAACGGCTGATTTCATCGCCTTAAATCCTTTTAGCTGAGGATTTCAACGCGGTAATTTTCAACCACCGTATTGGCCAAAAGCTTTTCGGCGGCAGCCTTTAACAGCGCCTCGGCCTCGGCCTTGTCCGTTAGCGAGAGTTCGATATCGAACACTTTGCCTTGGCGAACGCTATCGACGCCTTCGAGGCCGAAGGATTTAAGCGCACCTTCGATGGCTTTGCCCTGGGGATCCAGCACGCCGTTTTTGAGGGTGACGGTAACGCGGGCTTTCATGGGCAATACTCTCGTAAAATATGGCTACAGGGAAAACGCGACTCAGCTTCGATAGTCGCCATTGATCTCGACATACTCTTTCGTGAGATCGCAGGTCCAGACCGTGAATTCACCTTTTCCAAGGCCAATATTGATCCCGATGTCGATTGCCTGCTTTTTCATCAAAGCCGAGACCTTGGCCTCGTTATAGGATGGGTCACGCGCGCCTTTATGAGCGACGCGAATGCCACCAAAGGAAATCGAGAGCCTGTCGCGATCGGCGGGCTCGCCTGCTTTGCCGACGGCGGCGACAATGCGGCCCCAATTGGCGTCTTCACCCGCGATGGCAGTCTTGAGGAGGGGAGAATCAGCAACCGATTTTGCAATTTTTTTGGCGGATGCTGCGCTTTTGGCGCCTTTAACGGTGATTGACACAAAATGCCGCGCGCCTTCGCCGTCTTTGACGACTTGATGGGCAAGGTTGGTTAGCACTTCGTCGAGCGCTTTGCGGAAACCGGCGAGGCGTTTGTCGGAGGCTGTTTCTATGCGGGGCGCGCCGCGTGCTTCTGCTGCACCTGTTGCAAACAAGATCAGTGTATCGGAAGTCGAGGTGTCGCTGTCCACCGTGATGGCGTTGAACGACGTCGCCGTGCCTTTGGACAAGAGCGATTGCAGTACCTCATGCTCGATAGGCGCGTCGGTGAAGATAAAGGACAGCATGGTCGCCATGTCCGGCGCGATCATGCCCGCACCTTTGGCGATCCCGTTGATTGTGACGGTGACGCCGCCAATCTCAGCGGTCATCGTGGCTACCTTAGGATAGGTGTCCGTTGTCATGATGGCTTGAGCGGGCTCGATCCACGGTGTCGATTTGAGCTTTTTGGCTGCCTTTTGGAGCGGGCCGTCGAATTTAGCGGCGTCAAGCGGCTCGCCGATCACGCCTGTCGAGGCCAGAACGATTTCGCGCGGCTTGCAGCCTAAGGCCTCAGCGGCGATGGCGGCGGTCTTTTTAACCGTTTCCTTGCCCGCTTTGCCCGTAAACGCATTGGCATTGCCGGAATTGACCACCAAACCACGCGCTTTACCCGATTTTAGAACATCCCGGCACCAATCAACGGGGGCTGAGGGGCATTTTGAGCGGGTAAACACGCCTGCGGCTTGGGTGCCTTTGGCCAAGCCAACCAACAGCACATCCGTTCGACCCTTGTATTTGATCCCTGCTGCTGCCGTTGCGAATGTTACGCCTTCGATGGCGGGAAGTTCAGGATAGCTCTTAGGGGCAAGCGGTGAAATGGCTGTCGACATGGCTTGGCTCTTGAGGTTAGGGCGGTTGGTTTATTGGGCTGCTGGCGCTGCTGGTGGGTCAATCCGTTCAATTTTTCCGGTTTCACGCAGCGCTTTGATTGTTTCTTGCTGGTTTTTGCGGAACATGAACTGTTCGATCTGATCCTTGACCTCATCATAGGTCGGAACAGGCTTTTCGCGCTTATCGACCAATTTGATGACATGGTAGCCGAATTGGCTCTTCACCGGATCCGAAACCTGACCGGCTGCCAAGGCAAAGGCCGCCGTTGAAAATTCAGGCACCATGCGCTCTTTGGTGAAGAAGCCGAGGTCGCCGCCCTGTTGACCCGAGCCTGGATCCTTCGACAATTCGGTGGCGAGCTTGGCGAAATCTTCGCCAGACTTGATCCGCTTGACGATATCTTTGGCCTGATCTTCCGTTTCAACCAAAATATGGCTGGCACGAATTTCGGTCTCTGGCTTCAAATTTTTGACCGTTTCCGCGTAAAGCGCACGCATTGACGCATCCGTCACAGCCTTTTTGGCTTGGGTTGCGCTATATTCTTCAAACAGCATGCGGTCGGTCTGATAGCCGAGGCGGCGCTTGAATTCGGCATCATCCGATAATTTGGCATCGCGAGCCGCCTTTGCGCCAAGACGCAGGTCAATGATGTAGGTCACCGCATATTCGTGCCTTTGGGCTTCCGGAATCTGTTGGATCGAATCACCGAGATCCATCAGCGCCATGCTGACATCGGCTTCGGTGATGTCCGTTCCGTTCACCTTGGCAACGATGTGATCGGGTGCATTAGCGGCAAAACCAGCCGCTGACAGGCCAAAGCTGGCGAAAATCGTCAGGAAAAGCGAAAAAACGGCGAAACGAAGCTGGCGCACGCGGAGAAACATAAGCGATCCTTTTTAAACGCATCATTGTGAATGCATGAAGCCATGACGGAAGCTGCGGTGCGTTGCAAGCATTCCGGCCGTCCGGATTTGAAAAAAATCAATCCGACCCTATTTATTAGCGATACGAGACGACCAAACTGACGAACGGAGGTCGCCTTAGAAAAATTTTGCGGCTATAGAGGTCGCCACTTGAATAGTAGGACGTCTCGATCCTTTAGGGGTCTAGCGGATGATAAAGGGTTATCGATGTTCGGCGCACTCGCCAAAAAGATTTTCGGCTCGGCCAATGACCGTAGACTGAAGACATTCACCCCAAAGGTTCAGGCGATCAACGCGCTGGAACAAGAAATAGCGGCCTTGTCGGATGACGCCTTGCGGGCGCGGACAGAAGCCTTTCGGGCCGAGCTTAAGGCTGGCAAGACGCTGGACGACATTTTGGTTCCAGCCTTTGCGACCGTGCGTGAAGCAGCCAAGCGTGTGCTTGGTCAGCGCCATTTCGACGTGCAGCTCATTGGCGGCATGGTGCTGCATGAGGGCTCCATCGCCGAAATGAAGACGGGCGAAGGTAAGACACTCGTTGCGACCCTTGCCACCTATTTGAACGCGCTATCGGGTAATGGCGTGCATGTGATTACCGTGAATGATTATCTCGCCCGGCGTGACTCCGAGTGGATGGGGCAGGTCTATCGGTTCCTTGGCCTTTCGACCGGCGTGATTGTGCATGGCATTGAAGATGCGGACCGTAAGGCCGCCTATGCCGCTGATATTACCTATGGCACGAACAACGAATTCGGCTTCGATTATTTGCGCGACAATATGAAATACGAGCTCGACCAAATGGTTCAGCGCGGGCACAATTTTGCGATTGTCGACGAGGTGGATTCGATTTTGGTCGATGAGGCGCGTACGCCTTTGATCATTTCAGGGCCGCTCGATGATCGTTCTGAACTTTACAATGCGATTGATGTGATCATTCCGCGTTTGACGCGCGAGCATTATGATCTCGATGAGAAGCAGCGTTCTGTCTCGCTGACCGAAGCAGGCAATGAACGGATTGAAGAATTGCTCGCGGAAGCTGGTCTATTAAAAGAAGGCTCGCTCTATGATGCGACGAATGCAACTTTGGTGCATCACGTCAATCAGGCGCTTCGCGCGCATTCGCTCTTCCAGCGCGACAAAGACTATATTGTTCGTAACAATGAAGTTGTGATCATCGACGAATTTACTGGCCGTATGATGCCGGGTCGGCGGTATTCGGAAGGATTGCATCAGGCATTGGAAGCGAAAGAACATGTCGCTATTCAACCTGAAAACCAGACGCTGGCTTCGATCACGTTCCAAAATTATTTCCGCCTTTATGACAAGCTTGCGGGTATGACCGGAACAGCGGCGACCGAAGCTGATGAGTTTATGGATATTTACTCCCTCGATGTTGTCGAAATTCCCACCAATTTGGTGGTATCGCGCATCGACGAAGATGATGAAGTCTATCGGACAGCGGAAGAAAAATACCGCGCCATTGTGCGTGAAATCGAAGCGGCCGCTGAAAAGGGCCAACCGATCCTTGTGGGCACGACTTCGATTGAAAAATCGGAAGTGCTGGGCGAGGTGTTGGAAAAGAACGGCTACACCATGATCGACTTTGCTGATCCTAAAGCGCTGTTGCCGCTTTATGAGTCAGCGCGTTCGGGCAAGCCTTCGAAAACCTTTGCGATTTTGAATGCACGCTTCCATGAGCAGGAAGCCTATATCGTGGCCCAAGCCGGTGTGCCGGGTGCGGTAACGATTGCCACCAATATGGCGGGTCGCGGTACCGATATTCAGCTTGGCGGTAACATCGCCATGCGTATTCGCCACGAGCTTGCCGATATGGCAGAAGGCCCTCAGCGGGATGCGGCAGAAGCTTCTATTCGCGAGGAGGTCGCCGACCTTAAGCAAAAGGCCTTGGCTGCTGGCGGGCTTTATGTCGTGGGTACCGAGCGGCATGAAAGCCGCCGTATCGATAATCAATTGCGTGGTCGTTCGGGTCGTCAGGGCGATCCGGGACGGTCGAAATTCTATCTCTCCTTACAAGATGATTTGATGCGGATTTTCGGATCCGATCGAATGGATGGGATGTTGCAAAAATTGGGACTGGGTGAGGATGAAGCCATCATCCATCCATGGATCAACAAAGCGATTGAGAAAGCGCAGCAAAAGGTTGAGGCGCGCAATTTCGATATCCGCAAAAATATCTTGAAATATGATGATGTGATGAACGACCAACGCAAGGTCGTGTTTGAGCAGCGCCGTGAATTTATGGCGGAAGAGAGCGTGCGCGAGACGATTGATGAAATGCGCCATGCGGTGCTCGATGATCTCGTCGCTACCAGCATTCCGGAAGGCGCTTATCCCGAGCAATGGGATGTTCCCGCTTTGGAAGAAGGTGTGGCAAAGGCTCTGGGCCTCAATCTTCCCGTTGCCGATTGGGCGAAGGAAGAAGGCATTGCGGATGAGGAGTTGCGCGAGCGGCTGCGGACCGCATCCGATGAGGCCTATGCCCGCCGGATTGAACGCAACACGCCGGATGTAATGACCTATGTTGAAAAGCAGGTCTTGCTGCAAACGCTCGATCATTTGTGGCGCGAGCATCTCGTGACGCTCGACCACCTGCGTCAGGTGATTGGCTGGCGCGGCTATGCGCAACGCGATCCACTGAATGAATATAAGCAAGAGGCGTTTGATCTTTTCAACGGCCTCGTCACGCATTTGCGTGAGCAGGTCACGGGCCAGATGATGCGCATCGAAGTGACGTTCCAAGCGCCACCTCCGCCGCCACCCGTGATGGAAATGATCCATACCGATCCGGTGACGGGCGAGAATGAAGAAGCCTTAGCAGGTCTCGCCTTCGCGCAACCGACCAATGCGGCACGTGATCCGAATGATCCGTCCACTTGGGGTAGGGTCGGGCGTAACGAGGTTTGCCCTTGCGGATCTGGTAAGAAGTTTAAACATTGTCATGGTGTGATGGCTTAAGGGCGTCTCGATGATCAAAAAGGTTGGGTCAACCGAGATCAAGGCTCGCCATCGCCTCACCTGTCATTGCGGTGATGTTGAGCTGATGCTCGATTTACCGGATGGCATTGTTGATCCACGCCGATGCGATTGTTCACTGTGTAGGCGCCGTGCTGCGATTATTGGGGCGATTAAATTATCGCAAATTACGGTCGTCAAAGGGGCAGACAAGCTGCGCCGCTATCAATTCCATACGCATGTTGCGGAGCATTTTTTCTGCGACACTTGCGGCATCTATACGCATCATCGGCGTCGCTCTGATCCGAACGTGTTTGGTTATAATGTTGGTTGTCTCGAAGGGGTAAACCCATTCGAGCTGGGTGATGTGCCTGTGTTTGACGGCATTAATCATCCGTCCGATCAGAAGAAAAGCCCGTCCTAACGAATTCTACGTTCTGCATGATTCAATAAAGAATGGCCACTGCGTCATTGCCTATCCTATCTCATCTTGATGATTGCCCTTGACGGTTGAATGGCACTGAGATGAACTAAGGCCACAACAGAGTGTGGCTGAGGATCATGACAGCTGAACGTTTTACCGTAACCTACCGTGTAACACCCGATGATGCGCGCTCTATCGAAGCGCATGCAAAAGATATCTGTATCGAGGAGACGGTTGAAATCCCGGAGGATGCTGTTCCCGCCTCGCATTGGGAGCAGGGGATTGTCGGCCGCATTGAAAGCATTACCGAGCGTGGCGGGCAACCGACGGATTATGATGTCCGCATCAGCTATCGTGTTGATATTACGAATAATGAAATTCCAAATCTGCTAAATGTTGTGTTCGGTAATATCTCGATCAGGCGCGGCATTAAGGTGATCGATATCGCCTTTACCGATGAACAGGTAAAAGCTTTTGGTGGTCCGCGGTTTGGGACGGATGGATTGCGAAAGGCGCTGAATGTTTTCGGACGTCCTTTAGCTACCACAGCCATTAAGCCGCTTGGCTTATCGGCACGCGAACTCGCCACGCTTTGCGGTGGATATGCGCGTGGCGGGCTCGATATTATCAAGGATGATCACGGGTTGATCGATCAGCATTTCCATCCGTTTGAAGAGCGTGTCGCGCGTATTCAAGAGGCTGTTCGAGAGGCTAATGCGAAGACGGGTCGCATCACGCATTATTACCCGATGGTGGCAGGGCGTTTTGATGCGATCGAAAAGCAGATGGCCTTTGCTCAAGCGCAAGGATGTTTCGGTGTGCTCGTTGCGCCGATGTTGGTCGGTCCCGATACGGGCTATTATCTCGCACGGAAATATGATCTTGCGGTTATGACTCACCCGACCTTTACCGGAACGCATTTTCACGATCCCCGCCATGGCATGACGCCTGCCATTTTACTTGGAACCTTGTTCCGGCTTTTTGGTGCTGACATTTCTGTCTTCCCGAATTATGGCGGGCGTTTTACGTTCACGGAAGCTGAGTGCCATGATTTAGCGGATGCCTTGCGCGGTCCTATCAAAGGAATGAAGGCGGCATTTCCATCGCCCGCTGGCGGCATGACGATTGAGAAAGTAGGCGCTATGCTAGACGCGTATGGTGAGGAGACGGCGCTGCTCATTGGCGGGGCTTTGTTGCGCTATTCACCCGATCCGGCGATAAGCGCTCGTGCGTTTGTTGACGCGCTTGAGCAAGCGGTTAAAGCGAAGAAGGGTTAAAGACCATGAAACTCGTTCGGCATTTCAAAAACTTTGGGTGGGACGATGTGGATGTGTTGGCCTATAAAGAGGGCGGACCGTATAAAGGCGTGACGCGACAGGTTCTTTTTGAAGGCGCTGATGCGCTTCCGTGCCAATGGCGATATTTTGAAGTCGAGCCCGGTGGTCATTCCACGCTTGAGCGCCATGAGCATTTGCACAATGTTTTGATTTTACGGGGCAGAGGACAATGTCTTGTAGATGGACAGATTCATACCATTGGCGAACATGATCTTATTCACGTGCCGTGTCTGTCTTGGCATCAATTCCGAGCAGCGGAAGATGCCCCGCTAGGATTTTTATGTCTTGTTGCGGATGAGCGCGATCGGCCGCAACTGCCTGCTGAAGAAGATTTGGCCGCGCTTTCCACCGATCCTAAAATCCGGGATTTCATTCGATCGTAATTGTCGGATGCCGATGCGTATACCGCGCAGCAGAAATTTGAATGTTACGGCTTTTAATCCTTAGTAAAGCCGCTGAATGCCGTTGAGCGTCACATTCATTTCAATTGGCAAGGCAATGAGGTTTTCGCTTTTCATCCACGCCGCATAGTTTCGTGATTTGAAGAATTCCAGCACGAAGCCGGCATCTGTTTTATGGATTTCAATCAAGCAAGCAGGACGGTGTTGGTCGATGGATTGTGTTGCACCTCGTAATGCAGCATCCTCCATTCCCTCGATATCCAGCTTCATAAAATCGATGGCTTCTTTAAAATGATCAACGGTGATCGTTTTTACGGTCTCCTTGTCCCGGTAAACCATTTTCTGATTGTCACTGTGTTTTGGCGGTCTTAGCTCAAGGGCCCCGAAATTATTATTGGCGGAATAATCGGGTAACAGAATATCCATCGACTCACCGCTGACATTGCTGACAGCGTTATGATGGCAAAATGTATTCGAAAGATTGTTTAAGGCGACTGTGCCGCACAACATGTAGTAAATTTGCCGTTGCGCTTCAAAGGCCCGAGTCATGATACGGTTTCTAAATAGGCTGCCCAGCGCCAGGGTGTGTGTCCCAATATTTGAGCCGATATCGTAAAAAATCACCTGCTGCTTTGCTTTGAGTCGATTTTCAAGGATCTTGCTGATCAATTGAATATCGTCGCCTGCCCAATAACCATTTTGGGTGATCATCCGGCTAATGATCGTATCGTTTTTGCTGACGATGATAGGGCCAAAATCAGATGGCTGTACAATATTCGGATATTTCATTCCGTTTCCGCGTGGTTACAAGGGTCACGAGCCTCATTTTCCATGAGGCCCATCTTTGAATTTACGCAGAACGAAACATTAACGCGGTATGGCGATGGTCAAACCTAACCATCATTGGGCTATTTTATCCGCGACGAGGCGGCAAAGGGACATTGGCTGGTGTGCCGACAATAACGGGTTCGGCCGATGGCTGAATAGGTGCTGCACCAAACCATTTTTGGAAGAAGCCATCATCTTGCGTGGCGGCTATTGATTGGGATGGCGTTGCAGCATAGGCGGTCGCCGTGGCAGGCGCTGGTTGGCGCGGCACGGGGTTGCCTAAATGGTCGAGTTCCGTTTCTTCAACGGCGGATAAAGCATCAGGTCGGCTAAGCTCGCCGGCGGCTGCCCATTTTTCGAGGAGCTTCTGTTTTTCAGGCGTACGGAAAAATGAATTTTGATCGCCGTCAGAATAGGAGATGCGAACCGTCGTCGCCCCTGCTGCAATCAATGATGCCATTTTTGCGTTATCCGCGGCAGCTTTTGCCGCAATCTCGGCTGCTGCAGGGTCAGCTGCAGCGGTTTGGCCGCAACTTGGCGCTTCGGTTGCACCAAAGGTGTAACGCGCGCCGCAATAGCCCACAGCCGGCTCTTTCTTTGTTACTTCAAATCGATCACTGCCTTCTTTGAGATTTTTCCAGAACGGCAGATTTTCGTCATTGCGGAATTTGAACAAGTTCTCCGCCGTCATGTGAAACGGATAGGATTGAAACTGGATCGATTTTTGCCCCGCCTGAAACGCTTCGCGCATGACAGCGTAAATCTCTTCGATTTGTTCATTGGTCATCGCGAAGCATCCGCGTGAAGAGCAGGTACCATGGACCATAATGTCTCCGCCGTTGCGGCCAAGCGAACGCTCCATCGCATTGGGGTAACCCACATTGAAGGCGAGCCATAAAGCGGAATTCGGGTTCATTTGATTTGGCGTTACCGTGTAGAAACCTTCTGGAACCTGACGGTCACCTTCCCGCGTCTTAGGTCCCAATTGGCCGGACCAGCGGCAAACCGGATAAGACTTCAGCAAGGCGTATTGGCCGGATGAAGTGAGCTTCCAGATTTCGATTTCCGATTCTTTTTTATAGGCGCGGATCAAGATCGGAGCGTCTCGGTTGGAGCCGATATGGTCCATCGCAGCCAGCGTTGTAGCAGGAATAGGCGTCACAGCGCGCGCATTGGTGTAGGAGGTGCGGTGATTGGATGAGCTACAGCCGCCCAAGATAAGAAGGGCCGAGAGAAAAAAGGCACGGTTTAGAAGGGGCAGGGCCATCGGGTGTCTCTGAGGAGGCATAAGCTACGAATCAACGAAGGCACCCTACGCCAACGTGGTTTACCGGCTCTTAATAACCCGAATTTTCCATAAAATCGAGGGCCTAGCGTTTAGGGCTGTCGATTATAGCTTTCGGCCGATGGCGAGGAATTTTTCTGCCCTTTTATCCCTTAACTGGTTGGGCGTGAGGCCCGAGAGCGCTTTGAGCGATTTTTCAATCGTTTCTCCGACAGACGCGAGCGTCAATGCATGGTCGCGATGCGCTCCACCCACCGGTTCGGGAATAATCCCGTCGACTATGCCAAATTTGAGCAGATCTTGCGCCGTGATTTTCATCGTCGTTGCCGCTTCCTGGGCTTTTGATGAATCACGCCATAGAATTGAAGCGGAGGCTTCGGGGGATGCTACCGTATAAATCGAATGCTCGAGCATCAGGACCGTATTGGTGCTCGCAATGGCAACTGCACCGCCGGAGCCGCCTTCGCCGATCACAATCGAGACATTCGGAACGCCTAAGGCCAAACAGGCTTCCGTTGAGCGGGCGATGGCTTCAGCCTGTCCGCGTTCTTCGGCACCAATGCCTGGATAGGCGCCAGCGGTGTCGACAATCGAAATAACAGGGAGGTTAAAGCGGTCGGCCAATTCCATAACGCGCACGGCTTTCCGGTAACCTTCCGGCATCGCCATTCCAAAATTATGGCGAATACGGCTTTCCGTATCCCAGCCCTTTTCTTGGCCGATGACGGCTACGGACATGCCGCGGAATTGGCCAATCCCTGCAACAATCGCCTCGTCTTCCCCGAACGCACGATCGCCTGCCAGGGGCGAAAAATCGCTGATCAAACCGGTAATATAATCCCGAAAATGCGGCCGCATCGGATGGCGCGCTACCATGGCCTTTTGCCAAGGTGTCAGCGACGCATAAAGCTCTTTCAGCGTGGTTTTTGCTTTCGCTTCGATCCGCGCGATTTCTTCCGCTATGGCTGGCGAGCCACCGGCTGCGAGAATCGCGCTTAATTCGTCGGCTTTGGCGTCAATTTCAGCGACGGATTTTTCAAAATCGAGATAGGAGCGCATTCATTTAGCCTCTGGCCCAGATTGAGTAGGGTTGCCGCCCTAAGGATGGGCGCTGAGTTCTGACGTTACAGCGGGCTTTCGTCAAGCCGCGGACTGCCAGCGGGAACAAGGATCGGTGAAAGCTGGGCCCGGCTGCGTTGCGTCGCACTGACCATAATGGGCCGATAAAGCAGTTTTGTGGCCTCCACAATGTGGACGCCCGCAAAGGGTAAAGCCAGCGCGCTGCCCAATTTTTCCCATGCGACGGCTGTTTTAGCCAGCATGCTGCCCTTAAAAGGCGGAAAATGGAGCGCTTCCGACCAATGGGATGGCGAAAACAAGGCTTCTCGTAACAAATCGGTCAATTGGCGGCGGGAAAAGGGCTGCCCGTGTCCGAAAGGTGTTTTATCAACCCGGGCCCACAGGCCTCGTCGGTTCGGCGTAACAATCATGAGCTGGCCACCGGGCGTCAAAATCCGCCAAAGCTCGCTGAGCATATCTTGTGGATTATCTTGCGTTTCAAGCCCGTGAATGACTAAGACGCGGTCAATCGAGGCGTTTGGAAAGGGCAGTGCGTCGGATGAGGCAAGGACCGTTGCCGAGGGGCGGTCATTAGGCCAATTCACCACGCCTTGCCGGGCGGGCATGACGGAGATCACCCGCTCGGCCTCGCCGACAAAGGCATCAAGATAGGGGGTTGCGTAGCCCAAACCCAAAACGGCAAGCGATTGAGTTTTATGCCACCGCTGCCGAATATGGTCCGAAATGACGTGTTTCGTGACGCGACCGAGCGGTCCGGCATAAAAGCTTCGAATATCGATCACGTCGAGCGCCATAACGCTTCCTTTTCGCCGGTTCAGGAGACAATATAGGGCTGCGGTAGCAAAAGGAAAACCTATGCCTCTCTTAATCCATCAATTCGCCATCGGTTCGGACAATCTTGGTATCCTTATCCATGATCAGTCCACAGGGCGCACCGCTTCAATTGATGCGGGGGAGGAAGCGCCCATTCTTCAAGCGGTCAAAGAGACCGGATGGACTTTGACGGATCTTTTTATCACGCATCACCATGGCGATCACATTGCTGCTCTGCAGCCATTAAAAGAACGGTTCGGCGCGCGTGTTGTGGCGCCTGCTGCCGATGCGCATCGTATTCCCGCCATAGATGTCGCGGTTCGTGAAGGCGATGAGGTGCAGTTGGGCGAGACGGGGTTCACTATTTTCGAAACTCCCGGACATACGAGCGGTCACATTGCTTATTATAGCGCGGAAGCGAAAGTCGTTTTTGCAGGCGATACGCTGTTCTCGATGGGCTGTGGCCGCTTGTTTGAAGGCACACCGCATGAGATGTGGACCTCATTGTCCAAATTGGCGCGCTTGCCAGACGAGACGCTTTTATATTGCGGCCATGAATACACGCTTTCCAATGCAAGTTTTGCGCTTCGCTACGATGCCGGAAATGCGGCTTTACAAAAACGGGCTCAAGCGGTTGAAGCGCTGCGGGCCAAGGGTGAATTTACGATTCCTTCCACAATAGGGCTTGAGAAAGCGACCAATCCCTTTTTGCGCGCGGCTGAGCTCGATTTAGCGCGAGCGGTAGGGTTGGCGGGGCATCCGGCGGTTGAGGTTTTTGCGGCTTTGCGGGACGCGAAAAACAAAGGGTGAGCTTGGGCAATTTATGCCGAGCGCGTGGGACGGATGAAGGACGTGATGGAACACATTCGCACGATTGAAGGCCATAGTGCGCGCGCTTGGCCTGCTCAAACATCGACTTCCATTTTGGGGTGGGAGTTGCGGCTTTCGCCCATTCTATCGTCAAAACGCACCAATTCTTTGAATGCGGTGACGCCGGAGGCTGGCCGGTTTGCCGAAGCGCTTGAAACCGCGCGGATGATCTGCCACGAGCAAAAAGTGCCTTGCCATGTGAGGCTTCATCCGCTGGGTGGCCAAGAGCCGATCGATCACCTACGTGCCTTAGGGCTCAATGGCCGCGGAGAAACAACCGTTGAGGTTTTGGATTTGGCCGATCCTTATTCGGTCGATCAACGCGTTGTCTTTGGCGAATCCTTGTCGGATCTGTGGCTCGATACCAATGCCAGCACGCATGATCATGGCGAGACCGAGCGAAACGGGATACGCGATAGCCTTGCATCGGTGGCGATACCGCAAGGGTTTGCCGTGGCCTTTGATAACGGTGTGCCCTGTGCGGTTGGTCGCGCGGCGTTGGATGAGGGTTTAATGGGTATTTTCCAGATTGCGACATTGCCATCGGCGCGCCGTAAGGGGTTAGGCCTTGCGGTTGTAACGTCGCTTCTGGAATGGGGGCAGCGGAAGGGCGCCTCAAAGGCCTATTTGCAGGTCGAAAGCGGCAATATTGCCGCGCGAAACCTCTATGAAAGCTTGGGATTTCGGCCTTTATATACCTATGACTATTGGACACTCCCGCCTCTTTAAGATCACGACACAAAAGTCGGTTTAAAGATACCCATTGCCAAAGCCGCTCGAATTTGCCTAAATCCGACACAAGGGTAGGAAGCGGGAGCGGCGGCCATGACACAATCTGGCGAAAAAACGCAACAATCAACTTCAGTGACACAGACTTTGGGTCTTGTGCTGGTGCCCGATTTTTCGATGATCGCGTTTACGTCCTTGATTGAGCCTTTGCGGTTGGCCAACCGCGTTTCGCATCAGCAGCTTTATGACTGGAAGATTTATACGATTGATGGCGCGGCGGTGCAGGCCTCGAACGGTATTCGCCTAGAGGCCGATGGCAGCATTGCTGATATCGGTCCGATGCCGAATGTCGTGGTGTGCGGCGGTGTGGATATTCAACGCCAAGACCATTCGTTGCTGATCGCCAAATTGCGCCGCCTCGCCTTTTATGGTGTTTCCATCGGCTCGGTTTGCACGGGCTCTTATGTGTTGGCGAAAGCAGGTTTGCTCGACGGTTTCCGCTGCACCATTCACTGGGAAAACCATGAATCCCTGCGCGAAGAATTTCCGCATCTGGATGTGACCGACGAGCTTTATGAAATTGATCGCAACCGCTTCACCTGCGCGGGCGGCACAGCGGCGATTGATATGATGCTCTCGATGATCAATGCCCGTTGCGGGCAAGAGGTGGCGGCCTCCGTTACCGACGAGTTGATCCACCATCGTATGCGCAATGCGAATGAGCGTCAGCGGATGGAACTTCGGGCGCGTCTTGGTGTTGCCAATCAGCGTGTCTTGGCGGTGGTTGCGACGATGGAACAAAATATTGAAGAGCCGCTTTCCTGTGGTGAATTGGCCGAACATGTCGGCTTTTCAGCAAGGCAGCTTGAACGTCTGTTCCAGAAATATATCGGCCAAGCTCCAACGCGGTATTATCTCGGCTTACGTCTGGCGCGCGCGCGGCATCTTTTGTTGCAAACGAGCATGCCGATTTTATCGGTCGCTTTGGCGTGTGGTTTTGTTTCTGCTTCGCATTTCTCGAAATGTTATAGCGAGCATTTCAGCCGCACGCCGTCCGAAGAACGCTTCGGGCCTCGGCAAAAAGCGGCGAAGCGTGGCGCGTTGATGTTGGAAGCGAATGAGCGCGATGGCACGCAGGGCGCTGCCTTCATCGGAACTCTGTCTTAAAAGGAGCCGCTATTATCATGAACCGCCATCTTCTCCTGTTCTTGGCGGCTTTAAGCATGATGGCGACGGCGACATGGGCTGAAACCGATAAAGATCGGTTGGATGGTCTTTTTGAAAAATTAAAAGCCGCGCCGGATCACGTATCTGCCGATGTTGTGGCGGGTCAAATCAAGCGACTATGGATGCATTCGGGCAGTGATACGGCTGATCTTTTAATGGAGCGGGCCGACACGGCTCTTGAGCACCAAGACATGCCGCTTTCAATCGAGCTTCTCGATCGGCTCGTTGTGCTGGCGCCCGATTGGGCCGAGGCTTGGAACCGTCGTGCGACACTCTTTTATTTGATGGACGATTATCCCCGTGCCATGGCGGATATCGCCGAGACACTGAAACGAGAACCGCGCCATTATGGCGCGATTGCAGGCATGGGGCTTATCTTTTTGCAGCGTGGTAACAAGAAGCTCGCGTATGAGGCCTTTGAGCGCGTGCTTGCGATTTACCCTCAACTCGAGACGGCGCAAAAAGCCGTTGAAGAGTTGCGCCCCGGAGTCGAGGGTTCGCCTCTCTAACGGTTTAAGGGACGTAGGCGATCCGCATCATATTGGTTGCACCCGGCGTACCGAATGGAACGCCCGCTACCACGATAATCCGCTGGGCGGATTTTGCGAATTCTTCTTGCGATGCAATGCGGCAGGCGCGATCGACCATGTCGTCGACATCGGTTGCGTCTTCGGACTCAATCGCGTGAATGCCCCATGCAATGGCGAGACGTCGAGCGGTTGAGGCATTTGGCGTAAGTGCAAGCACAGGTGCCTCAGGCCTTTCACGCGAAATCCGAAGACCTGTTGCACCTGACGAAGTCCAAGCGACAATGGCTTTTAGATCAAGCGTTTCAGCAACGTCACGCGCGGCCATAGCAATCGCATCCGCTCCGGTGGCTTCTGCAAGCGCGCGTTGATTATTGATGATCGAGCGATAGAGCGCGTCGCTTTCGACTTCCTCGGCAATGCGGTTCATCGTCGAGACGGCTTCAACCGGGAATTGTCCGGCGGCCGATTCAGCCGAAAGCATGATCGCATCCGCACCATCGAAAACGGCGGTGGCGACGTCCGAGACTTCGGCGCGCGTTGGCACGGGCGAGGTAATCATGGATTCAAGCATTTGGGTCGCAACAACAACCGGCTTGCCAAGGCGGCGTGCCATGCGGGTAATGCGCTTTTGTAAGCCCGGAACCTTTTCCATCGGCATTTCGACGCCAAGATCCCCACGCGCCACCATGAGCGCATCGGAAATTTCGATGATTTCGTCGAGCCGCGCAATGGCCTGCGGCTTTTCGATTTTTGAGAGAATGAGCGCACGGCCCCGCGCTGTTTTGCGTACATCGGCTACGTCTTCCGGACGCTGCACAAAGGAAACCGCGATCCAGTCAATGCCGACTTCGAGCGAAGCTTCAAGATCCGAGCGGTCCTTTTCAGTCATCGCGGCAACAGGGATCATCGTATCGGGCAGGCTCACGCCTTTGCGGTTTGAAACCTTGCCAGGCACTTCAACGACCGTCACCGAACGCGTCTTGGTCGATTCGGTCACGCGCAATTTCACCTTGCCATCGTCGATCAAAATCACATGGCCCGGCTCAAGAGCCGATAGAATTTCCGGATGGGGGAGATGCACGCGTGTTGCATCGCCCGGCTTTTTATCGGAATCGAGAACGAAACTCTGACCTTTTTCCAGCATCACGCCGCCATCGGCAAAGGTATCGAGACGGAGCTTCGGGCCTTGCAGATCGACCATGATGCCAATTGGGCGACCGACATCGCGTTCGACCGCACGGATCATGGAAACCTGATTGCGCATGCCGTCATGCGAGGCATGGCTCATATTGATGCGAAACACATCGACGCCCGCGATGAACAATTTCTTGATCATCTCTTCGGAGGTGGAAGCCGGGCCAAGGGTCGCGATGATTTTTACGCGGCGCAAACGTCTCATGATGTCTCTTCTTCTTTCTTTGGTGCTATTTCGCAGGCTGGCGGGTTGGGTCGGTCAATTGGACGGTCCAGGTTTTTTGCTCGCCCGTATCAATCTCTTGAAATTTTTGTCGATCAAATCCCCGGGCAAGACAGTCGTCGACTCCGTCGATCGTAAATTGTCGATCTTGCGTGCACATGACGGATGTCCCACTCCAATCTCCCCCACGGTCATAATCTTGCGCATAAATATAATAAAATCGTGAAGACAGGCTGCCATTAATGAGCGTTTCACATTCGCTCGGCTTAATGTTCCACCAGCCCTCGCTGCGCCAGTTCTCTTTCGTTTTGTACCCGATCGCCACGCCAACGCGGCTTGATGTGAGATTACATAACCGGAAATCGGCATAGCTCGGCTCACTGCCAAAAAGGCTTAAACCGACAGCACAAACAGGCAAAAGCCAAAACGAAAAGGTTCGGACCATGGATTTTGTTTTGTCATGGTAGATCAGGCTTGTCACCTTTCAATCGATCCTTATCGCGATTATTTATCGATTGTTTTGTCAATCTGGGCGGGTTCTTGTGGTCGTGCGATGTAAATGCCGGCCAAAATCAGTGCTCCGCCGATCAATTGAAGGGCGACGATGTCTTCGCCCAATACAAGCCAAGCCATCAAGGCGGCGGCAATGGCCTCGATAAAAATGACAAAGGAAGTGAATACGGTTGGCAGGCGACCAAGCGCAATGGCAAGTAATCCTTGCCCTCCGGCATGACTGATCAGCGCCATGGCCAACAGCGCCGCATAGCCTGAAACCCCTTGGGGTAAAAAGCTGTCCCCGTTTAAAAGCGCCGCTATCCCCAAAATTGGAGCCGTCACGAGCGACAAACCGAAAGTGGCACGCGCCGCACCAGAGGCTTTCCGCGCGGACTGAACGGCGAAGAAATAGAGGCCGAAAAACAAAGCGGTAATCAGTCCAAACACATCGCCTTTGACGTGGTCGGCATCGAGTTCCATCGATCGGCCGATCAAGGCAATACCGCCAACAATACAAAGCGCCATGCCGATCGGCACAGTACGCGGGATTTTTTGGCGGAAGACGAGCCAAGATGTTAGCACAACCCAGATCGGCGTCGTTGTACCGAAAAACGTCGCATTAGCCACGCTCGTGTTCAAAATCGACAAATGCCAAAAGAGTAAATCGCCAGAGAAAAGAAGGCCTGCCAAAAAGATGGGCCAATTCATCGATGGCTTGGTTCCGGTGCCCGATTGGCGTTCTTCAGCCAGCGCCCATGCATAAAGAACGGGAAGAGCAAAAACGACGCGCCAAAAAGCCGATGCGAAGGCGGGAACGCCGTCCGCGGCGGCGAAGCGCACAAAAATCGGCGAAATTCCCATCGCCAAAGCCCCTCCCACCAAAGCAGCAAGGCCAAAGGGATCGATCGCGCGGTTCAGGGAGGGTTGTGAAGTCTGGGACATGTGATACGCCAAATGAGGAAAACAGTTGGTTTCCTATGGTATGAATCGTGATCCGTCACTAAGGTTAGGTGACAAAATGCCTTATGGGTGGTTTCTCATGCCTTTTTCCCCCTATGCCGCTACGCCCGAAGATGCGCCGGAGCATCCGGTTACCGAGATCGCAGGCGACCCTTCGAGCGGCGTGATTATTTTATGTGATCATGCATCAAACGAGATTCCGCCGGAATACCGCGCGCTTGGCATGCCGGAGGATCAGCTTTCGCGCCATATTGCTTATGACATTGGGGCTGCCGGAATGGCGCGCCGCTTGGCGGATGTGTTTGGTGCTCCCGCGCTTCTTACCAATTTTTCGCGTCTTCTGATTGATCCCAACCGTGGCGAAGATGATCCAACCCTTGTGATGCGCCTATCGGACGGGGCCGTTGTGCCGGGCAATGCGCGGGTGGATGAGGCCGAAGTCGAGCGGCGGATCAAACGCTTTTATCGTCCCTATGACCGGGCCATCAAAGCCAAGATTGCGGATGCGATGGCAACGGGTATTCGCCCGGTTATTCTTTCCATTCATTCCTTTACACCCAATTGGCGTGGTTATCCGCGGCCTTGGCATGCGGGCATTTTGTGGGCGAAGGATCATCGCCTCTCGCAATCCCTTATTGCGGCGTTGGCTGCGAATGACGATCTCGTGGTCGGTGACAATGAACCTTACAATGGCGCGCTGACGGGCGATGTGATTGATCGCCACGCGCTGGCCAACGGGTTTTCCAATACGCTCATTGAAATTAGGCAAGACCTGATTGCCGAGGCGGCGGATGCGGCGGCGTGGGGGGAGCGGTTGGCAAAGACGTTGGGGCCTTTGCTAGAGCATCCGCAGCACCGTGAGGATTTTAGGTTGGCATAGCGCGTCATCCACAGGGTCGAAGCGTCGACCATCGAACGTGTCTTGACCGCTCGCGAGCGATGGCGGACAGGAAGGGCCTCAGATCTTTTTTTGAACGCGTGAGGCTTTTATGACTAATTCCGTTGCTGGCGAAGAACTCAAGGCCTTTATCGAGCGGATTGAGCGCCTGGAAGAAGAAAAGGCAGCTTTGGCGGGCGATCTTCGCGATGTCTATTCGGAAGCCAAAGCCAATGGCTTTGACACCAAGATCATGCGGAAAATTGTCTCCTTGCGCCGCAAGGACCACGCCGAGCGGCAAGAGGAAGAAGCCATTATGGAGCTTTATCTCGCCGCATTAGGCATGCAGGGCTGACCGGATTTTCCGGCAGCGCAAGTTGGCGCTGATTTCTTTGAGAATTGTCCTGAAGGTGGGCCGAGATCTTCGGTCGCGGAGAAGTGCGTTGTATCGCCGCTCAGGGCCAACCGTGAAGCTTGAACCGCATCGGCGGAAAGGGGCTTTTTAAGCTCAATCTTCGGTGCCGCAGCAGCCGACGGTTTAACAAGGACGGGCGCCGCTGGTGCAGTTTCCTGCGATGGTGCGTAAGCAAGCGCCAATGTCGGAGCCGTAGAACGCCTGCCATCCGTTATAATTTTTGGCAAAATAGCATCCGTCCGTGAAGCACCAATGCTAGCCGTTGTTTCGGACCCATCGGGAACATTTAAAAGGGCTACACGGCCAGAAGGCTTGCCGGATAAGGTACGCATTGGCGGCAATGGAATTTGTGCCGACGCAACGGATGAAAGAGGTGCAAGTGTGCCACCATTGCGCAAAGGCGGCATAGGAACGGCTACACCGCCAAGAGCCGGAGCTCCCGTTTGCCAGACAAGCTGAGGCGCTCCGGTTTGAAGCGCGATAACGGACGGGATAGGTGCCCCGGGTTTGGCGGGCGGCATTGGGGCGTTTGGTGCCAAAACGGCCATTTTGAACGAAGAGAGCGGCGGCATCGCCACCATTTGAGGAAGTTTGGCGGGCGTTGCGACAGGCGTGGGCGCGTCGGATTCGCTGCCATTGTCGGCTGTATCCGCTGCTGGCGTCGGTGCCTTGGCCGCCGCTACGCGGGCGATTGGTTTTTGGGTAACGACTTCGGTGTCTTCATCTTCGCTGCTGCCGCCACCAAATAAAGCGGCCCAGAAACTCTTGGCTTTTGGTTCAGGCGCGGCATTTTCGCCAGCGTCGGCATAAGAGGCGCCCATAACGGTGCCGCCATTGGCCAGAATTTCTGCTTCGGCCTCGGCATAGTGCTAAAGCGGGTGGCCATCGGATGGAATATGGACCGTTTTGCCATCGGGGAAGAGGCGGGCCAGCTCGTCATGCGACATGCGTGGCCAGTGGCGAACGCTTCCGGCATCGAGATGGACGAAAGGCGTGAAGGCGGTTGGATAATAGCCGACACCGCCACGCTGCATCTTCAAACCGACTTCGCGGATTTGGGTGATGTTGGCGTCGGTGAGGTAAAAATCCATCGCCTTACCCAGCATATGCTGCGAGTTTTTGGCGACCGCCTTTGAGCGGCGACGCAGCATGGCATTGGTTTCAGGCGAGCGATAGGCTGAGACAACATTGATCGGTTCGGTCGAGCCGACGCTGCGTTGCGCTTCCCAGACAATATCAAACAGGCGCGGATCCATGCTGGTTGGCTCATCGCGGCGCCAATCGCGCAACAGCCAATTGAGCTTTTCGAGCGCGTCACGGTCGAAACTGCCATTTCTTTTATATTCAATGGTCAGGCTCTCGCCCGTATGCGTGTGGTAGAGCGAAATTGTCCGCGAATCACCGTTGGCAATCGCGTTGCCGCCCGATTCAACGCTGCCGACAAGAACGGAAAGCGATACGGTCAATCCAGCAGCAAAACGTGAGAAAACACGGCTATTGGACCGATTGCGACGCGATAAAAGGGTTTGCACGGAAGGATCGCTCACTTAACTGATCCACTGCTAACCGCAGAGGACTTTAAAATAGGGTCAACAAATCCTTGCCGAAAAAGATTAAGCGCGAGTAAACCCGTCCCGATTTTATGGATCATGCGGTTGTCCGGCGGCGCTAAATCGCTATGGTGACTCCGCTATTTTTGGGCGAATTAAGGATTAATTTTTTGAAACTTCTGTTGGTTGTTGCCTGCGCGCTCATCGATAAAGATGGCCGCGTATTGATCGCCCAACGCCCCGAGGGCAAAGGCATGGCGGGGTTGTGGGAGTTTCCAGGTGGCAAGATTGAAGCCGGCGAGCGTCCGGAAGAGACGCTGATCCGCGAACTTCATGAAGAGCTGGGCATTCGTGTTAAAGAGCCTTGTCTCGCTCCGTTGACCTTTGCGAGCTTTCCTTATCCGGACTTTCATCTTTTCATGCCGCTTTATGTCTGTCGGCGGTGGGAGGGTGTGGTTGAGGCCAAGGAGCATGCGGCGCTGAAATGGGTTCGCGCCACCAAGCTTCGGGATTATCCAATGCCGCCAGCGGATGAGCCGCTGATCCCTGCCTTGATCGATCTGTTAGGATCGGGTGCATGAAACTTTCGCCACGGAACTTTTTCACGGTGCAATTGCTGGCCTGCTCGCTGATGTGGTCGAGTGGCTTTTTGTTTATGAAGCTTTTGGCGGATACGGTTGATCCGTTCGCTATAGCCTCTGTTCGCGCGACGTTTGCGGCAATTATTCTGGCCGGATGGTTTTTAATGCGCGGCCTCTCGCCGTTACCAGCGCGCTTTGAACTCGTGCCTTGGCTCATTTTGGGCACGTTGAACGGTTGGTTGCCCAATGTGCTGACGGCTTATGCGTTGCAGTCTGCTGGCGCTGGACCAAGCGCGATGATCCAAGCCTCGGGGCCGCTGATGGTGGCCGTGCTCTCCCATTTTGCCTTTTTGGACGAGCGACTCACGGCGCGAAAAGTGATCGGCATTGCCGTGGGCTTTGCGGGTATGTTGGTGTTGATCGGGCCTTCAGAGCTTGATCATCAAGGCGCAAGCCTGTTCGGCGCGTTAGCCATGGTGGTTGTATCGGTCTGCTATGCGGTCGGGAATGTGTATGCGAAATTCATCCCGCATGTGGAGCCGTCGCGCATGGCCTTGGGGCAACAGACGGTTTCAGCCCTTGCGGCAACGGGCCTAACCTTTGCCTTGAGCGGAACCGCTGCCTATGCGCCGATTGTGCCGAGCTGGCCTGCGGCGTTGGGGCTTAGCCTGTTTTCAACCGCGCTGCCGATTACCATCTTTATGTATATGATCCGCCAGCAAGGCCCGACCAAGGCCGCGATGATCGGCTATTTGATGCCGACCTTTGCGACCATTCTGGCGGTAATCTTTTTGGGCGAGGCGATCGGGGTGCGTGAAGTGATTGGCGGTTTGGTGGTGTTGGCTGGCGTGTTTGTGGTGACGACGGCACCGCGCGCGATGTCAGCCTAATCCGGCGTTTTACCCGTCAAGGCTTTCGCTAGAAACAATCCGCCATGCTTCAACCCCCCGCCATCAATGCCATGCGCGGTGCCAAGCGAGAGGTGGTATTGGCAGCCGATCTCGGCTTTGCCCAAAGCGTCGGATGACGAGAACACGGCATCGATGGGGATGACGTTGTCGCGGTCGCCATGCACCAACAGAATCGGTGGCTTGCCTGTCGCCTCATGAAGATGCTCCGGCCCTACCAATATACCGGAATAGCCGAGAATGGCCGCAGGCTGTGTCGCGCGACGAAGGCCGACATGTAAGGCCATCATCGTGCCTTGGCTGAAGCCAACCAACGCCAGTCGATCAGCGGAGAGGCCCAGCTTCTCAAGTTCCGCATCCAAAAACGCATCAAGCGTCGGCCTTGCGCCGGTCACGCCGCGCCACCGCTCGGACGGGTCACGCATGGTGAGGGGGAACCATTGCCGGCCCATCGGCGACATGCCGCACGGCTCGGGCGCGTGGGGCGAGACGAAGGCGGCATCCGGCAGCCAATTCTGCCATTGCTGACCGAGCTCGATCAGATCATTGCCATCGGCACCATAGCCATGCAGGAAGACGACGAGGTGCTTGGCCTTGCCGGATTTGGGTTTTAGTCGGGGTCCGTCCATCATGTTGATTTTGCTCATTCGGTTCCGGCGGGGATAGCTTCTTTGCCAGATTTCATGGCGCCGTAATAGTTCCAGAGCAGCTTGGCGGCAACGCCGCGCCAGGGCCGCCAACGCTCGGCGAAGATTTCGATTTGTTTCGCATCGGGCCGCGCGGGCAAATCAAATCCCATGCGAACGGCTTCTTGGAGCGCAAGATCGCCTGCTGGAAACGCATCGGAATGACCAAGGCAGAAAAGGAGATAGATCCGCGCGGTCCATGGCCCGATCCCCTTGATCGCAACCATATGCGCCTCGGCTTCTTCGGCCGAGAAAGTTTCAAGGGCTGAAAGGGTAAGGCTGCCGTCTTCGATGGCTTCGGCTATGGCGCGCAAGGCCCGGATTTTGGGCGAGGAGAGGCCGACACCCTTTAGTGTTTCATCATCTGCGTTCATCAAATCGCCGGAGGATAAAGCCGGAAACCGCGCTTCCACCCGCGCCCAGATGGCTTTGGCACTCGCGGTTGAAACCTGTTGCGAGACGATGATGGCGGCCAAGCCCTGCAAGCCCGGCTCGCGCTTCCGCAAGCGTGGCCTCCCACCGATGCGCAGCAATTCCGCCATAGCGGGATCCTGTGCTATGAGGGCTTTGAGGCCGTGATCCAGGTTCTCTTCACTGTCAATCAGCATTGCATCTTCGTTTCTGTTTCATGAGCCAGCCAATTTACCCTTCGACCGAAAACAGGCAAGCGGTGTTGCGCTTTGCGCCGAGCCCGAACGGCCCGCTGCATCGCGGCCATGCTTTGTCGGTTTGGCTGAACGCGGAGATAGCGCGGAAGCTGAACGGTCGGCTCTTGCTGCGTATTGAGGATATCGACCCTGTACGCAGTCGGCCCGAATATATTGCGGCGATCGAGGATGCGCTTGATTGGTTGGGTGTTCGCTATGAGCGGCCTGTGCGACGACAATCGCAGTTTATGGCGGAGTATGTTCATGCCTTTGAAACGCTTAAAACGCGCGGGCTTGTTTATCCGTGCTTTTGCACGCGTACAGAGATTGATGCTGCTATCCAAAAAAAGGGAACCGATTGGCCGAGTGATCCGGATGGTAGTCCGCTTTATCCGCAAACATGCCGTGCTTTAAGCGATGCGGATATTGGGGCGCGTTTGACGAAGGGTGACCAGCCGCAATGGCGCCTTGATCATGCGAAAGCGATAGCTGTGACCGCGCCTCTCACCTGGACAAGTTTTGATCCTGAAACGCTAGCAGCGACCACCCATCAGGCGCAACCTGAGCGCTGGGGTGATGTCGTCCTCGTGCGCAAAGATACGCCGACGAGTTATCATCTATCGGTTGTCGTTGATGATGCCATTCAAGGCATCACCCATATTGTGCGGGGTAAGGATCTTGAAGCGGCAACCGATATCCACACGCTATTGCAAGCGCTGCTTGGCCTGCCGCAACCGCTTTATTGGCATCATCGGCTGATCAACGGTCCGGACGGAAAGAAGCTCGCCAAAAGCAGAGCCTCGGATTCGCTCGCGGTTGAGCGGGAGGCGGGGCTTACGCGCGCCGCTTTGCTTGAAGATTTTCGGCGCGCAGGCGTTTTAATGGATGCCGAGAATAGCCAGCCAGAGGCTTGAGGAAAGCACCGACAAGGCGGTCGAAAGCGCAATGCCGCCCGATGCTAACGCGATACCTGTCTTATAGCGCTCCGCAAACAGATAGGCATTGATGCCTGAGGGCGATGAGGCAAAGAGCACGGCAACGCCTGCCCAAACAGGCGGCATGGGAAACACATAGAAGGCTAGAAGGTAAACGAGCGCCGGATGGAGCAAGAGCTTAATCGCGCATAAAATTGCAGCGAGGTTGAGATTGCCTTTGATGCCATAGCGTTTAAGCGCGATTCCCATCGCAAACAGCGCGCAAGGTAGCGCCGAGGCGGCAATTGGATCAATCAATTGCCCTGCAAAGACGGGAACATCAAGGCCCGAAAAATGAAAGGCCGAGGAGAAGATGATCGATAGTAAAATCGGATGCGTTAGCAATTGCCGGATGACCGTTGGCCAATGCGCGCTGCGTCCTTCAATCAAAATCGTTGCCACCGAAAACATAATGGGTAGATGGATGGCGACCAGAAGAAAGAGCGGCACGGCGCCTTCTT
The DNA here is from genome assembly GCA_026461505.1 of Beijerinckiaceae bacterium. GTDB lineage: Bacteria > Pseudomonadota > Alphaproteobacteria > Rhizobiales > Beijerinckiaceae > CAIUPE01. The sequence goes on from JAPJMW010000106.1 coordinate 35,715, forward strand.
TACCATAGGCCTGTAAGATTAAAGGCACTCCCACTAATACCGTATTGGCTTGTGCACCGGTAAATCCGGCAACAACGCTTGAGGCATGATCAAGCGCGAAAAAGCGCGAGGCGATCCATTGCGACAAAGCCCAAACAACAGCAACGGCTCCGAAATACGAAAGCCAATATCCCCAAGGCTGCTGGTCCGGCATCGCCGTTCCGGTCAATGTTTTAAAAATCAAACAGGGAATGGCGATGGCAAAGACATAATCCGATAGGCCTTCAC
>JAPJMW010000107.1 GCA_026461505.1 Beijerinckiaceae bacterium
GACCTGTGCTGTTTACTGATCCAGAAGCACGCGTGATTGGCGCCGCTCATGCAGGGTGGAAAGGCGCTCTCTTCGGCGTCCTCGAAGCAACCGTTGCTGCAATGGAAAAGATTGGCGCTAATCGCGAGCGGATAAGCGCAGTTTTAGGACCAACGATTAGCCAAAACGCCTACGAAGTCGGTCCTGAATTTAAAGAGCAATTTTTATCCACAGACACTAACTATGCACCATTTTTTAAAAATGGCACAAAGGATGGAAAGAGCTTTTTCAACCTCCCCGCCTTCATCGAGCATCGTTTAGCTGAAGCAAAAATTAAGCACTTTGTTTCACTTGATCATTGCACTTATGGTGATGAAAATCGTTTTTTCAGTTTCCGCCGAACAACCCATCGCAGCGAGCAAGATTATGGCCGCCTAATATCCGCCATCATGCTTACTTCATAATGATATCTGGCGTTTGCCAGCCAATGTGCTGACCCGCATCCACGGCTATCATCTCACCGGTTACATTTCGGGCACGGGCCAAATAAAGCACAGCATCAGAAATATCTTTTGGATCAACGGCGCGTCCAAGAGGAACACCTGACGCTTCCTCCCTTAGGCCTTCCTCGCCATCATGAAGATTGGCTAAGGTTGGCCCCGGACCAACGGCATTGACGCGGATGCGAGGCGCAAGAGCCTGTGCCATGGTAACGGTCGCAACATTCAAAGCTGCCTTAGAAAGCGTGTAAGTAAAATGTTGCGGCGTGAGCTTTAAAACCCGATGATCAACAATATTCACGATTGAAGCATTGCTACCCTCTAAAGCGCGTCGGGCAAATTCGCGTGCCAAGGCAATGGGAGCGAGAAGGTTGATTGCCATATGCTGTTCGAACGAGGCGTCCGTAAAATCCATAAACGCATCAGAATGAAAAATCGCTGCATTATTAACAAGCAACGAAAGCGGGCCAAATATGTCTGAGGCACGGGGAATGAGCAGATCTCTTTCCTCTGCATCTAAAAGATTAGCCGCCAAGACTTTGGCCTTTCCGCCCATACTCTCGATCTCAGCGGCCAAGGCGAGCGCTTCGTCAAGGGAAGCATTTGCATGGATAATAACGGCATATCCTGCTTCAGCGAGGCGCTGTGAAATAACAGCACCAACGCGACGCGCTCCACCTGTAACCAGAGCAATCGGTTGTAACATGGGTGATGGATCGATCGAGGACATAAGGCTCTTTCAAATAAAGTTCGGCATAACTGCTCCTTCATAACACGTATGAAACACCCATTCGGTTTACCATTTAGTTACCTTATTTGTAGTCATAGCTTCGGAACTGCTGCTCAGATCGGTAAAATGCTTTTGATCGCAGAGCTCAACCCAAGGAAGCAACAATGTCCCGGCAAAAAATTGGCTGTTTTGCTGCATTATCGGCTTTTTTGGTGTTTAATTTGGGCTCAGCCTATGCGGATGATATTTTGGGGGGCTCCGCTTCCAGTCAAGCCATGTGGCAAGGCGGCTATATCGGCGCGCATGGTGGTGCGGGCCTTGGTACCGCAGGTAGCCTTACTACGGGTGGAACTCTGGTTGGAATGCATGGCGGAATTAATTTCCAAGCCAATCAATTGGTTGGTGGCGGCGAACTCGACGTTACTGCATCACAAATCAAAAATAACGCTACGAGCGAAAATTTCACCCAAAAATGGATGACGTCGGGCCGTGTACGCGGTGGCTTCACATTCGGCAATCTCCTCACCTATGGCACGGCTGGACTAGCAGTTAGCTCCATGAATTACACCAACACCTATTCGACCGATGCGACCAAAATCGGCTGGGTCTACGGCGGTGGTGTAGAAGCGATGGTAATGCCTCGCGTTGCTTTGCGTAGTGAATTTTTGCACTATGATCTAGGCAGTTCGTCATATTTAAATTCAAGTGCACAGTCCGTATCTCTTGATACGCAATCGAACGTATTCAGGTTCGGAGTTGATTATAAATTTTAGTATTTATAGTTTTTGAACGATTATTTTGAATAATAAATAAATACTTAATTTGGAACTTATTGATCTCTACATCGTTCCTTATTTTGATCATGAACAAAGCATAATCTTGCCTTGTTTTGATAATATCCATTGTTGCAATGTAGAGCGAAGATTTGATCTCGCTCTACGTCATGTCGTGTTTGGCTTTGAAGCTAAACAACATGGAAATAACATTAGGAGTGTATCAATATGAAAATTCTTGCTCGTATGGGAATTGTTGCATCGGCGCTCATCATTACATCAGCAACATTTGCTGCCGACCTTCCTGCCAAAAAGCAAGCTCCCGCCGCTATGCCAATGGCCGCACCACGCGTCTTCAGTTGGAATGGCGTCTATGGCGGATTTAACGGCGGCTTTGGCTCCGGTAATTTTACGTCGAATGGTCGCAGTGCATTCGGTAATCCATCCGGTGGTCTAATTGGCTTCACGGGGGGCTATAATTATCAGATGCCGAATAATTGGGTCGTTGGTATCGAAGGCGATATCGATATGGGCAATATCAAAGCAAGCGGGACAGGGTCTAGCGAGCTGCGCTATATGAACACATTTCGTGGTCGTCTTGGTTACGCGACAGATCGTATTTTGCCCTATGTCACAGCGGGTTATGCCGGCGGCACAACCCATGACGATATAGGATCAACGACAGATAATTATCATAACGGTTGGACAGCTGGAGCCGGCATTGAAATGGCGATCACAGACTCTTGGTCGATTAAAGGCGAAGGACTATATGTCCGCCTTGAAGATAAAAGCTATTCAAGTGGCGTAACGTCTGGTGCAGACCTCGGAATCGCCCGCATTGGCCTAAATTACCGCTTCTAAAAACTTCATAACGATTAAAAAAGCCTGCAGTTTCAGCTGCGGGCTTTTCCTTGGATTTTACGTTCATTAATGCGGAACGGTCGCCGCATAAGCTGGATAGCGTGCTGCGAAATCTTCAAGCCACGCTGTTAGGCGTGGACGGCCTTGTCGCCAAGTCTCGCCAAAGCGAAGGTCTAAATATCCCAGCGCGCAAGCAACCGTAATTGCACCAATCGTCGGAATTGGCGAAAGATGAGGGATGTGGGCTTCAAATGCATCAAGCCCCCGAGTAACTTTACCGCTCTGATGTTCTAACCATTTAGGTTCGCGTTTATCTTCATCGCGAAACCGCGTTTCATAAACCTGCAAGAGTGCGGCATCCATCACACCGTCCGCCAAAGCCTGAAGCGTTAAGGTTTCAAATCGCTCTTTGCTCGATGAAGGAATGATTTTGCCACCACCTGCCAAATGATCAAGATATTCAACAATCACACGGGAGTCATAAAGCGTGGTTCCGTCCTTCAAAATCAGAGCAGGAATTTTTCCAAGCGGATTTTGCTTGCGAATAACATCCTCTGGATCGAGTGTGTTGGCGACCACCACTTCTATTTGATCCATTAATCCCAAAACATGGGCTGCAATTTTTACCTTCCGACCAAAGGGCGAAGCAGGTGAAGAGCGCAAAATCATCATAAATTCCTATTCGTTTTGATGAAGAGATCAACCAATACTCTATGGGGTAGCAGGAATCGCCCACCTTCTCCAGTCACTTAAAGCGGCGACGACACGCCCTCTCCAGCCAACCAGTCTACATTCCAGCCGTGCCCGTCATCTTGTTGTAAAAGCCCATCAAGCCAAGGCAACAATACGCGCAATTCATCGGCGAGCTTCCATGGTGGGTTGACAATAATCAGGCCTGAGCCTGCCAACCCGGCCTGCTCCGTTAATCGTTTTACCCGTAATTCTGCCCTTAAAATCTTCGGAATTCCCGCTTCGGCCAACCCCACCATAAATCGCTTCGTTTCTTCGCGATTTTTGACCGGGTACCAAAGCAAATACATCCCTGTAGGCCATTTGCGGTAAGCATCCACAAAAGCGGTAAACATGGTAGGGTATTCATCCCTTTCTTCGTAAGGCGGATCAATGATAACCAATCCTCGCCTTTCTTTTGGCGGCACATAGGCTTTTGCTGCCACATACCCATCGAGCTCTAAAATTTTGGCACGACCGTCGAAACTAAAAACATCCGCCAATTTCTTGGCGTCTTGCGGGTGCTTTTCAACAAAAATCATCCGATCTTCGCCACGCGTCAGATGGCGTGCGATTTCAGGCGAGCCTGGGTAAACATCGCGGCCTTTAAATGCCTTCAATGCTTCGATCGATGAGAGATAGGGCGTCAATAAAGCCTTTATATCCGGTGGTATTTGCGCACCCAAAACGCGGCCAATACCGTCCTTCCATTCCCCGGTTTTTTGAGCAGCTTCCCCGGAAAGATCATAAACACCAATGCCCGCATGGGTATCGATCACCCGAAAAGGTGCAGGCTTAGACTTCAAATGCTCAATGCAAAGCGCCAGAATGGAATGTTTAAATACATCCGCAAAATTTCCGGCATGGTAGGCATGTCTATAATTCATATTCTTCCGCGCTAACTCTCATTCATAATGCGCGGGAGAATTGGTTAGTGGACGGGAAGAACCTTTACGCTCGCCGCGCGGCAACTTCCACCTTCCAACTCTGGGCACGCACGAAACCCTTTAAGGTCCTTTGTGAAGCAGATACGGACTTCCTGCAACTCCGCTTTCGGACAAGCCACCGATATCATAGCCGGTTCAAGGCCAGGATTTGCCGCCATAAACGCTTTTTCAATATCCGGCGGCGCAAGTGATAATTCGCTTTTCGGCTGTTTAAAGAAGGCAGGAATAGCGATGTGTTGGCGGGCCGTAGCGATATCGGCCAAATACTCCGCAGGCGCGCGCGCCGTGCAAGACCCGTGGCGTTTCCATTCATGGTCGGCAAGGCGAATATCGGGAAAAATATGGGACGCAGCTTCAAGCGTGGTTTTAGGAAGCGCCTTTTCATCGGACGGGCATTCTGTCGGGTAGCCGCTTTCAAATTGCGGCCATAACCCATGAACGACAAAATCATTCATGGCGCCTATATGGCACTGATCCGTACTCCGCTTGTCGCCCCCATTGGCGCAATAAGTGGGCGACCATGAAAGCGCTAGCACATAAAAATCAAAGCGTCCCGGAATAGCGCCCTTCTGTTCGCCCTTGGCTTGGGCCCAAACAGGCGTGGCAATCAGAATAACGTATAAAATACAAAGCAGGCGACGAATCATGATCATTTCTCACAAATGAGGAACCGATAAACCCAAATTTTGCACAAATCGCAATTGCCGCCGACTGGCCTATCTGACAGGGTATTGGGTAACTCGAATAAATTAAACAGCGGATTGAATTTTATGGTTTGGGATTTTTGGATCGATCGTGGCGGTACATTTACCGATATTGTTGGCCGATCACCGGATGGTGTCCTTCATGCCAAGAAGGTCCTATCCGAAAATCCAGGCGCTTATAAAGATGCTGCCGTTCACGGTATTCGCCAGCTGCTTGGCTTGAACCCCGATGATGCCATTCCAGCAGGCAGCATCGGCGATGTCCGAATGGGTACCACTGTTGCGACAAATGCCCTGCTCGAGCGCAAAGGCGAACGTACCGCTCTCGTCGTCACCAAAGGCTTTCGCGATGCGTTGCGGATTGGCTATCAAGCCCGAACCGATATTTTTGCAAAAGCTGTTAAAAAGCCAGAAGAACTATATTCCACCGTTGTCGAGATTACAGAACGTGTCCATGCAAATGGAACCGTTGAAATAGCACCTGATCGTGTCGAATTACGCACCGCTTTTAGCGAGTTGAAACATCAAGGTTATGATTCAATTGCCATTGTCTTCATGCATGCCTGGCGCTTTCCGCGCCATGAACAATTGGCCGCTGAGATTGCACGTGAAATCGGGTTTTCACAAATCTCGGTAAGCCATGAAGTAAGCCCCCTCGTCAAACTCGTTGGCCGCGGCGATACAACAGTTGTTGATGCCTATCTTTCCCCTATCCTAGCGCGCTACGTCGCCATGGTGGCGTCTGAACTGGATGCCAAAAATTCCGGCGCACGGCTGATGTTCATGATGTCATCGGGCGGATTAACGGCTGCCGATTTATTCAAAGGCAAAGATGCCGTCTTGTCAGGCCCTGCCGGTGGCGTTGTAGCCCTTGCAGAGACTGGCAAGGAAGCTGGCTTTAACCATGTGATCGGCTTTGACATGGGCGGAACCTCAACGGATGTCGCCCATTTCAACGGCACCTACGAAAGAGCTTTTGAAACGGAAGTCGCGGGCGTGCGCATGCGCGCGCCGATGATGATGATTCACACAGTAGCTGCGGGCGGTGGCTCAATCCTGCATTATGACGGAGCGCGCTTTCGCGTCGGCCCCGATTCAGCGGGCGCTAATCCCGGTCCAGCCTGCTATCGGCGTGGCGGTCCTCTCACCGTAACAGACGTCAATGTTATGTTGGGTAAACTTGATCCGGCGTTTTTCCCATCTATTTTCGGCCCCCAACAAAACGAGTCATTAGACGCCTCCATCGTACGCGAAAAATTCAATGAACTTGCGGTATCGATGGGCGGCAATCGAAGTGCCGAAGAAATTGCGGATGGGTTTATCCGCATCGCAGTAGCCAATATGGCCGAAGCAATCAAAAAAATATCCGTCGCACGCGGGCACGATGTAACGCGATATGCCCTTAATGCGTTTGGTGGTGCCAGCGGCCAACATGCCTGTCTCGTCGCCGATGCACTCGCCATGACGACCGTCCTCATTCATCCCTATTCATCGCTTCTCTCGGCCTATGGAATGGGGCTCGCTTCCATTCGCGCCACACGAGAACAAGCTATTGAGCGCGTATTGGATGAGGCGACACTGGTAGCCTATGATCAAGAAGCTCAACGGTTATCGGCGGTCTGCTACAATGAAGTCGCAAGTCAAGGCGTTGATGAAACAAAAATCATCATCCATCGCCGCGCTCTTCTGCGGTATGCGGGAACTGATTCTGCCATTGAAATCGATATGGCCGATGATACGGATCGGCTCAAATCGATCCGTAACCTTTTTGAACATGCCCATAAAGAACGGTTTGGATTTTCCGATCCATCGAAAAATATCGTCCTAGAAGCGGTATCGGTTGAAGCCGTTGGCGGCCATGCCACAATTACCCATGTATCGATGAAGGAAACGCAAGATAAGTTACCAAAGCCCGATACAACTCGACCTATTTTTAGCAATGGCATCGCCTATCAAGCAGCCGTTTATCATCGTGAAAATTTAAAGCCGGGCCACTGCGTATCAGGCCCTGCTCTCATCATTGAACCGCATCAGACCATTATGGTCGAAGCAGGATGGGAATGCCGTTTAACTGAACTCAATCATCTCATCCTACATCGTATTGTTCCGTTAGAGCGGCATCACGCAGCAGGCACTGAAGCTGATCCGATCCTGCTCGAGATCTTCAATAATCTTTTTATGTCGATTGCCGAGCAGATGGGTGTCACGCTGCAAAACACGGCTTCATCTGTTAACATCAAAGAGCGTCTCGATTTTTCATGCGCCGTCTTTGATCACGAAGGCCGCCTCGTCGCCAACGCACCGCATATGCCGGTTCATTTGGGCTCCATGGACCGTTCCGTTGAAACCATCATCCGCATGAACGAGGGCAATATTCATCCGGGCGATGTATATATGCTCAACGCCCCTTATAATGGCGGCACGCATCTTCCCGATATTACCGTTTGCACACCGGTTTTCAATGAGAGTGGTGATCATATTCTCTTCTGGGTCGCCTCACGCGGGCATCACGCCGATGTCGGTGGCGTTGCACCGGGCTCTATGTCACCCCGCGCGACGAGAATTGAAGAAGAAGGCATCTATATTGATAATTTTCATCTCGTTGAAAATGGAATCTTCCGCGAACAGGCTGTCCATGCCCTCTTAACAGGCGGAGCCTATCCGGTTCGCAACGTCACGCAAAACATCAATGACCTTAAAGCCCAAATTGCCGCCAATGAAAAAGGCGTACGCGAGTTAAAAAAAGTCATACAGGATTTCGGATTGGATACGGTCCGCGCCTATATGGGCTATGTTCAAGACAATGCAGCCGAGCATGTCGCGCGCGTCATCGAAACGCTGCATGATTCAGAATTCTCCTACGAAATGGATCAAGGCTGTTTTATCAAGGTTAAGATTACCGTTGATAAAACAAAGCGCGAAGCTACCGTTGATTTCACGGGAACGTCGCCGCAACGCGCCGACAATTTTAATGCTCCAGAACCCGTCACTCGCGCCGCTGTGCTTTATGTGTTTCGGGCGATGGTGGATGATGCCATCCCCATGAATGCCGGATGCCTGCGCCCTATTCACGTTATCTTGCCCGAAGGCTCAATGCTGTCCCCGCGCTATCCAGCCGCCGTTGTTGCAGGCAATGTGGAAGTCAGCCAAGCGGTCACAAACTGCCTATTCGGCGCGCTTGGCGCCATGGCAGCCGCGCAAGGCACGATGAACAATCTCACCTTCGGCAATGCGCGTTATCAATATTATGAAACGATCTGCTCCGGTTCCTCTGCAGGCCCCGGCTTTGACGGCTCGCCTGGTGTCCATGTTCATATGACAAATTCGCGCCTTACCGATCCTGAGATTTTGGAAAATCGCTATCCGGTCTTGCTCGAAGATTTTCACATCCGCAAAGATTCGGGCGGCAAAGGTCAGTGGAATTCGGGCGATGGCACAAGCCGCACGATCCGCTTTCTCGAAGATATGGAATGCGCCATTCTATCCGGACATCGTCGCATCAAACCATTTGGACTCGAAGGGGGCGAAGCGGGCGAATTAGGCCAAACATTGGTCAAGCGTTTGGATGGCTCAGTCGACATTCTAAAAGGTGCTGATCAAACAGCGCTGAAAGCCGGAGAAACCATCACCGTCATTACGCCGACAGGCGGTGGATATGGGCCTAAAGAGAAGCGCTTAGCTGTCTGAAAACAGGCTCAATAAACGCCCTTAAAATCACCGTCATCCGTGTCATCCGGCTCTGGTGGTAAGAGGGCCAATGTCTTTGGATCGATTGGGCGCATCGGTGGCAAAGGCGCGGCAGCGGGTGCTGGCACGCCAATCATAGATTCTGCTGAAGCCACTTTAATAATCGTATCGCCCCCGCTCGGTGGGGTATAATTCAAACCAGCAATTTTACTGGCATCGGCGCGCGCCGGAATACGGCGGGCGATCTGCAATTTCGGCTGGCACACATGGCGTTGCCAAGCCGAGTCATGCCGCGATAAGTCCACATGAATATGGTTGGCGTGATAGGAGTCCGAGCCGGGCGCCAAAACAGTCGTAAAATAATCGCAAGCATCCATCGCTATTTCACGTAAAAAAGCCTGATCGCGCGCATCACCCTTCCAGCCATTAACGACGCTCATGCTTCGGCCATCGGAAAATTTGAAGCCCATCACATCGACAGCATTACCAAATGCGTGTTCGGAAATATTGGCAATCCATTTGCTGTCTTGATTGCGGCAGGAATACGAACCCACCGTCATCGCTGTCACATGTTGGCGATAATATAAAATAGCCGCAGGCTCGACGACTTCCGTAATCCAGCGATTAACGCTCGAAACCGCCGAGCATGACATCGTCGCACGGCTCGTAAGCCCTATCGTACCATTGGCAAAAGCGCTTACCCGTAGGGGTTGCTGCATACCGCATGCGCCCGGCCCATCAATCCGGTTCATCGGCTCGACATAGGCGGACATTTTAACAGCACCGGACGAAAGGCATTTCGCCTCAACCTCATCCCGCCACGGTGCGCGCGAGTCAAACCGCATGCCGCAACCGACTAGAACGAATAAGGCGGCAAGAACAATGCCGCGTTGGAGGTGATGATGAACCATAACGCCATCATGCCGCGTTATGGTTTTATTTTCGTTAATGGCCTAATCGAAAACTCAGCCTGTTTGCTGAATGGCCGAAATCATCCATGGTCCGCTGCCGTCGCGGCGGAAGGTCCAGATCTCGGTCGCCTGTTGCGGATGCATCGGATCACCCGACACAACCCGGTCTGTGCCTCGCTCATAGGTCGCATCAATCAACGAAAAGCGCATCGCCACCGTTGCATAATCAACCGCGCCCTCGCCCCAAGCTTCTGACAAATCGCCCTGCAAAAGCTTGACCTGAGACACGCGATTAACCGTCCCATGTCCGGCATTGCGCGCCAAATCTTCGGCAAAATAAGCGACCATTTCAGGGGTTGCTAAACGGCGCAGCCCTTCAAGGTCTTCACGGCTATAGGCTTCTTGCGAAGCATAAAGACGTTGCTCGAAAGCGGTGAAGTCCTCGGGTCCAATATTGACTTGGCGAATAGAAGGCCGAGACGGCGGCACGACACTTGGTCCGGACGAAGCACCCATATTGGGCGCAAATCCCGCAGGTGCCGCTCGGCGCATGAAAAATCCAAGGACGAATTTGACCACAAAATAGAGGAGAACAATCTGAAACAGCAATCCAAAAAAGGACATGCCGCCGCCAATCCCGCCCATAAAGCCGTGGCCGAACATCATGCCGACGAGCCCCGCGCCGAGTAAACCACCTAAAAGTCCCGTTCCAAAACCACCGGCACCGCCAAACAATCCACCGCCACCATGGGCCGGTTGACCGTAAGATGGCGCATAGCTGGGTGATGGGGCTTGAGGCGTAAAGGACCGCTGCATCGGCTGCACCGCATAAGGGGCCGTCGGCGTTGAAGGCGGTGGCGAATAGGTAAAGCTGCCGCGACTGCCGCTCGACGTGCCAGAGCCAATCCGCGCATCCGCTGTCGAAATTGATGCAAGAACCATCAATCCCATAAAAAGAAGGGCGAGAACAGGACGAAATAAAAGCTTCAAGCGCATCAGCATATCCTCTGATCGTAAATGATCGACCTCTATATGGGCAGTCAGGGCGTCAAGAAAAAGGGGTCAGCTTCGGCTTTGCCAACGCGAAGCGGCCTTATCGTCAAGTTCTTTGGCCTCGACCCATTCGCCGCTGCTGCCATCCGCCCGATGCTCTTTCTTCCAGAACGGCGCACGGGTCTTGAGATAATCCATCAAAAACTCCGCCGCTTCAAACGCGGCCAGCCTATGGGATGAGGCCGTTGCAACCAACACAATCCCGTCACCCGGCCGCATCATCCCGAATCGATGAATGACGGTAAGGCCATTTAATGGCCAACGTGTGACGGCCTCTTGCACCACACGACCAATCTCTTCTTCCGCCATTCCGGGATAATGTTCGAGCTCCAGCGCCAACAGATACCCGCCTTCGCTCCGGCAATAGCCTGTGAAACTCGTAACCGCACCGACATCGTCACCAAGGCCTGCTAAAGCATCGATCTCTTTGGCAACATCAAACGGCTCGGCTTGAACATGAAAAACAATCCGGGGTTCCATCGCTTGTTTACCCGCCTGTCATTGGAGGGAAAAAAGCAATTTCCTGCGCGCCTGCAATCAGGGCGTCCGGCTTCACATGTTTTCGATCAATCGCCGCTCTAACAATCGCGGGATTTTCAAAAGCATAAGCATATTCTTCGCCACGCAATTGCAGCCAGGCCGCTAATTCGGCCACCGTTGTAACGGATGCGGGAACATCTACCCGTTCTTCCGCCAAACCAATACGTTCGCGCACCCAAGCAAAATAGATGAGCTTGATCTCAGTCATCGAGCTCGACCACGTGGCGAATGCCAGCTTTGAAATAATCATAGCCGGTGTAAAGCGTTAGCAAAGCGGCAACCCAAAGCAGTACAATGCCAATCATCACATTGCCCGGCAAAACCGCCTCGCCTGCATTGCCGGCAATCAGAAACCCGATCGCCACAAGCTGTAAAGTGGTCTTCCATTTAGCAATCGTGGAAACCGGAACACTAACCCGAAGCTCGGCCAAAAATTCGCGCAGGCCAGAGACCAAAATCTCGCGGCTTAAAATCACGATAGCGGCCCAGATCGACCAACCATGGATCGTATGATCCGCCACAAGCATCATCAAAGAAGCCGCAACGATCAGCTTATCGGCTATTGGGTCCAGCATACGACCAAGCGAGGATTGCTGTTCCCAAATCCGCGCGAGATAGCCGTCAAAAAAATCGGTAATCGCAGCCGCTGCATAAACACCAAAAGCCACCCAGCGCATACCGGATTCATCCGGCCAAAACATGCAGCCAACAACAACAGGCACCGCCACCACCCGACCATAGGTCAGAATGTTGGGTAATGTGAGGGGTCCAACCCGTCTTCGGCCCGATGGCTGTGTCATGGGTAGTGTCGAAGCATAAGACAATTGCAGCCGTCAACAGCCAATCACGAAAAGTGCACGATGTTTAGCGCCCGCCATCATGGAAAAAGTCATAAACCGCCTTGGCGGTGGCCTCGTTGACGCCCGGCGTCTTAATCAAATCCTCCAAAGAAGCCCGCGAAATGGCCTTGGCTGTGCCAAAATGAAGCAGCAGAGCCCGTTTCCGTTGCGGACCGATCCCGGCAATCTCGTCCAACGGGTTCTTGGTAAAGTCCTTCTTCCGCCGCGCCCGATGAGTGCCGATCGCAAAACGATGGGCCTCGTCGCGAAGCCGTTGGATAAAATAAAGCGCCGGATCGCGCGGCGCGAGCTTAAACGGGTCCCGTCCGGGCACAAAAAAAGTCTCGCGTCCCGCATCGCGATCAGGCCCTTTGGCGACCCCCACCAATGGAACGCCTTCAATGCCGAGTGTTTCAACAACGGTCTTCGCCGCTTCGAGCTGACCCTTGCCACCGTCGATCAAGACAAGATCAGGCCAATCCGGCATGCCATCGTCCTTAGCGGAATCGGGCTGCTCAATGTCTCTAGGCGCTTCTTTCTGAAGCCGTGAAAAGCGCCGCGTCAGAACCTCGCGCATCATGCCAAAATCGTCGCCGGGCGTGATATCGGTCGATTGAATATTGAAGGTCCGGTAATGCGGCTTTGAAAATCCCATTACTCCGGCAACAACCATCGCACCAACGGCATTCGTCCCCATGATGTGCGAGTTATCATAAATCTCGACACGACGGGGCGGCGCGGGCAGTCCAAAGGCATTGCCAAGCGCCGTGAGTAATTGCTTTTGTGATGCGGTATCCGAAAGCCTTCGCGACAACGCCTCTTTGGCATTGCTCGCCGCATGATCAACCAGATCACGCTTCTCGCCCCGCTTCGGGGAAGCCACTTCAACCTTAGCCTCCGCGCGAAGCGACAGTGCTTCTCCTAGCAGCTGCATATCTTCAACATCGTGCGAAAGGAGCACGAGGCGCGGCGCGGGCTTATCGTCATAAAATTGAGCCACGAATTGTCCCAAAACTTCCTCTGCCGCAATGGTCCGATCCGCTTTCGGGAAATAAGCGCGATTGCCCCAATTCTGGAAATTACGGAAGAAAAAGACTTCAATGCAAAATTGTCCGGCCTCTTCATGCAAGGCAAACACATCGGCCTCATCGACCGTTTGCGGATTGATATCCTGCGTCGAAACAATTGCGGATAGAGCCGCTAAACGATCCCGAATACGCGCGGCGGTTTCAAACTCGAGTGCCTCAGCTGCCGCCTGCATATCTTCAGCCAAGCGCGCTTTAACCGCCTGGCTTTTACCCGACAAAAAATCACGCGCCTCAGTGACAAGATTTTGATAGCCGACGGGATTGATTTCCCCTGTGCACGGCCCCGCACACCGTTTGATTTGATACAGCAGACAGGGGCGCGTGCGGTTCTCATAATACGAGTCGGTGCAGGTCCTGAGCAAAAAGGCCCGCTGCAAAGCCGTGATGGTCCGATTAACCGCCCACACACTGGCGAAGGGCCCAAAATACTGCCCCTGTCTGTTCCGCGCCCCGCGATGCTTGGTCAATTGCGGCGCCACATGGTCGCTGGTCACCAAAATATAGGGAAAGCTTTTATCATCCCGCAGCAACACGTTAAAGCGCGGCTTCAATTGCTTGATGTAATTGGCTTCAAGCAGAAGAGCTTCGGTCTCGGTCTCGGTTGTAACAAATTCCATCGACGCGGTTTCGGCGATCATCCGAGCGATACGGCTCGTATGGCCTACGCCACGCGCATAGTTTGAAACCCGCTTCTTGAGGCTCTTGGCTTTGCCGACATAGAGCACATCGCCCGCGCCATCGATCATCCGGTAGACACCCGGCGCATTCGGCAGCGTTTTCAAAGCCTTTTGAATAACTTCAACGCCCGCCTTTAACCGCTGCGGGGTGGCTTCGCCCGAAAAATCGAGATCAATACCGGAGCTTTCCTCGCCAATATCCTCCACCTCAAGGACCATATCCTCGGGCAGATCCTGAACAGAAGCCGAATCGTCATTATCGGAGGTGGGAACGCGCGCCATAAACCGGATTTAGGACGTTCCCGCTCAACTTAAAAGAGGAATATAGCGGGATTTGCGGCTGACTCACTGGTCCGTACAGACTTTACGTTCCTGA
>JAPJMW010000108.1 GCA_026461505.1 Beijerinckiaceae bacterium
GTCTCTCCTGGCTTGACTTGCGATATGCGCCGAGAAACTTCGCGCGGGCTGGCCATGATCTCGCCATTGACTTCCGTAATTGTATCGCCAGGTTTTAGGCCCGCCTCTGCGGCAGGTGTGCCAGGCTGCGCCTCTGCAACGAGAGCGCCTTTCGTGCCCTTCAAACCTAGGCTCTCAGCGATATTTGCCGTAACTGGCTGAATTTGTACACCAAGATAGCCACGTGCAACCGAGCCGCCATCCTTTAACGAACCGATAACGCTCGAAACTGTTTCGGACGGAATGGCAAAAGCAATACCAACACTGCCGCCCGACGGCGAATAGATAGCCGTATTCACGCCAACAACTTCACCGTTTAGATTGAAGGTTGGCCCCCCAGAATTTCCACGGTTAACGGGCGCATCGATTTGCAGATAGTCATCATAAGGCCCTGAACCGATATCGCGTCCGCGTGCCGATACAATACCCGCAGTAACCGTACCACCAAGACCAAAGGGATTACCAACAGCGACAACCCAATCACCAACGCGTGGCGAATTATTGGCAAATGAAACGATAGGGAAAGGACCATTCTCAACGGTTTTGAGCAAAGCCAAATCCGTCTTGGGATCGCGGCCAATAATTTTGGCGTCTAGCGTTTTTCCGTCATCGGATGTCAGCGTTACTTCGATCGCATTTTCAACAACGTGGTTATTTGTTACAACATAACCGTCAGGTGTGATGAAAAAGCCGGAGCCTTGCGCCATGGCATATTGCTTGGGGGCTCCTTTTTTTCCCGGCTTATTCTGATCACGAAACTGCTTGAAGAATTTTTCAAGCGGGTGACCGGGGGGAAGATCAGGCATTGAAAATTCCTGCCCATCTTCTTCATTCGCCGCGGATGCTTCAAGCTTCACCTTTACCGATACAACAGCCGGGCGAACTTTCGCGACAATATCTGCAAATGACGGCATTGATTGCGCAATTACTGGCGTCGAATTCTGGGCAAAGGCTTTTACGGCACCAAGCTCGGCTACCATTGTCATGCTCAGGCCAATGAGACTCAATGCCGCGATGCTTGATAAAAGCTTCGTACGAAATTTTGGCCCTTTAGGCGGCAAAACGGTTGAAATTGTCATGTCATCTCTCCATTCCGGTCTTCATTTGGACTATTCGGCCCAATATATGAATTTGGTCTAAAGAAGATCAGATTACCGCAGTTTCAAGGCCACATGACATTTTGGTAACCTCAGCTACGGGTTTGGTCATTGGCCTTGAGCAACTCATTTAAATGAGCCTGTTCCGTGCGATCTAATCTCTCAACTTTAGCTAAGGTTGAGCGTCGGGAAGTCCGCAATAACATCCCACCACCTATAACAAGTAAGGCAAAGGGGCTTAGCCATAGCACCAAAGTGTCAATCGAAAATCGAGGCTTTAGAAGAATAAACTCGCCATATCGTTCCACAAGAAAGGCACGAATAGCATCATCGCTATCGCCAGAAACAAGCTTTTGCCGAACAA
>JAPJMW010000109.1 GCA_026461505.1 Beijerinckiaceae bacterium
GTCTATCATCGCCCCGCTTCGATCTATGTCGCTGGCTTTGTCGGATCACCGGGACTCAATCTGTTGCATGCGACGGTAGATCGAGTTGCGCAGAGCATTCGCTTTAATGACGGCCAATCTCTTGCGCTTGATCAGGCGCAACGTACGACCCTCCCCGATGGCCCCATCGTGTTTGGCTTTCGGGCTGAACAAACCCAATTGGTCGAGGAAGGGGGTCTTAAAATTACCTCAAGCTTTAACGAGGCTTTAGGATCGAGCTGCCTTTTGCATGGGCTATTGGCCGACGAAGAAGCCGTCATTTCGATACCGGGTGATCAGCCCTTTGACGTGGCCTCCTCGATCAACGTAACGATCCCAGCCAAAGCCATGCACTTTTTTGACGCGGAGTCGGGACGACGGATCGACTAAGTTCTCATTGACTCGAAAAGCAGATATTGGGCTTCCTTTTAGCAAAGAGCCGTGGCAAGCCTAAACCGACCTTGGAAACAGAGCTCATATCGCTTGTGCATTCGAGCAATTTGCGGGTGGAGGATCGAAACCATGAACGCAATTGATTAGAGCAGCTTTAAAGAGCCGGAAGGCGGCCTCTTATGGGCGTTTCGCTTTGACGGCATTCATCCGCCGACCGTCTTGGAAGCCTTGCCATCGGTGTTAGATCTCGCTTCATCTCAAGATTGGTATTGGTTTCATTTTGCCTCAGCCCACGAGCAGGCCCGTCACCTCATCCGCGCACTTTCCAATCTCCCCGAGGACGCCAAAGACAGCCTAATTGATCAAGATGGCGACTTGCGATTGGATGTTGAGGGCGACACCGTATATGGCGCCATTGCGGATTTCGAGCACGATCTGTCTGACCGCAACAAGGAAACCGCCAAACTGTCTTTCGCGCTCAATGGTAGGATGTTCATCAGCATGCGCCGACACGCGTTATATTCGACTGATCTGGTTCGGCGACACTTTGAGCGGGGGTGTGTTCCGGCGTTGCCGATTGATTTACTCGAAATGATTTTCTCTCACTTCGCCCATGCAGCAGCCCGCGAATTATCCGAAATCGCCTAAACACTTGATGATATTGAAGACCGCGTTTTGTAGCTCGAGGTCAATGATGACAGGGTTCGGCTTGCGCCCATTCGGCGAATGTCAGCGCTCCTTAACCGCGATATGTTTGCCATCAGGAACTCGTTTGCACGATTTGAAAAATTGCAATTGGCGCTTCCGACTGGCTTTGATGATGTCGTCGACCGTCTCGCACGTGAATTACAAGCATTGGATCATGATGCCGTTCTCGTGCAGGATCGCGCGCGACTCTTGCAAGATGAAATGGCCGCGAAAACTGATGCCGCTATCAATGATAACCTTCGGATTTTGTCCGTCCTCACCACTATGCTTTTACCGCCAACCTTGATTTCTGGCATTTTTGGCATGAACGTGAAAGATCTACCCTTTCTAGAGACCCCCGGCGGATTTTGGAATGTGATTGGCCTGTGCCTGCTTTCGAGCTTTTTCGCTTACCGATTGCTAAAAAAGCTCGATATTACATAACTCTAAAAGTTTTCTTCTCTGTCATGTTAACTTCACGCTAAACGCGTAATTCGTGACCATCCGGATTGTATTTAACCCCAGATTAGGAGTTACTCATGCTTAACCTAAAGAATATCAAAACCTCAATATTTGCCGCTGCGGTTGCAACATTAGCCGTATCGTCGGTCCAAGCAGAATCAAAGTTTTCCTTCGGTCTTTGGGGCGACATGCCTTATGCCAAAGCCAAGGATCAGGATAAAATGCCTGCCATTTTGGATAGCATCAACGCGTCTGATATCGCCTTCTCGATCTACGACGGAGATATCAAGGATGGTAGCTCGAAATGTACGGATGACGTATTCTCAGACGCAACCAAGATGTTCAACACGTTAAAGCAGCCTACCGTTTACATTCCGGGTGACAATGAGTGGACAGACTGCCACCGCACCAATAATGGCGGTTACGACCAGCTCGAGCGTTTAGCCTTCATTCGTAAAACCATGTTCGCCACTCCAAACAGCTTCGGCCAAAAGACCATTGCGCTTGAGCATCAGGGCAAGATGGGCGAGAAATTCGTTGAAAACACCCGCTTTACGAAAGATGGCGTGATCTTCGTTGGCATCAACATGCCGGGATCCAACAACAACAAAGTGCTTGACGACAAAGAATGCACGAACAAGAGCGCCCGGACGCCCGAAATCTGCGCAACGGGCAACAAGGAATATGAAGAGCGTGATGCGGCTAACGTAGCTTGGGTGGTCGAGGCTTTCAAATTGGCCCGCGATACCAAGGCTCCAGGGCTTGTTATTGTATGGCAGGGCGATCCCGGATTTGACCTTCCTGAGACAGAAGAGCTTGATGAGCGCACGGATCCTGGCCATAGTGGTTATACCAACTTCCTCGCTAAACTAGTGACAGAAACAGAAGGTTATGTGGGGCAAGTCTTAATCGTGCACGGCGATACGCACTTTTTTAAACTCGACAAGCCACTTTATTCACCGACGAAAGTGCTGCCAAATCTTACGCGGCTTCAAACCTTCGGTAGCCCATCTGTCCACTGGGTTAGGGTATCGGTTGATCCAATGTCGGCAAATGTTTTTACGATTGATCCGGTAATTGTAAAACAGAAATAAGCCTTTTCAGCCGTTGCTCGGTGTAATGATAGCGGTAGATCAATTTGATCCGCCGCTATCTATTTATGTTGGTAGCGCGAGCAGCCCGACAAGGAAAGGGTTAGAGATCAAGCAATGACATATGTGGTCAATTCTATATCCGATTTAGAAGCCCTTTACGGGCTTCCAGGTGAAACCTGTGTGGCGAAGGAGATCAATTATCTTTCTCCTGAATATCGCGCGATGATGGAGGCTTCACCCTTTGCCGCTTTGGCCACTTCGGGTCCTGAGGGACTGGACTGCTCACCGCGCGGGGATCGGCATGGGCGATTGGTTCGTATTGTCGATGAGCGTACCCTAATGATGCCTGATCGGCGGGGAAATAACCGCACCGACTCGCTTAAAAACATCATACGCGATCCACGTGTTGCGTTGATGTTTTTAATCCCCGGATCGGGCAATGCGCTGCGCGTGAATGGCCGCGCCCATGTGGATGCTGATCCGGTACTTTGTGAGAGTTTTGCCGTCGACGGCCAGAAACCCCGCTCGGTGATTGTTATCACCATCGATGCGGTTTATTTCCAATGTGCGCGGGCGATTGTCCGCTCTGAGTTATGGAACCCGGTCCATCATGTTGATCCGGCAACCATAGCCACGGCGGGACAGATTTTGGCCCGTTTAAGCGATAATCGCGTGGGCGGCCCAGACTATGACCGCGAATGGCCTGAGCGGGCTAAAAAATCAATGTGGTGATGGGCCTTATGCCCGCCGTCTTTGATGGAGATAGCCTAGTTTTTCGAGCTCAGCGATTTTGTCGCTGACCGATTTCCAGGTCTCGTAACTCTTTAAATCCCCGCGCGAGCGAAACAATTCGGCGCGGTCAAGGGTTTGCTTTAAAGCGGATTTTCCGGCCCTGAAAAGCGCAGCTTTCGCATGGATTTCAATCGCTTGGTCGAGTGTGACAACCATCTGTATCAGTCTTTCCGGATGCAGACTAACGCCCCAAAACGGGAGGGGTCTTAATCAGGCTTCAGCGATACCTTGTAAAATTGCCTAATTTTCTAGCAGAAGAGCCCAAGCTTGGAAAGCCCAGACAGGCAGAATCGGCCTAAGGGTGAAAAACAACGCTGCCTATCGGCTCATCTCACTGTCCACAGCCTGTCATTCCCTTGTCATTGAACGCCCCTAATTCGCTCCCATTGATCAGGAGAATGTTCGATGCTAGAGATTAATGGATTGAGCAAAATTTACGGCACCAACGCCGCTGTTGATTCCGTATCGCTTTCGATCAAACCGGGCAGCTTTGTCGGTGTGATTGGCCGTTCCGGCGCAGGCAAATCAACACTCCTTCGCATGATCAATCGTCTGAACGATCCAACGAATGGCCGCATCATCTATGACGGCGTCGATGTGACGGCCTTAAAAGGTGCTGAACTTCGCGAATGGCGTCGTCGTTGTGCAATGATCTTTCAGCAATTTAATCTCGTTGGCCGATTGGATGTTTTAACCAACGTGTTGATGGGTCGCCTTTCTCAAGCTCCGGCTTGGCAGACGATGCTGAAGCTTTGGGGGGACGATGATAAAGCCATCGCGCTTGCTGCCCTTGAGCAATTTGATATTGCCAATCTTGCTGCGCAACGGGCGGATCAATTGTCAGGCGGCCAACAGCAACGCGTCGCGATCTGTCGCGCTTTGGTGCAAGAGCCAGACATTATTCTAGCCGATGAGCCGATCGCATCGCTTGATCCACGCAATACAAAAATCGTTATGGATGCGCTTTTGCGGATCAACAAGCATTTTGGTATTACTGTTATTAGCAATCTTCATTCAATCGATTTGGCCCGCACCTATTGCGAGCGCCTCGTCGGTATGGCGCAGGGCCGAGTGGTGTTTGATGATGTTCCGTCGGCATTGACCGAAGATGTTGCGCGCGAACTCTATGGCCTTGAGGCGCATGAAGTTATGAACCCGAATTCCGCTACCAATGATATGCCCGCTGGCATCGCTGTAGTGGCTTAAGAACCTACGATCCGGGCTATTTGTCCGGCTTGATTGGTATATTCCACCAAACTATCTCATCACAAGGAGACGAAGACCATGATCACGCGTCGTATTATGCTTGCGGCTACCGCTGCAATGGCATTTGTTGGAGCAGCTTCGGGCGCGCTTGCCCAAGAGTGGAAGTCAAAATATCCAGAATTGACCTTTGCCGTTGTGCCTGCTGAAAACGCAGCCGACACCACCAACCGTTGGCAGCCATTGATGGACCACCTTTCGAAGACGATTGGCGTTCCTGTGAAGCTTCGCATTGTTAACGATTATGCTGCTGTTGTGCAGGGCCAAAAAGAAGGCACAATTCATATCGGTCTTTATGGTGCAGCTTCTTTCGCTCGCGCCATTATCGTAGGCGCTGATGTGTCGCCTTTTGGCATCGAAGTCAACAAAGACGGTTCGACCGGTTATTATTCGGTCGTTTATGTAAAGAAAGACAGCCCGTTCCAGAAGCTAGAAGATCTTAAGGGGAAGGCCCTCGGCCTGGTTGATCCTAATTCGACATCCGGCAACAATGTTCCACGCTTTGAAATGAATAAGCTTGGAATTGATCCAGACAAGTATTTCTCTAAAGTTGTCTATGCAGGTACGCACGAAAACGCTGCGATTGGCGTGGCCCAGGGCACCTTTGATGCATGCTTCAATGCTTGGACGAACGACGAAGACTCTGACGCCTTGAAGGCCGACAAGAAGGGCCTTTTGAAGTATAGCGATCTCCGCATCATCTATAAGTCGCAGCCGATCCTCAATGGCCCATTAGCGCTGTTGAATTCAATGCCGGACGATCTCAAGAAGACCGTTACGGATGCTTTCTTGAATGCTTACACTGCCAACCGCGAAGCATTCGACAAGGCCTATGATGGCAAGAAGCTCTCCTACAAGTCCATCACCACGAAGGATTACCAGCCAACCATCGATCTCGTTAAGTTTGTTGACGAGTTGAAGAAGAAGTCTTGATCCTTAATTCAAGCGAAGGCGGCGGATCGATCCGCCGCCTTTTTCATGCAAGGAGATTTTGAATTGGCAACGACAATCCAGCCTTTGCCCGATGAGCAAAATGCGCGGCTGCAATCGCAATATGCGATGGCCCTTGCGCAGAAGCGGCGGCAAATGCTTTTAGGCGCGATTATCGTTGTTTTGCTAATCCTTATTGCGGCCTTTGGTGCCGAAGTTGATCCGCATAAATTTGTTACGAATTTTTGGAAATTCCCGCGCTATTTCTTCGATATGACCCCCCATGTCGGGCTATCGACCTTTTATGATGATGTGACCGAGTGGTATTGGGGCTTAGGCAAATGGCTCAAGCTCATGGCCGAGACTTTGTTAATTGCCTATGTCGGTACCGTTACGGGTGCGGTCATTGCTTTTGTTCTCGCCTTTTTTGCCAGTAACAGCATGGAAGTTAGTGGCTGGTCTAAATTTTTAGCCCGCCGCTTTTTAGAGTTTTGCCGTACCGTACCGGATATCGTCTTTGCCTTGATGTTTGTTGTAAGCTTTGGCTTAGGGCCGTTCCCAGGCGTTCTCGCGCTGGCCATTCACACATCAGGCGCGCTTGGAAAGCTCTTCTCGGAAGTTATCGATAATATCGACATGAAGCCTGTGGAAGGCTTACGCGCGAGCGGCGCATCATGGTCGCAACAAGTTCGCTTTGCGGCAGTACCGCAGGTACTTTCAAATTTTACCAGCTACACATTACTGCGCTTTGAGATCAATGTACGCGGTGCTGCCGTCATGGGCTTTGTTGGTGCCGGTGGTATCGGTCAATTGCTGATCGAATATGTTCGCAAGTTCTATTACGTCGATGTCGGCGCGGTCCTTATTATTATCATTCTTACCGTGATGATGATCGATTATGGTACCGAAAAAATTCGTCATCGCCTTATCGCCAAGGAGGGTATGTCGTGAATAATCGATCTTCCTCCCAGACAAGTTTGCGCGATCGCTTTCCGGAACTCGGAGAAATGCGTGGGCGCTATGCGGAAGCCTTTATTGGAAATAGACGCGATGAGGTTAAAGCCTATCTGCTGATCGCCGCGCTTATTTCTCTCTATGGCTTTGGTCTTTATTATGTTGGCTTCACGCCCATGATGCTAATCAATGGGTTCGGCAAATTTGGGATCGTTGTAAAAGCGATGATGCCGCCTGATCCCGGTTCATGGGACAATGCCATCGTCTTCATGCGCGGCGTAATCGAAACGCTTGCGATGGCCTTTTTCGGTACGATTTGTGCTGCATTCCTTGCGCTTCCCTTCGGTTTTCTGGCCGCGCGCAATATTGTTTCAAATTCGATTATCCATCACGCGGTACGGCGTTTTCTGGATATTATTCGTGGCATTGATACGCTGATTTGGGCTCTGATCTGGGTGGGCGTTGTAGGCCTTGGGCCTTTTGCTGGCGTGCTTGCGATTATTACTTCGGATTTCGGTGCGTTTGGTAAATTATTCTCTGAGGCCATCGAGGCGGCTGATCAAAAGCCCGTCGAGGGCATTGTTGCTTCCGGTGGGTCGCGGCTTGAGAGCATTAGGTTTGGTATTATCCCCCAAATATTACCCGTTCTTCTGGGCCAAGTGCTCTACTTCTTTGAGTCGAATACGCGCACGACCACGATTATTGGCATTGTTGGCGCGGGCGGTATTGGCCTCTATCTCACCGAAACGATACGCACTTATTTGTGGGAAGAGACCTCGTTTATCATCATGCTGGTGTTAGTCACGGTCGCTGCGATTGATTTCATATCAAGCAAGCTTCGTGTTGCGATTATCGGCTCGCGTCCGGTTTAATCACGCTCAACAATGAACTGAACACGAGCGGGTGAAAACGCGCTTTCGACGACTTGTAAGGGCGTGCCATCCGGCAGGCTATCGATACCTTCGGAGGTCAATACCGGGTCGCCATACGACAAATTCAAGCGGGCTACTTCTTCTTGCGTCGCGAGTCGGGCTGAAAGAGAAGTTGAGAGCCGTTCATAGGTTTCAATTCCATAAGACCGAAAGGCTTCTGAAATTGACGTGTTATGGTCTCGCAGCACGGATGGAAAATCAGGGAAGCGCGTCGTTGAGAGGTAATGGATCGAAACTGAAATGGGCTTTCCGCCCGCTGAATTGAGCGCTTCGACACGCCACACAGAATCAGATGTCGGGAGCTCTAAAGACTGCGAAATGCTGATCGGGATCGTGATGCAATGCACTGAAAGGATCCGGCCCGTAGCCTCGATGCCTGCGGCATTGAAATTTTGTCGGAAGCTGACCGAACGGCCAATGCGATACGGAAAGCGGCGACCGGTAACAAAGCTCCCGCGTCCCTGTTCGACGGATACGAGACCTTGATCCTGGAGATAACGGAGAGCTTGTCGCGCCGTGTGCCGATGAACACCATAGCGGGCCGCCAGCTCCAGAGCGGTGGGCAGGCCTTTGCCCGGTTCATGATCGCCACCGGCAATCTGGGCCGCAAGATCATCGGCGATCCGCTTCCACGCCGTCAGGGGTGCCTTTTTTTCCGCTGAATGGACGGTCATTGCCTCTACCTCGTCACGAAAGCGTCACGCCAAACGTATAGACCTTTAATCAGAATCATGCTAATAGGTCTAGACGTATTATGACTTTAAACCAAGATCAATCAAAGGTTTCGAGCGTGCTGGACGGCGAGGACAAAACGGCGCGGCAGCGTTGGATGGGCATTATAGCTCGCGCATCTGGCGTTGAAGTCGCCGAACTTTTAGCCCGCATCGAATCGCAGCCGAGCTACGAGCTCATCAAGCGCCCCGAAACCGGTACCCTCATGCTCGAAGGTCGTGCCGGTGGGGCAGGGCAGCGCTTCAATATGGGCGAAGCCACGATGACCCGCTGCGTCGTTCGTCTATCGGATGGCACAATGGGTTTTTCATATGCGCTCGGCCGCGACCGGAAAAAGGCAGAGCAGTCCGCCGTTATTGATGCGCTTTTACAAAGCGCCACGCGCGACGCCGAAATGCTTCACGCGGGGCTTGGCGCCATGGCGCAAAAGCAAGCAGAAGCGCGTGAGATCGCTTCACGCAAAGCGGCTGCTACCAAAGTTAATTTCTTCACGCTTGTAAGGGGAGACGGCTAATTATGAGTGCTCTCCCAACATCCGATTTAGCGATGGGGCTTGCCGATCCTGTATTTGGCTCACAAGCGGTGTTCCGAACGGTGCTCACTGTCCTTTCTGAGCCGGGAAAAATCATGTCCTTGTCGGATAACCTATCCGGCTGTCCTGATCATTTACCGCCCGCCGCCGCGGCGCTTCTGCTTACCCTTGTGGATTATGAAACGCCTATTTGGTTTTCAACGGCGTTCGAGAGAATCCGGCCGTGGCTTGTCTTTCATACGGGCGCAGCAATAGCGGCTAAACCGATGGATGCGCGCTTTGCGCTCATCGCAGCGGGACAATCCGATATTGCATTGGACGCGTTTAATCTTGGGGATGAGCGATACCCCGATACATCCGCAACCGTGATCATCCTTTGCCCATCGCTTGAAAACGGGCTTCCGGTAACGCTCACAGGTCCCGGCGTAAGAGAAACCACAAGCTTCGCACCGCAAGGGGTCGATGGTGATTTTTGGAATCAGGTACAAGACAACAACGCATTGTTTCCACTTGGCGTCGATTTGATTTTTGTCGCAGGTTCATCGCTTGCGGGCTTGCCACGTTCAACGCAGATCAGCGGGGATTTTTAAATGTATGTCGCGGTGAAAGGCGGCGAGGCCGCTATTCTTGCTACGCATGATCTCATCGCCGAAGAGCGCCGTGGTGACGTGTCGGTTCCCGAACTCAGCGTCGCGCAAATCCGCGAGCAAATGCAGCTTTCTGTCGCGCGGGTGATGAATGAAGGCTCGCTCTACGACGAGGATTTGGGCGCGTTGGCGTTAAAACAAACCCAAGGCGATTTGATCGAAGCGGCCTTCTTGATGCGCGCCTATCGCACCACGCTGCCGCGCTTTGGCTCGTCGGTTCCGGTGGATACGGCCAGTATGGCTATTCGCCGTCGTATCTCTGCTACCTATAAGGATTTGCCGGGTGGGCAGGTTTTAGGCCCTACCTATGATTATACCCATCGCCTGTTTGATTTCGCGCTGATGGCCAATGGCGAACATTCACCCGAGGCAAAAATCGCCGAACACGCTTTGGATGCTGCGATGCCACGCGTACCGGATATTTTGGGCGATGAAGGCTTGATGGAAGCGGAGGTGCCACCCGTCGGCGATCCGCGCCCGTTCGATTTAACGCGCGATCCGGTTGAGTTTCCTGCCGACCGAGATGTGCGCTTGCAAACGCTGTCTCGGGGCGATGAAGGATTTCTGTTAGGCCTCGCCTATTCGGTACAGCGCGGCTTTGGCGGTAATCATCCGTTCGCGGGCGAAATTCGCTTAGGTGAAGTTGCCGTTTCGTTTGCGCCGGAAGAATTGGGATTTGCGATTGAGTTAGGCGATATCACACTGACCGAATGCCAGATGGTAAACCAGTTTAAAGGCTCGATTGATCAACCACCACAATTCACCCGCGGCTACGGCATCGCCTTTGGCCACGCGGAGCGTAAAGCCATGTCGATGGCGATCATCGACCGCTCGCTCAAAGCGCGCGACTTTGGTGAGGCAAGTGAATACCCCGCCCAGCAAGAAGAGTTCGTGCTCTATCACTGCGACAATGTTGAAGCCTCAGGCTTTGTCGAACATTTGAAGCTCCCGCATTATGTGGATTTCCAAGGCGAATTAGAACT
The DNA here is from genome assembly GCA_026461505.1 of Beijerinckiaceae bacterium. GTDB lineage: Bacteria > Pseudomonadota > Alphaproteobacteria > Rhizobiales > Beijerinckiaceae > CAIUPE01. The sequence continues at coordinate 10,420 of JAPJMW010000109.1, forward strand.
GTTGCGTAAAATTCGGCGCGAGCAGGAAGAGCGTTTGGCAGAGCGGAAGGAAGCGGCAGAATGAACGCGGCCCAGCACGATCCCGATTATAATTTCGGTTATCTCGACGAACAAACAAAGCGCATGATTCGCCGCGCTTTATTAAAAGCCGTCGCAATCCCTGGCTATCAAGTGCCCTTCGGCTCGCGTGAAATGCCTTTGGCACGCGGTTGGGGAACAGGCGGCATTCAAATCACCGCCGCGTTGATTGGGCCTGACGATCGGTTGAAGGTGATTGATCAGGGCGCGGATGATACGACCAATGCCGTCTCCATCCGCCGCTTTTTTGCGCGCGTTTCCGGTGTTGAAACAACGGAAGAAACGAGCGAGGCAAGCATTATTCAAACGCGCCATCGTATTCCGGAAAAGCCGCTCGAAGCGGGGCAAATTTTGGTTTATCAAGTGCCGCAGCCGGAGCCTTTGCGAAAGCTGGAGCCGTCCGAAGTCGAAACGAGAAAAATGCATGCGTGGGCCGAATATGGCGCGATGCATGTGCGGCTTTACGAGGATATCGCGCGCTTCGGCCATGTGGCGACAACCTATTCCTATCCGGTGATGGTGAATGGCCGTTATGTGATGTCACCAACGCCCATTCCGAAATTCGATAATCCGAAAATGGACGATATGCCTGCACTGCAACTCTTCGGCGCGGGCCGTGAAAAGCGTATTTATGCCATACCCCCTTACACGACGGTGAAAAGCCTCGATTTTGAAGACCATCCTTTCACCATCCAAAGCTGGACGGAGCCTTGCGCGCTATGCGCGGCAAAAGACAGCTATCTCGATGAAGTGATTACGGACGATAGCGGTGGCCGCATGTTTGTATGCTCCGATAGTTCCTATTGCGAAGAGCGTCGCGCGCATGGCCATGTTGGTAAAGAATTAGCAACGGCAGAAGCGCTTGCTTATGTTGATAGCACCAAGGGGGCATCGCATGATGCTGAATAGCTCGATTGATCACCTTAAAGATCCGGAGCCAATTTTAATTGCCAACAAGGTCACGAAACATTATGGCGAGCGGATTGGCTGTGAGGATGTGTCGTTCTCATTATGGCCAGGCGAAGTGCTCGGCATTGTGGGTGAATCGGGTTCTGGCAAATCGACGTTGTTGCGTTGCCTCGCGGGCATTGATCGCCCGACAAGTGGAGAGATTTTATTCCGTCACAATGATAAGCCGATCAGCCTGTTTGATATTCCAGAACCCACGCGCCGCAAATTGATGCGGACGGAATGGGGCATCGTTCACCAAAACCCGCGCGATGGACTTCGCATGGATGTGTCGGCGGGCGGCAATGTTGGCGAACGGTTGATGGATCGAGGGGATCGCCATTATGGTAAAATTCGCGCCTCGGCTCTTGATTGGTTGACGCGTGTTGAAATCAGCGAAGACCGCATTGATGATCGCCCTCGCCAATTTTCTGGCGGTATGCAGCAGCGCTTGCAAATCGCCCGTGTGCTGGTCCCAGAGCCCCGCCTTGTGTTTATGGATGAGCCAACGGGTGGGCTTGATGTTTCAGTGCAAGCGCGTCTGCTCGATCTCTTGCGCGTGCTGGTACGCGATTTAGGCATTGCTGCCGTAATCGTTACCCATGATTTGGCAGTGGCCCGATTGCTAACCGATCGGTTGATGGTCATGAAGGGCGGCTATGTCGTCGAAGAAGGTCTCACTGATCAAGTGCTCGATGATCCGCATCACGCCTATACCCAATTACTCACTTCCGCTGTTCTCGCGGCTTGATCAAAGCAAATGTCGCGAAATTGTCATCAAGACTTCTTAAACCGCACCTGAAAGCGAGCGCCGCATGACGACCATGTTGAAAGCTGAAGGGCTAACGAAGCAGTTTGTTCTGCATAATCAGAACAGCGTTACTCTGCCTGTCTTTGCCGAAGTAAGCTTCTCGGTGGATCAAGGCGAAGCGGTTATCCTCCACGGCCAATCGGGCGTCGGCAAATCAACGCTTTTACGCATTCTCTATGGTAATTATCGCCCGACAAAAGGCCATGTGCATGTTCGGCATGGTGACGCGTTTATTGATATTGTTACTGCCACACCGCGCCGCGTTTTGGAAGCGCGCCGCAAATCCATCGGTTTTGTGAGCCAGTTTTTGCGTGTTATTCCGCGCGTTAAAGCGATTGATATTGTCAAAGACCCGATGCTTGCCCGCGGCGTTGCCGATGACGAGGCAACACGTCGGGCCAGTGATATGCTTGCAAGGCTCAATCTGCCCGAGCGGTTGTGGAATTTGGCCCCCAGTACGTTTTCTGGTGGCGAACAGCAGCGGGTCAATATTGCGCGAAGCTTTGTGGATCCATCGCCAATTTTACTGCTTGATGAACCCACCGCATCGCTTGACGCCGCTAACCGCGATGTTGTCGTCGATCTTATCGCGGAAGCCCGCCAGAATGGCTCGGCTATTATTGGCATTTTTCATGACGAGGCCGTTCGTGACCGCGTCGCTACCCGTCGCTTAGATCTCACCGCATATAAGGCAGCCGCTTGATCATGACCGAAACGATCCTTACCAACGCCACGCTCGTGCTTGAAAACGAAACCCGCAACGGCACGATAGCCTTTAATGAAACAGGCATTACGGGGCTCGATTTTTCGCGTTCTTCGCTTCCATTGGCGATTGATGTTGAAGGCGACTATGTCACTCCCGGCATTGTTGAAATGCATACCGACAATATGGAAAAACATTTCGTGCCGCGCCCCGGCGTGTTTTGGCCGAATGGCTTGGCAGCGGCTTTAGCGCATGATGCGCAAATTGCATCGGCGGGCATTACGACGGTTTATGATTCAATCTGTGCAGGCTCCGTTTTTGGTCAAAAAGACTATCGCCGCGAAATTTTCCCGAAAGTCATCCGAGCGGTTGAAGAAGGTGTATCGAGCGGTGCATTCCGGGTTGACCATCACATCCATATTCGCTGTGAATTGACGGGTGATGAACTCGTTGATGATGTTGCGCCTTTCGCCGATAATCCGCTTGTGCGTTTGATTTCTTTGATGGATCACACGCCGGGTCAACGTCAGTGGCGCAATCTTGATAATTTAAAGCGTTATAATTTAGGTTCCGGTGAAAAAACGCCTGAGCAGCATGAAGAGGATGTTGCCGTAAGGATGGAAGTTGGACCGGCCAATATGCAAAAGAATTGGCCTTTAGTAGTTGAGATGTTCGGCTCGCGCGGTATTCCGATTGCAACGCATGACGATACCACGGAAGATGATGTCGAAGCAGGTGTCCGCTCTGGCGCGGTGATCTCCGAGTTTCCGACAACCGTTATTGCCGCTGAAGCGGCTAAACGGAAAGGCCTCGCAACCATTATGGGTGCACCCAATGTGGTAAGAGGCGGTTCGCATTCGGGTGGCGTTTCAGCGGCTGAACTCGCCAAGCTCGGTCTGCTCGATGGCCTTTCATCAGATTATGTTCCTGCAAGTCTCTTGCAAGCGGTTTTAAAGCTGAATACGGATTACGGCATTGCTTTTGCCGATGCGATGGCCAAAGTGACATGGAAAGTAGCCGATATGGTTGGCCTCCAAGATCGCGGCCGTTTAGAGTTAGGCAAGCGTGCCGATATTCTGCATTTTAAAGCGATAGGCCCAACGCCCGTTATCCGTGCGCTCTGGTCCAGTGGCAAAAGGGCGTTCTGACCATGTCAGGGAATGATGCGGCTCGCTACGCCATCTATTATGCGCCGGAGCCGTCGACTAAGCTTTGGCAGTTTGGCTCGTCCGTCGTAGGTTATGATGCGGTTGATGGGACGGATCAGGCTGTTCCGGCGTTTGCAGATTCTCTCTCCGGCCGATGGCACGAGCTTACATCTGAACCACGCAAATATGGTTTCCACGCAACGTTAAAAGCTCCGTTTCATCTTGCGCAAGGTGTTGATGAAATGGCGTTGATGGTCGCCATTGAGCGGTTTTCACAAACGGCACGCGCCGCCATCATGGAAGGTTTAGAGGTGGCCAGCATAGGCCCGTTTATTGCGCTTCGTCCCTTTGGCGATGTGGCTATATTGAACGCATTAGCCAGCACCATTGTACGCCATTTTGAACCCTTTCGAGCCCCTTTATCGGCAGAGGATCGCGCGCGGCGTTTGAAGTCTCCGCTCACCGAGCGGCAAACCGATTATCTTGATCGTTTCGGATATCCTTATGTGCATGAGGAATTTCGTTTTCATATGACGCTTACGGGTCCGCTTCATGCGGATGATCGAGAGGCGACGTTAAGCGTTTTAAAATCAGCCTATCAGCAATATGGCGGGGCTACCCAGACGACCATCGATCGTATCTGTCTTTTTAAGCAAGACACTCCGTCATCGCGCTTCAGGATTATTGGCAGTGCGATTCTTGCCTGAACGGCTAAGCCGATCTGATCGCATCAATGAACGCGCCGCTGACATCTTCGGGCTTGGTCTCGTTGCGAATTTCAATCAAGCGAGCGGAGCTTACATCAACGGGCGCTTCGCGTTTAAGCCGCTTGCTGATCTCATCAGCACTTTCGCGGCCCCGTTTGGCAATGCGCTCGGCCAAGAGAGCAGGGTCACATACAATCGACAAAACCGTAACGCGATGGCCCAGGGCTTCCGCCGCACCAATCACTTTTCGCGAGACATTAATGATGGCTGTTGCGCCTTCCTCAAGCGAAGCGAGGCTTGCGCGGGTGATGCCATAGCGCAAGCCATGGGCGCCCCAGCTCAAGGCAAAATATCCATCCGCTTCGGCCTTTTCGAAATGTTCGAGGTCCATCGTGTCATGGTCTTCGGCATCCGCCTGTGCAGTGCGGGTAATTACACGACGTGGAAAAATGAACCGTGGATCATCCATCAAAGCATTCCGTGCAAGCCCGATCAGCGTGTCTTTACCGCTGCCCGATGGGCCAACAACGAGCACAAGCGAACCATTTTTAACATCGGATTGTTGCAGGGGAGAATGTGACATGGCGGGTAAAAAACTCGGAATTGAACCTATGATCGATCCGACAGCAAAAGTGGAGCGGACAACACTTGGACGGTACACCGAGATCGGCGCACGAACCAGTATCACGGAATGCACGATTGGTGATTATTCCTACATCGTGAACGATGGAAATGTAATCTATACGACAATCGGAAAATTTTGTTCGATTGCCGCGATGGTACGCATCAATCCCGGTAACCATCCGATGCACCGGGCAACGCAAGCGCATTTCACCTATCGTTCGAGCGCCTATTTTGAAGGTGAGGCGGATGATGCTGATTTTTTTGAATGGCGTCGCTCCACACCGGTGATCATCGGGCACGATGTCTGGATCGGCCATGGCGCGATCATCTTGCCTGGCAGGACGATAGGGAATGGCGCGGTCATTGCCGCGGGCGCGGTCGTTACAAAGGACGTGGCTCCCTATACGATTGTGGCCGGGGTTGCGGCCAAACCCGTGAAGCTCCGTTTCCCTGAAAAGCTGGCCAACGCGCTACAGGAATTAGCATGGTGGGACTGGGAGCACGAAACGCTTCGGCATGCTCTACCTGATTTCCGCGCGCTAGGAGCCGAAGCCTTCGTCGAAAAATATGCCGGTGTTTAAGGACCAACCGCAACGCCGACAAAAAAGTTAGTGGTTTTGTTCGGAAATGGCGCGCCGGACAAGATGAAGATGATAGCATTTATACCATTGAAATTACAGTATAATCTAAAATTGTCATAAAAGCTCGATTAATTTCGCTAGTCAATTGCCTTTCAATAACTAAGCCTGTCGAGCCTGCCGCGTCGGTTTCAATGTTCATATTTTAAATGGGGATCCCAGCAGGCTATTTCCTTTGTTCGCTATGTCACAACCCGTTAAAGCTGAGTTCTAATGTTGTTTGAAGAGGAGGCTGGTGCAAATTTTTTTAATTTAGATGTTAGCGGTGGACGGTTACGGTCTACACAGCTGATTTTGGATTGAGTTGGCAAAGTATAATATCTTCTTATTAAGTCATTACGATTCACATACTTTTGAATTTTTTTATAGAAGCAACCTTTTATACCCTTGGTCTTGGGCGGCGAGTCAAAAGAGGTATTACTGTATTATGGTAATTTATACTACTCGCTTGTAATGTTTTGCTTAAGCTAAAAATATTGCAAATTTAAGGGTTATTTCAGAAGCCGTGTCTAATTGGATTTTTTATGTTCCGCCTTGATCAGATCTGCAGCCTTTTCAGCCAAACAATAAGTCGCTGCCACAGTATTTGCCGAAACGATTGCGGGCATTACCGACGCATCTACAACGCGCAAAGCATCGATACCATGGACGCGTAAACTCGCCGGATCAACAACAGTCATTTCACCGTGTCCCATGCTGCATGTCCCGACCGGATGAAACAAAGTGCCGACAGTCTGACGAATAAAGGCTTCAATTGCACCGTCGCTTTGAACGTCAGGACCCGGGCTCACCTCGCAATCAAGATGCGGTTTAAAAGCTGGTTGCGAGACGATATTGCGGATAATTTTAAATCCCTCGCGCAGAGTATGCATCGTGCTCTTGTCACGGAAAAAATTAAAGATGATCGATGGCTTTTCGTGAGGGTCTGCGCTTTTGAGACTAATATTGCCTATACTGTTTGGCCTCAGTTCCGTTATATGAAGGAGAAATCCGTGACCTGTGAAACCGGCCGCATTCTGGGTGTTTGCAACGCCCGCGCAGAAAAATAGCTGCGCGTCGGGCCTGTCTGTATCCGGACGCGTCGAAATAAAACCGCCTGCCTCCGCTGTTGTTGAAGCGAATACGCCACGTCGGCGCAAAAACCAGTCAAGCACGTGTACGATATTTCGTGGGAATGCCTTCCAGGAAATGCCATAGGGTCCCGTCGTTTTGGCTTTATATTCAAGCGTGATGTCGAGATGATCTTGGAGATTTTTTCCAACACCTGGCAAATGATTCACAACAGGGATTTCATAAGCCTCTAATTCTTTACGATCCCCGATACCCGAGAGCATTAAAAGATGTGGTGATACAAAAGAACCTGCGGATAAAATAATCTCTTTAGCCGAAATCGTTTCTTTGCGGCCCTCGCTCTCAACTTCAATACCCGTAGCGCGTCGCCCTTCTAATAATACGCGAAGCGCTTTGCGGTTTGATAGAATGATTAAATTAGGCCGATGTCTTACAGGATCAATATAAGCCGCTTCCGCGGAATGCCGTTCACCTTTACGATGTGTGAAGGTATAATAGCCTACGCCATTTTGGCGTTCGCCGTTAAAATCGGCGTTAAATTCAAAGCCGGCTTGCTGCGCTGCTTCTAAATATACATTGGTCATTGTATTGACGCTGCGCGGCGGGGCGAGATTCAATGGTCCGTCAGTACCGTGATAGGCGGGATCGATAAAATCGCCAAGCGCTCTGCCTTTGACTTTGATTTGTTTCGCAGTCTTGGCGTCTGCCAACAATTCAAACCGCTCGACCTTTTTGAAGTAAGGGAGGAGGTCATCATAGCCCCACCCCTGATTGCCAAGATCACGCCAATGATCAAAATCCTCGCGCTGTCCGCGTATAAAGATTTGTCCATTTACGTTAGTAGAACCGCCAGTGCCTTTGCCACGTGGCAGTTCAATTTTACGACCTTGGAGGCCGGGCTCGGGTTCCGACTGAAACCATGACATGAATTTTGTGCCGCCAAAAAAGGCTAGTGCAGGTGCCATGAAGGTCACCATTGCCAATGGCATTTTGACAATCGTCTTCCGTGAATTTTGATCCGGACCTGCCTCAATCAACGCAACCCGAACGGTTGGATCTTCGGTCAGACGGTTAGCCAAAACACAACCGGCTGCCCCTGCACCCACGATGATATAATCATACTGCATGTTCTGACGCCTCCCTATAAAAGGGTTAGCACGACACCATGATTGCGCAAGTAATATGCTTGATGCCCAGTGTTTAGGCCTTCATACTGCTAGGATAAAAGGCTTCGGAGATGACAATGAACCCGAACGAACTTCGAACTTTATACCATGGCTATATTGATTGCCTCAATTCGAGAAATCTCGATCAGCTCGGGGAGTTCGTTGACGCGGATGTCGAATATAACGGGACGCGTGTTTCACTCGCGGGATATCAAGACATGCTCAAGCGCGATTTCGAGGCCATTCCTGATCTGTATTTCAATATTACGCTCTTATGTTCCGAGCCACCGCTGATTGCGAGCCGCCTTGATTTTAATTGTACGCCTTCAAGTACTCTCTTTGGCATCGCTGTAAATGGAATACGGGTGCAGTTTTCAGAGAATGTATTTTACCAATTCCACTCACGGCGAATTAGTCGCGTTTGGTCGGTGATTGACGAGGCCGCTATAGCGCGTCAGGTCAAAGAAGCTCGCTTATAAATCCGTAGTCCGGTCAGACTGGGGTATCCAGATAGGTCTTGACCGTCTTCTCGGCACCATCCTTCCAGAGAGCATTCAGATAATAGGAAAAGCGCTTCTGCATCTCCGGATGCTTGCCAACATCACCATAGATATCAGCCATTTCAAGCCAGACTTGTGGGTTCTCTTTCGCCAATTTGGCGCGGGCCTGCAAAGCATCCCAATTCGGATCATTCGGTTCGATCACCGCGCCGCTATCGGTCGTGCCGAAGCAGTAGCGGCACCAAAGCGCCGATTCAAGCGCTAGACCATCAATCGACTGATTGTCTTTCAAACGATCGGCAATCGGCGGTACAATAAATTTGGGTTGCCTATTTGATCCATCAAGGCAAAGACGTCTGATGGTGTCACCCACTTTCGGATTGGAAAAGCGACGATCGATCAATTTTTGATAATCGACGAGATTTGTTCCGGGCACCGGATGGACGGTAGGACGGATTTCTTCATCGGTTACTTTTTTAAGATAGGCCTTGATCAGCGGATTAAGCATTGCATCATGCACGAAATGGAAATCCAGCAGGCCACCAATATAGGCGATCACGGCATGCCCGCCATTCAAAATGCGGATCTTCATATATTCCCAAGGGGTGACGTCTTTTACAAATTCCGCACCGACCTTCTCCCATTCGGGACGGCCTAAAGGAAATTGATCTTCGACTACCCATTGTTTGAATTCTTCACAGAAGACAGGCCACTGGTCCTCAACCCCAAATTTTTCTGCACATAATGCTCGCTCGCGGTCCCCTGTCGCGGGCGTGATACGATCCACCATCGCATTCGGAAAAGCGACATTGTTCTCAATCCACACTGCGAGCGCCGGATCAGACAAGCGTGCCAAACCCACAACTGCATGACGCGTAACAGAGCCATTATGTGGAACATTGTCACAGGACATTACCGTGAATGGCGGTATATTTTTTTCTTTGCGCGCCTTCAGACCAGCAACAATAAAACCGAAAACCGTTGCGGGATCATTAGGATGAGCGCCGTCCTGCGCAATCGCAGGATGCGTCGGATCAAATTTCTGCGTCGCGGGATTGATAAAATATCCCCCTTCGGTAATCGTCATAGAGACAATACGGATCGCAGGATTAACAAACCATACGAGAAGTGAAGCCTTGTCCGACGGTGGTATAAAATCAATCATCGACCCTGTGATATGGGCAGAGGAAACTTCGTTATCCTGCTCAACCACCGTAGTAAGAAATTCCTGTGCAACAAGCTTTTGCCGCATCGATTCATCAAAGGCCATGACGCCTGCGCCAATAATCGCCCAATCATGATTAAGCCCTTTGTTGAATAGATCATCAAGATAGACAGCTAGATGGGCGCGATGAAAATTGCCGACGCCAAAATGTAAAATGCCCGGGGTCAATTGAGCACGACTATAGGTGGGGACGTCAATTTTCTTTGCAATTTCAGGCAAATTGGTAAGAGTGAGTTTGGTCATTGAAACATTCCTCTAAACTAAATGAGGGAAACGGCACGAGAGGCCAGCGCCATAACGGGGGCATTCGTGTTGCCCGACGGAATAAAGGGCATAGCTGAGGCATCGTCAGTAAGTTTTGCGTCGATGAGGGTTGAAAGCGAACTGGATTTTGAACGTATCGGCAGACAATGATAGCCTTTGAATGAAAACCTAAAGCTCACGCCTTATATTTGATATCGATCGCATTGATCGCTTGAACATTATCGGCTGAGCGGCCCTTTTCATCGAAGCTCTGCGCGAGAAACGCGTTGGCAATGGTTTTGGCCAATTCCGTGCCAATAACGCGCGCGCCCATCGTGATAATCTGGGCATTATTGGATAGCGCAGCACGCTCTGCCGAATAGGTATCATGGGTCAGTGCAGCGCGGATGCCTGGCACCTTATTGGCCGCGATGCAAACGCCGATGCCTGTACCACACACCAGAATAGCCCGATCATATGTGCCTTTGATTACCCCTGATGCAACCCGATCAGCGAGATTGGCATAAAACGCATCGGCACCCTGCTCGGTGCGCGAAAGTTCGGAAACTTCAAAACGGTCTTTGAGATGTTCCGCGAGCGTGTGAGCCAAAGCTTCTCCTGCGCTATCTCCTGCAATGGCTAATTTCATATTTATTTCCTGATTAAACTACGGTAAATTTCGCCAAAATATCAATATAGCCGTACATCACCCAAGCTGAATTACCAATGAAGAAAACGTCAATAAGATGGACATGACACAAGCTCCTTGTCCAGCCCCTTTTCATGTACCAGTGGTTATGTATTCACAAATATGGCTTCAAGCACGGGTCGGCGCATGCCAAGAGCATAATTCGGTCGGCTGAGGTTGTATTGTTTGAGCCATTGGATGATGACGGTTTGGGACTGCCAGTTTGTTGCATCAATGCGGCACGGTGTGTTTTGGTAGTGATCCTGCGACCTCGGTGCTCGATTCCCATTGTCGGGTTCGGGATATCGACAATCTTTACGTTGTTGACGCCGCCTTTATGCCGTCATCAACGGCACTCAATCCATCTCTAACGATTTTAGCCAAAGCTATTCGGACCGCCGATCATATGATTGTGCAACGGTCCTAAAGCAGCATTTAAAACTGCAGTAATTGGCAAAGGGTGTGCAATTTTTCCCCCTTTGCCTCAGTTTTTACCGATTCAAGCCAGCAATTGGCGGGTCCCACGCAGCCTCGCATCTTGAACGTGCGGACACTCAATTGTCGACAATCCCAAATATATTTGGTCAACCATCACATTGAATGAGCATCGCCAGTTGACATTTAAGTTAGTTTGGCGAAACTCACGAAATGAAATTTTGAACCGTTGGTTAACAATTGTTCAATACGGCAAACAGTCTGGTCGTTATACCCAGATCGTCAGCGTAAAAAAGGCGTCGCCGTTAATGGGTGGGAGGCGTGAGAGTGGTGGTACAAGCGAGTAATCGCCAAGAAACGCGTAAACCGTTTGCTCTTCCACGTTTTTTAACAGCGGAGCATCCGTTTCCGTGGCTGCTTCCAGCAACAGCGATGATGGTTATCTTCGGTATTTATCCGCTGGTTTATGCGATCTGGCTTTCGCTTCACAAGCGCAATGTGGTTACGCGAGCCAATGTGTTCGACCCTGCCTATAATTGGTTTAAAGTTTTGCATGATGAGCGTGTATGGAATGCGCTTGGAAATACGCTGCTCTATACGGTTATAGCGCTTACTATTCAACTCGTGCTTGGGCTTTTAATTGCCCTTCTCCTCGACTCCGACCGGAAGGGATACAGCATTCTTCGCGCCTTGATGACGTTGCCACTCGTGGTGCCGCCTGCCGTTACAGCGATGATGTTTTTATTGATGTTGGATGGCTCATTTGGTGTTTTGAGCCGCTCGCTTTATGCGCTGAATTTGTTGTCGCCTGCCAAGCCGATTTTAGCCAATAGCTCAACAGCGCTTGCGGGCGTTTTATTGGCTGATATTTGGCAATGGACGCCCTTTATGGTGCTGATCATGATGGCGGGTTTGCGTTCGTTACCAAAGGAGCCGTTTGAAGCCGCCGCAATCGATGGAGCAACGGCTATTCAGGCCTTTTTCCGCCTTACTTTGCCTCTGATGTCGCGCGTCATCGCCATTGCCGTTTTAATCCGCGGCATAGACCTGTTTCGCATTTTCGATTACGTTAAGGTAATGACAGATTCGGGGCCGGGAACGGCTACAGAAACGCTAACCTCCTACTCGGGCCGTATCTACTTCACTGGCGAGTTTACATATGCCTCAACGATCGCTTTATTGACACTCATTATCGTTATCGTTGTTTCGACTATCTTTATGAAGCTTTTCCGGGTGAAACTCTGATGGAACAGCCTGTTCATCTCCAGCGTCTGCGGGATATCATTGCCATCCTCATTGTAGCCCTTTTTATGTTTCCGATTGCGTGGTGGGCGTTGACATCAATCAAGCCGATGAGCGCGATGTTCAACAAAGATAAGGTTGTTGTTTTTGATTTTGAACCAACATCGGTCAATTACCGAGTTGTGATGCTCGGACAATCGCGCTCGGAAATAGCGATCGAAAGCGGTTCGACATTTGGCGTTGGTGGATCAAGCTCCTATGATTCACGGCGCACCATTTTGGACTCCTTGCTGATTGCAATTGGTTCAACGACACTGACAACTCTAATTGCGATGCTGGCATCCTATGCGTTATCGCGTATGTCATTTCGAGGCCGCGATTCATATCTGAATTGGGTTTTAGGGCAACGCTTTATGCCGCCCATTGCCATCATTGTTCCCTTGGTGACGATGTATAAAACAGTTGGCATGCGCGACACCGACAATCTCTATTTAGGGTATGTCGGGCTAATTTTGATGCATGCATTGATCAATCTGCCGATCGCGATTCTCTTGATGAAAAGCTTCTTCGATGACGTTCCAAAAGACGTTGATGAAGCAGCCATGATTGATGGAGCAACACGCTGGCAGACCTTCGGTAAGGTCGTTATGCCGATGGTGCGGGGCGGAATGGCTGCAACAGCCGTGCTTTGTTTTATCTTCTCATGGACCGAATTCCTTCTATCGCTGTTTCTTACAACAACGATCCGAACGGTTCCGGTCAAAATTACGACATTCGTGACGTCAACGGGCTCGGAGTGGGGTTTCATATCGGCGCTGGGAACAGCGGCCATTGTCCCTGGCTTTATCTTTATTTTGCTCGTTCAAAAGCATCTGGTCCGCGGACTTACTCTTGGTTCGTTAAAAGAGTAAAGCTTCGGACGAGATAGAGAAGGCTCAAATCAGGGAGGCAATAAAATGAGCTTCAAAGAATATGATAAAAAAACCTATCTGGCCGATACGGCCCGAGCGTTTGCAAATCGGAAGATCAGCAAGCGTGAATTTTTGAAAAAGGCTGGCTTGGCTGGTCTTGGGTTCTCGGCTTTTGGCGCGGGTATGCTCGGAAATCAACGCGTGTTCCGTGGTGATTTATCGACATCCTCGGCATATGCCGGACAGGCTGAAGATCTCACCAAATGGCTGAAAGATGTTGGCTCAAAATTTAAGGGCCAAAAGATCCGCTACACCTCGGAAGCTACGCCACCAACCGTCGTTCTTAACCAAATCAAAAAGGAATTCACCGATCCGACTGGTATTGAAGTCGAGATCGAAATAGTTCCGCTTGAGCAGGTTTTGGCTAAGGCGCTCCAAGACGTTCAGGGCCAGCTCGGTTCCTACGATCTCTATTATCTTGATCAGTCCTGGTCAGCAACGTTTGCCAATGACGTCGTTGATCCGATCGAGCTCTATAAGAGCAAAAAGGACCTTGCGCTGCCTGGCTTTGATTGGGATGACTTCTCCAAGCCACTGATGGATGGCCTCGCAATGTATAAAGGAAAATGCACGGGCATTCCGTTCGATATTCCGATCTTTATAACGATGTATCGCCAGGATATATTAGACAAGCATGGCATTAAGCCGCCATCAACGGTCGATGAATTCACCGCTGCTGTGAAAGCCATTACCGCTGCCGAAAAGGGCAATGGTATGTACGGCACGGGCCTGCAGGCTAAATCCGGCCACTATTCGCTTGAATGCGATTGGACGCAGGCAATTTGGAACGAAGGTGGTTCGATCTTCACCAAGGATAAAAAGTTTTCTGGTAACGATGAGGCCGGTATTCGCGGTCTTAAGTGGTATCAGGAAATGCTGAAGAACGCTCCGCCGCAGTCGACAGCAGCAAATTGGGACGGTCAGTTCGAAATGATGGCAGCGGGCCAGTGCGCGCTTGTTACCAGCTGGGACGAGTTCTTCCCAGGTCTCGATGCCGACGACTCGAAGGTAAAGGGCCTCTGGCAGCCTCTGAAACCCGTAACAGGCAAGCCTCTGCGTAAGGTCTCCGATGCAGGCTTCGGTGAAATCCCGAACTATGGTCACCAGGGCGGCTCGACGTTGAGCCTCTCCAAATATGCCAAAAATCCAGATGCTGCATGGATCTTTATGCAGTGGGCTTGTTCGAAAGAGATCATGACCCGCTGCACGTTGACAGGCGGCTTTGCTCCAATGCGTCTGTCCTCCTTCGCTGACCCACGCGTCAAAGAAAAGGCTCGTGTCGGGGCAGGCACGACGCGCCATCTTGATGTTGTCAAGTGGACGATCGACAATGCCATGGCTTCCGAGCCAGACATGCCACTCTGGGCTGGCTTCTCGACCAACGAACTTCCGATCGAACTCGGCAAGCTTGTGACGGGCCAAGACTACAATGGCGACGCGAAAAAGTGCATGGATAATGTCGCTAAACTGATCGACGCAAAGGTTAAGGAAGCGGGTCTCTGATCCATCCCAACCAATGATGGAGGTGGCCTAGGCCACCTCCATTTTTTCCGGAGCATAATTCTGACATGTTGAAAGATATCGTCATCGGGGTCGACTCATCGACCACCGCTGCCAAGGCGATTGGCTGGGACCGACATGGTCACGCGATGGCTGAGGGTCGAGCGTCCGTTCCGTTGTCTAACCCGCATCCCGGCTTTTTTGAGCAGGATGCGGCTGACTGGTGGTCTGCGGCAGCGACGGCGATCAGCCAAGTGGTTGCCACAGTGGGAGCCGATAGAATAGCTGCTGTTGCGATATCTAACCAACGCGAAAGTTTTGTTGCCCTTGATGAAGCTGGTGAACCGGTTCGCCCCGGTACCTTATGGCTGGATGAGCGGGCAAAAATTGAAGTTAAAGAATTAGCCGAACGATTTGGTGGTAATCGTATTCATCAAGTTACAGGCAAGCCGTGCGATGTGACGCCGGGTATTTACCGTCTGGTATGGATGAAAAAGCATGAGCCTGAAAAGTTCGCGCGTTTTCGGACCATAACCGAGGTTCACGCTTATCTTACCCATCGACTAACTGGAAAATTTATAACTTCGACGGCATCTGCCGATCCGCCCGGATTTCTCGATATGGCGTCGATGGATCACGCTCGTGACCTTATGGCAGAAATCGGGCTTAACGAAACGCAATTTCCTGCCATTGTTCGCCCCGGTGAGGTGATGGGCGCGGTCACAGAAACGGCCTCCAGAACAACAGGGCTGTGGGCAGGAACACCCGTCGTTGCAGGCGGCGGAGATGGGCAGTGTGCGGGTACGGGGGTCAATGTGTTCACACCCGGTCGCGCTTATGTGAATATGGGAACGGCTCTTGTCTCGGGCACCTATTCGCGCACTTATGGTATCAACCATGCGTTTCGGACGATGGGGGCGGTGTCGGACGAAGGTTATATTTTTGAGAGCGTCAATCGCACCGGTACGTTTCTGGTGGATTGGATCTTGCGTGAATTGTTTAATGCCGATCCGCGCTTGGAGGCGACACTTTTCAAGACCTTAGAGAGCGAAGCAGCGTTAGCGGGCGTAGGGGCTGGCGGTATGGTGCTTGTACCTTATTGGTCGGGCGTGATGACGCCTTACTGGCGCACAGAAGCGCGAGGTATTATCGCAGGTCTTAATGCTTCCCATAAACGCGGGCATATCTACCGCGCAATGTTGGATGGCTTGTCGCTTGAGCAAGCGCTAGCCACCGACAAAGCTGCAGCCGCCGTTGGATCGCCAATCGATCATTATGTAGCGATCGGTGGTGGCTCCACATCCGATCTTTGGTGTTCGATTTTAGCCGATGCCTCTGGCCGAACCGTTGTGCGCTCATCGACCGTTGAGGCTTCCTCGCTTGGCGCGGCAATGGCTGCTGCTAAGGGAGCGGGTTGGTATACAACAATTGAGAATGCGGCAGCCTCAATGGCCGGCGAGGAAACGCGTCGCTTCGTGCCTGAGGAGAAGACTGCCAAGCGCTATCGCGCATTGATGGCGATTTATGCCGATCTTTGGCCGCTTCTGGCGAACTGGAATGCCCGCCTTGCGGCGTTTGCCGATGAGAGTGTCGAGTGATGACAGTTTCCGCCTCCCATAAAACGAACTGGAACGCTCTGCTAGAAGATATTATCTCTGGCGTATGGAAAGATCCTGCAACAGGTAAATCAGCAATTATTCCGTTTGAAACAATCCTGATTGAGGACAGTTTGGATGGCCGTGAGGCTGATCTGGTAGCCCATTTACGGTTGGGGACGAGACTAGCTGTTGTTTCCGATACAAACACGTTTGAGGCGATGGGCAGGCGCATTGGCCAAGCGCTCAAAAAGATTGCAACCATTGATGAGATCGTGCTGCCAAGCGATATCAGCTGCGATGAGCCAACCATTGCAAATATTCAGGACTTAACGCGCCACGCCGATGGCGTTGTTGCGGTTGGATCTGGCGTGTTATCGGATAGCTGTAAATACGCGACATTTAAAGACGGTCGTCCGTTTGCCGTTTTCGGAACAGCTGCTTCCATGAACGGATATGCCGCCTCAACGGCATCGGTCACCTTGTCGAATGGCTTTAAAGTTTCCCTGCCTGCCCATGCGCCGAGAGGTATTTTTCTTGACCTTGCGGTTACGGCGGCTTCACCCACCTATCTAGGCGCATCGGGTCTTGGCGATAGTCTTTGCCGCCCGACAGCGCAGGTCGATTGGTGGACATCTCATCGGCTCTTTGGAACGCTTTATTCGGATACGCCTTATCTTTTGCAACGGGCTGATGAGGCGGCCATGCTAGCAACTGCTAAAGGTTTGGCAAGCGGGGACCGGAACGCAGCCGGGCATTTACAACGTGTTTTGACGCTGTGCGGCCTTGGTGTTTGTTTTACCGGCGTTTCCAACCACGGTTCAATGGGCGAGCATCAAGTATCGCATTGGGTCGATATGTTCGCTGGAGCTGCGCATCCCGGTTCCACCCATGGCCAACAGGTCGGAGTGGCGTCCCTAGCCATTGCTCGGTTGCAGCATCGCATCCTTTCAATGGAGACCCCGCCGGAAATTGGCCCCACCCGTATTGATGAGTTGAGGATGATGCGCCGCTATGGTTCAGAGATCGGTCCGATGTGTATCGCTGAAGCCAGCAAGAAGGCGATGAACGCGGTCCAAGCTCGGGCGTTCAATCGTCGGCTTGCTTCCATTTGGCCGACCTTGCGTTCGGAACTGGCTCCGATGTTACTACCAGTTGAAACCATGACATCCGCCCTGATGGTTGCTAAAGGACCAATCGATGCCGACACCCTCGGCTTGCCGCGTCCAGTATGGCGTGATGCGCTCAAATATGCGCGCGAGATCCGCAATCGCTGGTCCTTCCTCGATTTGGCAGATGATGCCGGTCTGCTTGACGATTTTTTAGACGAGGAGCGGCTATGAAACCGCTCTCCGCAATGTCGGTTCAGACTCGCCGTGCCATCGAAGGCGTTTTTACCGATATCGATGACACAATCACGACCGATGGTCGCTTGCATGCCGACGCCTATGCTGCGATCGAAAATCTTTCAAACGCTGGATTTGCGGTGGTGCCGATAACCGGGCGTCCGGCTGGCTGGTGTGACATGGTAGCGCGTTTTTGGCCAGTTGCCGGTGTGATTGGCGAAAATGGCGCGTTCTATTTCCGCTATCATGCTGAGACCAACACGATGGTTCGTCGCTTTATGCAGAGTGTCGATGAACGCACGGAGGGACGGCGGAAGCTGGAAAAGGTCAAGCAACGCGTTTTGGCAGAAGTTCCGGGTGCAGCTGTGTCCGCTGATCAAGTTTACCGCGAGAGCGATTTGGCGATCGACTTCTGTGAAGATGTCCCACCTTTGACAGCAGAAGCTGTTGACCGAATTGCAGCTATATTTTCGGAAGAGGGTGCGGTTGCTAAAATCTCATCCATTCATGTGAATGGATGGTATGGGTCTTACAATAAATTGTCTATGACGCGACTTTTTGCGGCGGAAGTTTTAGACACCGACCTTGAGACCAATAAATCCCTTTATGTTTATTGTGGCGACAGCCCCAATGACGCCCCCATGTTCGGCTTTTTTCCGAATGCGTGTGGGGTCGCCAATGTTAACGACTTCATTGGTCGCATCGAAGCGCTGCCTGCCTATGTTGCAGAGGGCCGCGGCGGTGCTGGATTTGTCGAAATCGCCAATGCTCTTTTAACCGCCCGTACAGCTCAAATTAGATCATAAAGGACAGTGAAATATCATGGCTCCCGTCACAATCCGTAAAATCCGTAAAGCCTATGGCGAAGTCGAAGTCATTCATGGCGTCGACCTAGATATTGATGATGGCTCATTCGTCGTCCTTCTCGGCCCTTCCGGCTGCGGAAAATCAACGCTGCTCCGCATGATTGCAGGGCTGGAAAGCGTCACCGCCGGCGACGTGATGATCGACGATCAAATCGTTAATGATGTTCATCCGAAAGATCGAAACATCGCGATGGTGTTCCAAAACTATGCGCTCTACGCGCATATGAATGTTTTCGACAATATGGCGTTCTCCATGCAGCTCCGTAAATTGCCGAAGGACGAGATCAAAGCCAAAGTTACTTGGGCGGCATCCATTCTTAATCTGACGCCTTATCTTGAACGCTTCCCCCGGCAATTATCCGGCGGTCAGCGCCAGCGTGTGGCGATGGGACGAGCCATTGTTCGTGATCCGGCTGTGTTCTTGTTCGACGAGCCGTTATCAAATCTTGATGCCAAATTGCGCGTTCAAATGCGGACGGAAATCAAAGAGCTTCATGAACGTTTAAAAACCACAACGGTTTACGTCACGCATGATCAAATCGAAGCGATGACGATGGCCGATAAGATCGTCATTTTGCGCGATGGTTTGATTGAACAGCAAGGCAGCCCGCTCGACGTTTATGATCGGCCTAACAATCTCTTCGTGGCAGAGTTCATCGGATCACCCACAATGAATATGTTACCCGCTCGCATTGAAGCAGCGGCAACAGGTGGCATGGGCGCACGGATTGCCAACGGCGATTTTATCGATCTAAGCCTCACCACCGGTATCTCAATCGGCCAAGAGGTGATTATCGGTATTCGCCCTGAGCACCTCAAGCTGTCATCGGAAAAGGGCATCAAGGCCACAATCATAACGATCGAACCTACGGGGCCGGAAATTCATATTTACGCCGATATCGCAGGCAAGGAAGTTTGCGCCATTACGTCGGATCGCGTGTCGGTCGCGCGGGGTGATCAGATTACAGTTTCTCCATTAGCAGATCGTATCCACGTCTTTGATGCGCTCTCCGGCAATCGGGTTGGGTAAGGGTTTGAAGCGGGGTTAGAGCTTATGGCACGGATTGTAATTCTGGGCGCTGGTGTGATGGGTTCGGCTATGGCCGTTCCATCGGCAGCCAAGTTGCATGATATTGATCTCATTGGCACGCATCTCGATGATGCGATCATCCGTTCGGTGCAGGGCAATAGCGTTCATCCCAAGCTCAACATCAAACTGCCATCGCGGGTTAAGGCAAGCTTCTGGACCGATCTTCCGGCGGTGGATATCAGCGATGCGGATCTGATTATCCTCGGCGTCTCATCGGCGGGTGTTCAATGGGCGATTGATCGGCTGGCTGAAACGCTTAAGCGGCCCGTGCCGGTGCTTATGATTACGAAAGGTTTATCGCCTCACCTGAAGGGCATCGATACACTCCCTCATCTGGTGTCGCGTCATTTAAGAGAACGCTTGCGCTTCGATGTTCCTGTGTTGGCCGTTGGAGGCCCGTGTATTGCAGGTGAACTCGCAGCCGAGCGGGATACCATGGTAGTGATAACGGGACACGATGACGTCTTGCTTCATCGTGTCATAGGCCTGTTGGACGCTCCTTTTTACCATGCCCGAGCTTCGTCAGATGTCACTGGCGTTGAAATCTGTGCGGCGTTTAAGAACTTTTTTGCCCTTGGTGTCGGTTGGGCGGCGGGCCATTTTGAGCAGGCCGATCCCGTGTCCAACAATGCCAAGATGTTTAATCTTGCCTCTGGCCTGTTTACTCAGTCAGTTCGTGAACTGCAGCTTTTGTCGGTGGCACTCGGCGGCACATCCAAAAGTGCGGAAGGGCTCCCGGGTGTTGGCGATCTCTATGTCACGAGCCTAGCAGGGCGAAATTCAAGGATGGGGCGTCTGCTTGGACTTGGTCATTCCTATGCCGATGCTAAAGTGCATCACATGCTCGGTGATACGGTTGAGGGAGCCGAACTTGCACTGGCGGTCGGGCCCACACTCGAAGCCATGTGGGCGGATGGTCGCTTAAATCCACAAGCCATGCCTTTGGCCCGCGCCATTGTTGATGCCATATGCCATGGGGCAATTATGAAGATCGATTGGGCGAAGTTTATGCTATAAGACCGAGATTCGCGTCGCGGTTTGACAGTTTAATATCGAATTTAGATCTTTACCGAAAATGAGCATTATGGGTCCCAAGCCATGCCAGTAAAGCCACAGGCCAATCGCTTTCGGCTTCTTGAGACCACTGAAACTCCAACCGATGAAGCCTTAATGGCCCGCGCTGCGTGGTCTTATTATGTCGAGGGGCTGACACAAAACGACATTGCACGAAAGCTTGGCATTAATCGCATCCGTGTTAACCGCATTCTGGCACAAGCTCTCGAGCGTGGCATCGTTCAGGTTCGGATCAATACCCAACTTTCGGTTGCCACGGAGGCTGCCCTTGCAAACCGATATGGATTGGATCAGGCTATCGTTGTCCCAACCCCATCCGATCCAAAGCTGATCCCTCATGCCATCGCGTCCGCCGCGGGAGCCTTGCTGTCGGATCGATTGCAAGATGGAATGTCAGTGGGTGTGGGTTGGGGAAGAACGCTCAGGCTATCCGTTCGTGCGATGGAACGGCGACCCATACGTGATTTTTCGGTTGTTTCGCTTTTGGGTGGTTTGACGCGTGGTTCCGTCATGAATACCTATGAAACAGCTTCGCGCCTTGCCGATATTTATGGCGCTGATTGTTTTTATATCGCCGCACCGGCTTATGCCGATAGCGAAGCATCGGCAAAGGTTCTTCGGGCGCAATCGTCTGTGCAGGATGCGTTTGAGCGCGCGCGGCAGATCGATATTGCGTTTTTATCGGTTGGATCCCTAACCGATGATTCGACGATGCATCGACTAGGATTGATCAATGAAGGCGATATGGCGTCGCTGCAATCGGTTGGCGCCGTGGGTGATTTTTGTGCCCATCTGATTGATGCCAAAGGACAATTGGTCAATCACCCGGTTAATCGCAGCGTCTTAGCCCTTGGTATCGATGATTTAAGGCGGGTTCCGACGGTCATATTGGCGTCGGGCGGGCGGGATAAATTGCAAGTTTTGCATGCCGCATTATCCCTGAAAACGGTATCAATTCTCATCACCGATGAAGACACCGCCGAGTCCTTGTTGGCCAATCCTTGATAAAGAAGGCCTGATACCCTGTGGAATTTCGTTTCGGGTTATGAAAGCCAACATTCGAGATGAAACAAAAGACATAGTTTTATTTATGAAGCCCCATAGCTAAGCCTCTGATCAGGTGTTTTTGCATCGCCAAGATAAAGGCAAATCCCGGCAGCATGGCCGCCGTTCCAAGCGCTGCGAGAGGGCCCCACATGCCCATGGCTAAAATACTGAGCAGAACCGGAAGAGTACGAAACGAGACAGATAGAAAAAGCGACATGAGGAATTCAGTCCATGAGAAAATGAAGCAAAGTATACCGGTGGCTGCCACCCCTCCTCGGATCATGGGTACCGCAATTCGCGTTATGAATTGAAAAACAGTCGCCCCGTCAAGCCTTGAAGCCTCATCCAGTTCTTTGGGCAGATCGTCAAAAAAAGACATCAGCATCAGCGTTGCTACAGGCAAGGTGAAGACGGTGTGCATTAAAGCCACACCGATCCGCGTGTCGAACAAGCCGGTACTATGGAAAAGAGAGACCACGGGAATGATCACCGCAATCGGCGGAATTATTCGAAAAAAGATAAAGAGCATTGCACCTGTTGTCCGCGCGCGGCCCCTCAATCGCGATAGGGCAAAGCCTGCAAAGACAGCGAGCGGTATGGTCAAAAATGTAACGAGCAAAGCGATGAGGGTTGAATCAATGAACGCCTGCCTAGCCGAAAGTGCATCAGGACCATGGCCGCCTAGTATTATTTTATAATTGTCCAGCGTTGCGACAAAGTCGAAGAATACGGACCTATCTTTGTCAAAGATCGCAGAATTTGGTTTTATCGATGTGAGAGCCCACCATAAAAAGGGAGCCATAAAAAGGCCGGTTACAGTCCAGGCTGTTACATCGCGAATAAAACCACGGGTGATACTTTTTATCATGAACCCAACATATTGCTTTGAAACGACGTTTTTCGCCGATGAACCGTCTCTTTAACTTTACATATCACGAAAGGTCGCGATAGTTTTCGAAAAGAAGAAAAGAAAGGTTTAGACGATGGAAGCGTTATTTCTGCACAAGGCATTTGATGCACGGGTGGCACCCTTCAATTTGCGCGGACGCCATGAAGGCGAGCATCTGATCAAAGTTGCAGCAGTAGGACTTTGCGGCAGTGATCTTCACTACTACAAAGATGGGGGAATTGGAGCTGCAAAGATAACCCGCCCCTTTGTACTCGGCCATGAGTTTGCGGGCTGGGTTGAAGAGGACCTTCCGGCGCTTGGCTTAAAGCGCGGCTCATTGGTTGCCGTTGATCCCAACAAAGCGTGTGGACAATGTCCTCATTGCGAAGCGGGATTTGAAAATTTATGCCCGAAGGTTGAGTTTATCGGAGCCCCGCCGTTTGACGGTGCCATGACCGGCCATCTCTGGGTACCTGAATCGCAAATTGTTTGCATACCAGAGGGCATGTCGGCCGTTGAGGCAGTTATGCTCGAGCCCTTGGGGGTTGCTATCCATGCGGTTGATCTGGCAAAGCCGCGCTTGCTTGAAACAATTATTCTGCTGGGTTGCGGGCCGGTTGGTTTGTTGATCCTCGAGGTTTTGAAAGCCAGCGGAGCAGGCGATATTTTTGTGGTTGAGCCGCTCGAGCACCGTCGCGCAATGGCGCTGAAGCTCGGTGCCCGTAACGCTTCGGCCAGCCTCCACGAGGCGGTCGCTTGGACCGGCACATCGGGGGCGCCTCTTGTTATTGAAGCTACCAATTCAGCAGACGGAATGCGGGATGCCGTTCTTGCGGCGCGGATCGGCGGCCGTGTGGTGCTGGTCGGTATTCCGGATGGCGATATCTACACGCTGCCCGCTGCGGAAGCGCGGCGGCGGGGCTTGAAAATCAAATTTTCGCGACGCATGGGTCATGTCTATCCACGCGCCATCGAACTCGTTTCGCGAGGCTTGGTTGATGTTAAATCGATGATTAGCCATCGTTTCGAACTAAAGGATGCACCGCGTGCGTTTCAATTGCACGCCGATAATGCACCCGGCATGATCAAGAGCATGATTTTTCCGAATGGTCGTGAATAGGCCGACGGATCGCTTGTTATAAAATCTACATCGCTCCGGTTTGATAGGGGATGATGACAGCAATAATCGTATAGGGGGGATGACATGAAGGCGACATTTCTTGGACTTGATATCGGCACCTCGTCCATCAAGGCATTGCTGATTGATGAACAACAAACGGTTGTTGCCGAGGCCTCCGTTGCGGTTTCAATTTCCCGACCGCACCCCCTTTGGTCCGAACAAGATCCGGATGAATGGTGGCAGGCTTGCCTCACCGCTATTGCGCAGGTGGGTCAGTCCGCTCCTGAAGCCTTTGCGGCGCTGCATGGCATTGGTCTGTCAGGCCAGCAACATGGTGCCGTCCTTCTTGATGGCGAGGGCAAGGTTTTGCGTCCGGCCATTTTGTGGAATGACGGGCGGTGTGGCCGCGAGGCTGAAGAATTGCAAGCCAGCCTTCCTGATTTCATAGCGCTGGCTTCAAATATCGCGATGGTCGGCTTTACTGCCCCTAAAGTTTTATGGGTGCGCCGCCATGAGCCGGAAGTGTTCAAGAAAACGCGAAAAATTCTTTTGCCGAAAGATTATATTCGGTTCCGGCTTTCCGGTGCCTATATCGCCGAAATGTCTGATGCAGGTGGCACGCTTTGGCATGATATTGCGGGCCGTCAATGGGATGATACCCTGCTTGCCGCCGGCGGTATTGACCGATCCTATGTGGGTGACCTTGTTGAGGGCTCGGCGGCATCCGCCATGTTTAGCGATGAACTGTCAAACGCATGGGGGCTTGCGAAAAACGCGGTAGTGATTGCCGGTGGTGCCGGAGACAATGCCGCGGCGGCTGTGGGAATTGGAGCGGTTAAAGGCGGCCAAGGGCTGCTCTCGATGGGGACATCCGGAGTATTGTTTGCGGTAACGGATCGCCTTTTAACCAAACCTGACCGGGCGTTGAATGCGATGTGCCATGCACTGCCCGGCCGATGGCATGTGATGGGCGTCACTTTATCAGCCGCGTCGGCATTGTCGTGGTTTGCCGATGTGATAGGCAAGGGAGATAAGGTTGGCGAACTCATTGCCGAAGTGGAGGCCTTTGCTGCCAATCCGGCTGAGTTGAGCAATGCGCCTGTTTTTGTGCCCTATCTGACGGGCGAGCGAACGCCCCATAATGATCCCGAAGCGAATGGCATCTTCTCAGGCTTAAGAGCTCAGCACAGCCACGCCGCAATGGCCTATGCGGTAATGGAGGGCGTCGCTTTTTGCTTTGCTGATGATTTCGATGTTCTGGCCGATTCGGGCGCGGAGCTTACAAGCTGCTTTTGGGTGGGCGGCGGAGCGCGTAGCCGGTTTTGGGGGCAAATGCTGTCTGACGTTATTCAATTCCCCCTCGACCTTCCTGCAGGCGCCGAGACGGGCGCGGCATTGGGTGCCGCGCGTCTTGGCATGCTAGCAGCAGGCGCAGGAACGGAAGCTGAAATTTGTTTCAAGCCGGATATTAAGCTTCGATATCAACCTGATGCAGCAAAAAAGTCAATCTATCAACCAAGGCTAAATCGGTTCAGGGCGATGTATGAGGCCGAGCGGCACGTGCGCGCCATGGCGATAAAATAAGGTATTCGACACACTCTTCTTTAGCGGGTGATATTTGACTATGAACTTTTGTTCCGATACCCTACAAAAGTTATTTAAAACATCACTGGGTAAAAAAATGCCCGCTAAATTTCTGGTTCAACGGCAGGCCTAGTCAGGGCCTGTCGGATTGGGTCAGGTGGAGTTTGCTGTGTCATCTTCCGTTGAAGCGTTAAGGCCCAATCAACGCCCTGAACTAGCCAACCTTTCAGACGATACAATCCTTGAAAGTTACCGAGCGATGAAGCTGATCCGCCGCTTTGAGGAGCGTGCGGAAGAAAGCTACATGCGTGGGTTTATCCACGGCACCATGCATCTTTCGATCGGGCAGGAAGCCAGCGCGGTTGGCGTTGTAGTGGCTTTGCGTGCATCAGATACTCTAACCTCGACGCATCGCGGCCACGGACACTCAATTGCGAAGGGAGCTGATCCTGCCCTTATGTTTGCTGAATTCTTTGGTAAGCAGACCGGCTATTGCGGTGGACGCGGCGGCTCCATGCATATCGCGGATGTTGAATCAGGTAATCTGGGCGCAAATGGCATTGTGGGTGGCGGGCTTCCGATTGCCGTCGGGGCCGCTCTGTCCGCAAAAATGCGCAAGAGTGACCAGGTGTGTGTTTGCTTTTTCGGTGACGGCGCTTCGAATGAAGGGGCGTTTCACGAGGCGCTAAATATGGCGTCCATTTGGCGCCTGCCCGTCGTGTTTGTTTGTGAAAATAACAAATACGGCATGTCGATGGATATTGCTCGTTCAAGTGCTGTTCCAGATATTGCGCAGCGCGCTGTTTCCTATGCCATGCCCGGCATTAGCGTGGATGGTAATGATGTTGCGGCCGTCAGAGCCGTTGCGGAAACGGCTATTGCCCGCGCGCGCGCGGGCGAAGGTCCTTCGCTGATCGAATGCAAGACCTATCGTATTCGGGGCCACTCAAAAAGCGATCGCAATTTCTATCGGACCAAAGAAGAAATTGAGGAATGGCGTGGCCGTTGTCCGATTGAACGGTTACGCAATGAAGTTTTGGGTCTTGGTAGACTGAGCGCTGATCGCTTCGATGCGATTGATGCCGCTATTGAAGTGGAGATGGAGGTGGCGATTGAATTTGCCAAGGCAAGTCCCAATCCAGACCCCGCTCGCCTGACGGAGGATGTCTATGCTTGATAAGCCCAAGGACATGATCAATCAGGTTCGCGAATTAACCTATGCCGAAGCCATTCGTGAAGCGATGGGGCAGGCAATGGAAGCCGACCCTACTGTTTTTATCCTTGGCGAAGATATCGGAACCTATGGCGGCGCCTTTGGCGTGACCGGCGATTTGATTCATCGCTTCGGTGCCGAGCGTGTGATTGATACGCCGATTGCAGAGCTTGGCATTGCAGGTGCCGCCGTTGGTGCCGCGCTGACCGGCATGCGGCCTATTCTTGAATTGCAATTCTCAGACTTTGTAACGCTTGCCGCCGAGCAGATTGTCAATCAGGCCGCCAAGATCCGCTTTATGTTTGGCGGCAAAGCGAGTGTGCCTCTTGTGGTCAGAATGCCGTCGGGATCGGGGACTGGCGCTGCGGCACAACATAGCCAAAGTCTTGAAGCATGGTTTGGTCATATTCCGGGGTTGAAAGTGGTGCAGCCGTCAACACCGTATGATGCCAAAGGTCTTTTGCTTGCAGCCATCGATGACCCCAACCCCGTTTTGTTTTTCGAGCATAAATTACTCTATAAAATGAAAGGTGCGGTGCCGATTGAGCCTTATCGTATCACGATTGGGCAGGCTGTTGTTCGACGGGCGGGAACCGATGTCACCATTGTGGGAACCTCCATTATGGCGGTGCGTGCCTTGGCTGCAGCAGAACAATTGGCCGCGCAGGGCATTGAAGCGGAAGTTATCGACCTTCGCAGCATTCGCCCAATGGATACCGAAACAATTTTCCGTAGTGTGCGAAAAACGTCTCGGCTGATCGTCGTATATGAAGGCGTGAAGACGCTTGGTGTCGGAGCTGAAATCAGCGCTGCGGTTGCAGAGAGTGATGCTTTTGATTTTCTGGACGCGCCGATCATGCGGCTTGGCGGGCAGGAAGTACCGCTGCCCTACAACCCGGTTTTGGAAAAAGCAGCTGTACCGCAGGAAGACGATATCGTCGCGGCGGCCCTCAATTTGCTGCGTAAGGATCGTCGCTAATGGCAACGGAGATCATTCTTCCACGGGTGGATATGGCCATGGAGAGCGGCTCTGTAGCACGCTGGGCCGTTAAAAACGGCGATGCGGTGAAGACCGGTGATCTCGTTTTTGAAATGAACACCGACAAATCGGTAATGGAAGTTGAGGCCACGGCATCGGGTACGATTGCGGGAATAGCCGTCGACGAAGGCGTGGAAATGCCCGTCGGTGCCGTATTGGCCTATATTTTAGCGGCGGGTGAGACTGATTTAACATCAAAAATCGCAGCGCCTGCACCAAGCTTGCCAACGCCTGACAAGGCCCCTGAACAAACGGATTCCACCAGTAATCACAGTGCGGTCGAACACGCTGTCGCTTCATCGGCGGATGACGAGAATCAATTACGGGCCACCCCTCTTGCTCGGCAGTTGGCGCGTGAAGCAGGCATTAAAATTGCGACCGTTCAGGGAACAGGTCCGCTTTCGCGGATTGAGGCAGGTGATGTAAAGCGCGAACTTTCGGTTATGGAAAGTTCCAAAGGCGATGCAGGTCAAAGCCGTATAAAAATGCGTCGTTGGTTGACAGAAACCAAGCGGCGCGGCGCGATTATGCTGGTCCATGGATTTGGTAGCAATGGTGCAACGTGGGAAGCGCTAAGCGGAGCACTCGCACGGAACGGTTTTGATGTCTATGCGCCTGATCTTGCAGGCCATGGCGACACGGCGATTAATGCTGATAATTTTGATGCAGTCGTTTCATCCCTTGAGAATGCATTTACACTTGTAGGCTATGATCGCTTCCATCTCGTTGGTCATTCGATGGGTGCTGCAGCTGTGGTATTGGCGGCAAGTCGAAACCGGCAGCGGATAACGCGTTTAACTCTTTTAGCTCCCTTTGGTGTCGGCCCCGAGATTGATAGTGAGTTTATAGCAGGCATCGCGCACGCCAATAAGCCAGGCGCAATTGCCGAGCTACTTCAATTGCTGACGGTTCGTTCGGTCCCTTATTCGTCGAAGCAATTACTGGCCATAACAAAAGAACTTGGTCGAGGTCGCCTCACCACTCTCGCCTCACAGCTAGTTAACGATGGCAAGCAGGCGATAGATATTCGAACTGAATTAGCCAATTTGCCCGGCCCCGTTGATGTCGTTTTTGGCATCGGCGATAAGATTATCCCTTGGTACCATGCAGCCAATTTACCCCATCGTGTTGCTGCAAGGTTCGTCGCCGATGCAGGGCATATGCTACATGTTGACGAATTGCCGGTGCTAACCGATTTACTCGCTAAACACCTCGCCGATTAAGCTTCATCGGTCAATCAATTAAACGCGCGGTTACAGCCATTTTCTGATTTGTCCCCGTGCCAATTTCTAAATCGAATGTGCGAGTTCGGATGCGATAAAATCTTCAAGTTTCTGCACTTGGTCTTTCGTTAATCGTAAGCCCAATTTGCTTCGCCGCCACAGGACATCGTGGGCGGTGATCACCCACTCATGCGTGATCAAATATAGAACTTCAGCTTCCGAAAGCGTGTCGCCAAAAAAGGTACCGAGATCGCTCTCGCTTTCGGCCTTACCGAGGATGAAGTCAGTGCGTGTTCCATACGCGCGCACTAAACGACTAATGAGGGCTTTGCGAATCTTAGGATGTTTTTGGCTAAGGGCTTCCACCAACCCACTGAATCCGTTTCGATCGAAATCGCCGCCGGGCAATAATTTCTTACCCGTCCAGCCCCGCTGATTTTCACTATTGCCCGGCAAATAGGAACCAAGTTTTTCAAGGGCAGCTTCGGCTAGCCGTCGATAGGTGGTTATTTTTCCGCCGAAGATGGAGAGAAGAGCTGCCTCACCTTCCGGTGCATCGAGCTTGAGAACATAATCACGCGTGGCCTCCTGTGCTTTTGAAGCGCCGTCATCATAAAGTGGCCTTACGCCGGAATAGGTCCAGATTATGTCGGAAGTCTGGATAGGCTTTTCAAAATACTCACTCGCTGCCGCGCAAAGATAAGAAATTTCCTCGTCGCTGGCTTTCACCAAAGCGGGGTCACCTTTGTAATCGCAATCCGTCGTGCCAATCAAAGTAAAATCCTGCTCGTAGGGAATCGCAAAAATGATACGTCCATCGCTGTTTTGAAAAATATAGCAACGGTCATGCTCATAGAGGCGCGGGACAACGATGTGCGACCCCTGAACCATCCGAATTTTGGCTAGCGTTTTGGACCTCACTTTTGTAGCCAAAACATCAGCCACCCAAGGGCCAGATGCATTCACCAATGATTTTGCATGCAATGACTTTTTTTTACCCGTCCTCTGATTCAAAATCGATAGGTTCCACACCCCCTTCTCTCGACGGGCCGACACTAGTTTATGGCGCGTTTCAATGAGGGCACCGTGGTCACGCGCATCCATCGCGTTGAGCACAACCAATCGGGAATCTTCTACCCAACAGTCCGAATATTCGAAGCCAATTTTAGAATCAGTTTTTAACGGTTTACCCGCGGCATCAATTTTGAGATTTAACGTGCGCGTCGCAGGAAGTAATTTGCGGCCACCGAGATGGTCATAGATAAAGAGGCCGAGACGAAGAATCCAGGCGGGCCGTAATCCTTGGTGATAGGGCAATACAAATCTGAGCGGCCAAATGATATGCGGTGCAATTCCCCATAAGATTTCGCGCTCAATCAACGCCTCGCGCACCAGCCGAAATTCGTAATGCTCGAGATACCGAAGTCCACCATGAATGAGTTTGGTTGACCAGGACGAAGTACCCGAGGCGAGGTCGTCTTGTTCACAGAGATAAACACTCAAATTTCGTCCCGCCGCATCGCGTGCAATACCAGTGCCATTGATGCCGCCGCCGATAATTGCGACATCAAAAACTTGCTCCGTCATGGTAACCTCCGCAGCGCAAAATAAACACTAAAATTTTATGCCAAATTTTCTTCTCCAAAGAAAGATTATATGTCAATAAAATATTGGAAAATAATTAAAAATATAGGTCGCGGCGATATTTTGGGGTTGATAAATTTCATGATTCGGTAAACAATAATTTTAGTCAGTTCTCGGCTGTTGTTTTCGCATGGCCGACGGGAAATGAGAACGAAGCAAAATGACCATGAATGACACTATATCTGTCGTGTCCCGGTGGGACGATACGTACGCTAATTCGCTCGATGAAACTGGCCAGCTGCTCTATCGTTCCCACCTTCTGGGAGCTGATTTGCGCATTACAAATTTTGGTGGTGGTAACACGTCCGCCAAGACCGAAATGAGAGATCCGTTCAGCGATGTACCGGTGACCGTTTTATTGGTTAAAGGCTCGGGCGGTGACATGGGGTCGATGAAGCTTGATGGTTTTGCAACGCTTTATCAAGACAGGCTAGCGTCTCTCAAAGACCGCTATATATCGCTTGATCAGGAAGACGCGATGGCCCACGCATTGAACCATTGCATTTTCAATCTAAACCCGCGTGCGCCATCCATTGACACCTGCCTGCATAGCTATGTTCCCCATGCGCATGTCGATCATGTTCATTCGGATTCTATTATCGCGATTGCTGCGAGTAAAGATGCGCAGAGTTTAACAAGAGAAATATTTGGTAATGAAATTGGTTTTCTACCTTGGCAAAGACCAGGGATCGATCTTGGAATTAAG
Organism: Beijerinckiaceae bacterium; assembly: GCA_026461505.1. GTDB lineage: Bacteria > Pseudomonadota > Alphaproteobacteria > Rhizobiales > Beijerinckiaceae > CAIUPE01. The sequence goes on from JAPJMW010000109.1 coordinate 41,554, forward strand.
CTCGGCCAATTGGCCAGTGAAAACCCTTCCCTTGTTGGCGTTGTACTGGAAAGCCATGGGCTCTTCACTTGGGGGCCAAATGCCAAAGCTTGTTATGACACGACAATTCGTATCGTGAATAAGGCGTCGAACTGGCTGGATAATTCCGGCAAGAAGCTGGTTTTTGCTGGTGAGCTGGTTAGCGCTCTTCCTGTCGCCGAGCGGGCTAAAATAGCCAAGCGTTTAATGCTGGATATTCGTGCGCATATTTGCACTTCTGAGATGAAAATTGGCCATTTCTCGGATGCACCTGAGGTTCTTGAATTCGTCAATTCAAAGCAAATGACAGCCTTGGCGGCAATAGGCACTTCCTGTCCCGATCATTTTTTAACAATAAAAATTAAACCCGTTATTATACCTAACAAAACGAAAGGAGTTGATTTAGAAGCTTTAATAGAAGGCTATCGGCAAGCTTACGCTGCGTATTATGAGCGGTGCCGTCAAGCAGGTTCGCCCGCGATGCGAGATCCCAATGCGGTGATTTATCTCATTCCACAAGTGGGTATGCTGGCATTCGGAAAGAGCAAGGCAGCGGCGCGCATTGCCTCTGAATTCTATATCAATGCGATCAATGTGATGCGGGGAGCATCAAGCGTTTCAGAATACAAAGGATTGCCTGAGCAAGAAGCGTTTAACATTGAATATTGGCGCCTCGAAGAAGCCAAGTTGGCGCGCATGCCCAAGCCTAAATCGCTACAAGGTCGGGTTGCGTTGGTAACAGGCGCTGCTAATGGCATCGGTACAGCCATCGCTAAAAAATTATTGAGCCAAGGCGCTTGTGTCGCCCTTGCTGATATCGACGAAAAGGCTTTGGAAGAAACAACTGCACAATTTACAACAGACTATGGCAAGGATAATGTTTACGCCGTTAAAATTGATGTGACGAGCGAAGGCGCCATCATTAAAGGTTTTGATGATACGGTACTCCATTTTGGCGGGCTCGATATCTTGGTTAACAATGCGGGCATTGCAATTCCTTCGCCAATTGAAAACACGACGCTTGATGACTGGAACAAGCAGATGGCGATTTTAGGAACGGGATATTTTCTCGTTGGCCGCGAAGCGTTTCGTATCATGAAGCAACAAAATCTGGGAGGCTCGATGATCTTCATCGCGTCAAAGAATGGCATGATCGCTTCGGCCGGAACGGGTGCTTATGGATCAATGAAAGCTGCCGAGATTCATCTCGCCCGCTGCATGGCTCTTGAGGGCGCACCCTTTGGCATCCGCGTTAACACGGTAAATCCTGATGCGGTATTGCGGGGCTCAAAATTGATGTCGGATGGGTACCGTGACAGCCGTGCGGAATCGCTTAAAATCAGGCCTGACCAATTGGAAGAGCATTATCGCAAGCGCTCTCTTCTGCAACGATCTGTGTTCTCCGAAGATATTGCAGAAGGTGTATATTTTTTCGCATCGGACGCATCGTTCAAGTCTACGGGTAATATTCTGAATGTAGACGCAGGCCATGTTGCTTCGTTTACCCGATAGGGCTCGAGCATCTCCACCATCACCCGCATCACCGAGGGCTGCGTGAAAAACTCGCCGCCGTGCCGCCTCCCCAACCTTACCAAGCCGTCCCAATAGACCTTGCTCATGTGATTGCGCATTGGTGGGCAATAAACTGTTTCATACAAATAGTGTTTGCGTGGGCCTTGGCCGATTCTCACAAAGTGATATATTGTTATTTGAGACAATATGCGCATGTGAGGAACAGCAATGGTCAAGATTGGATATGCAAGAACTTCCACCAGTGAGCAGACCGCAGGGTTAGAGGCACAAATCCGTGACCTGACCACCTATGGCTGCACCGAGATATTCCAAGAACAGGTATCATCAGTTCAGCGTCGGGATGAGTTAGAACGTGTGTTACGCTTTGTGCGGCGTGGTGATGTGTTGGTAGTGACCAAACTTGACCGTTTGGCTCGTTCCATCCCAGACCTTGTTAAAATCATTGAACGTTTGGAAGAGCGTGAAGCCACGCTTTGTATCTTGGATATGAACCTTGATACTGGCTCGCCAACTGGACGCTTATTGCTGAACCTTGTTGGTTCAATTGCCCAATTTGAGCGTGAGATTATGTTGCTACGGCAACGGGAAGGCATAAGTGCGGCTAAATTGGCTGGCAAATATCGTGGTCGCCAACCCACTGCTCGTGCCAAATCGCAACAGGTCTTGGAGTTATATGGTCAAGGTCTGGGTGCAAGTGCCATTGCCCAGCAGTTGGGGATTAGCCGAGCCAGCACCTATAGGATCATAGGTAGGTCAGGTTCTGGTGCAAAATAGTGTAACGAAATTACCATAATAGTAGTCTTTTCGTTACACGTGCCTGATCAGGTGTCATCTTCCATGGCAAAGCGTTTTGACACGCTACATGCGTTGTGAACGCACGGTATGGTGATCCACATAGTTGGTAGGGCAGCGGGTGGGACAAATTCCAACTATTTGACCAAAGCAAGCGATCAGGTAAATTATTGCCATTATTGGTTTGTTGATCGGGTCTTTGGTGGAATCTGGCGTGTCGGGTGCGCCAATCATTTCAATGGGTTAGTTGAAAAACAATCAAAGCTTTGAAAAGCCTAGCTACCACATAGCTACCAACTATTTGGAAATTAGCGACTAAACTTCTGGTTTGGCTGAAGGCATTTTCGGCCGGTTCTTTTATCCATCAGCTCTGCTATTGAGGGCGCCATCCGGATCGTCGCTGTCGCCCTCCTCGATTCCCTCTGATAAATCCACAAGAATGCCCGCATTGCCGCCAGTTCCCTTCAGCAACTCTAGAAGCGTCCTAATAAGTACCATTCGCTTGTGGATTCGATGGTCCTGCTTACGTACAGATTGCTTCGACCCAAGATAACATAGAAATCTTGCGCCTAATCGCAAAAGACGAGCACACCATTTTTGCCATTGGTGAAGCGAAAGTCCTCAGCGCCTAACAAATCCCGCAAGCACCCTTTTCCCGGCCCTTGCCCAATCGGTTCGGCCGGGTACGGCGATATTTTGGCCGAACCAATGCCACCATCTTTATAGTAATAGCGAGCTCTGCCGCAAAAGGCCTACGGCGGCAACCTTAAGCAAGTCCTCGCCTTCCTCGCGTTCGCGAAGTGCCTATTTTGCAACGCGCGAATCAAACGCTCCGTTGAGAAAAAGGGCATCCATTACACTTCATATTCTTTTCGGATCTCGGCGCGGACCAACTGGACTGGCGCTACGGCTGAATCAATCATATCGGCTGATAGCGTATTGAACGCAAACATTCCGAAATGATGGGCCATCATAGCGGGGATGCCAGCTTCCTTACATAGCGTAATAGCCTCAGCGAGAAACAGATTGCCGGGAACACCCGTTTCCAAAAGTTCTTTTGAGCGTCCGTTGACCGGCAACAACGCCAGATCAGGCTTAAAGGCTGCAATCTCGGTACTCTGCCCGTCAAACGGAACCGTGTCGCCTGAATGAAAAAGGGAACAGTCTTTGCTCTCTAAGACATAGCCAAGAAATCGATGCTGCCCTTGCGCATCGGTCTCAAGCGTTTCATGGGACGCGCGCACGGCGTGAACGGTCAGCCCTTCGAGAGGCTTAATGCTCTGACCGGCAACCATTAGAATAAGACGCCGATCCTCTACGCCAATTTTCTCTCGCGCCAAATCAAGCGAAGCCGCCGGAACAACAAATTTCAGGTTTGGATAACGGCGCGCCAAAGGGGCAAGCGTTGCGGAATCCATATGGTCCGTGTGGTGATGAGTGCATAGGACAAGATCGATCCGATCTAAAGCTTCAATCGTGATCGGTGCCGGCATCATGCGTTCATAGGAGCGCGGACCGTCCTTGTATTTTTCGGCTAACGAATTTGACAGATACGGATCAATGATGATCCGGTATCCGGCCATTTCAATGATAAATCCGGCTTGCCCCAGCCAATAGATCCGACAGCCCGGCCTCACCTCACCGACGAGTTTTTCGGCCAAAGATTCTAAAAACGGAGTCGAGCGGAGGGGACGGGCCATGGCCTATTCCCGGTCCAAACATTCGATCATATTGTGCACAGCCATATCGGTAGCGCGCGCAACGCTCTCATCGGTAAAGCCGCCAATATGGCTTGTCGCGATCACATTCGGATGCGCGACGAGATCGAGCGTGACAGGCGGTTCGCTTTCAAACACGTCTGTTGCATAGACGGAAATTTTTCCGCTGATTACAGCGTCGAGAATAGCGCTTTCATCGATCAGCGACGCGCGCGCAGTATTGATCAGAACAGTTCCCACGCGCATGGCCGCGAGCTCAGCTGTCCCGATCAACGGCACGTCGGGCTTAGGGGGACAATGCAGGGAAATAAGCTCAGACTTTTCCAACAGTGTAGCCAGATCGACCTGTGCGATGCGGGCGTCACCCTGTGTAGTCAAATCGGCAAAGGGATCATATACGAATACATTGGCACCGAGCTCAACGCATAGACGGGCTACTTCGCGACCGATTGCGCCATAGCCAATAATTCCAACGCAACGGCTTTGAATTTCACGCCCGATTCGACGTGGCCATTGACCCGCTTTAATGCCAGCATCACAAAATGGAATATGTCGTAGGGCCGCAAACATCATCCCCAGCGCCAGTTCAGCGACGCCGCGTGCATTTGATCCGGCTGCTACACGAACAGCGATCTGTCGGCCCTCAAGATAAGGTATCGGCAAATTATCAATCCCGATGCCGTTACGGCTGATCACCCGCAGTTTATCCGCACAAGCGATGACCGCTTCAGAGATGGGCTCGACGCCCGCGATCCAGCCCGAAATACCGGGTACAAGACGCATCAACTCCGCCTCGCCGGGTAATTGGCCGGGCGTCGAATAGACGATATCAAAGCCGTCTTGCTTTAATTTTTCGACCGTCGGATGGGGTGTCGCCGTCAAAGAGCGCGGCGTAATGAGGATACGCTTCACAAGTGTTCTCAGCGGTTGGAGGAGGCCAAGGCAATCTCGGAGATGGCATCAAATTCCGGGCCGGAAACGGGAATGTCGATATGAAAAACTTCGGCAATAACTTGCGTCCAGCCATGGATGAAATAGGTCCACCCATCCTCGATCTGGAGATGACGCGATGCGAGCTTACGTCGCGCCTGATCCAGAAAAACGAGATCGCCGCGATAATTCAAATCCCATACAATGCCGTTTTCGGGAAAGATCGCAGCATCCGTTAGAGGCGAGCCGGGGGCATCTTTGCCCAAGCCTGTCGCATTAATCACCATGGATCCCGGCTTAAGCTGGCTGAGCACGGCATCGTTATCGACAGGCTTTGGCGCCAGCACATAGTCGACGGGAACCTTGACCCCCATTTCGCTATGAATGCGCCTGATTTCGTCTAGTCGGCCAGCACTTCGATTCGATACGATGATCCGCGAGGGAACATCCAGACCGCGCTCGGCGCGCATCATATGCCAGGTTAACGCGATGGTGGACCCTCCGGCTCCGATGGAAAACAGCTCGGCACCTGTCCGTTTAAAATACCCCGCCGGAATAAACCCGTCGATGGCTAGCCCCGAGGAAATCGGATCTTTGGCATGACACACAAGGCGGCCATTCTGCTTGGAAATGCAGCTTGTTTCTCCCATGGTCGCGGCATGGGGATCAATGACATCAAACATGTCCTTGCAGGCTTGAAAGAGATCAATCTTATGGGTCGTCACCAGAGCGCCAAGCGATAACGGGTCGTGTTTGATAAATTCAACGGCCTCTCGATAGGCTGCGGCATCGGCGTGCAGGGGAAAATCAATTCCCTTAATCACGGCGTCTTTGAGGCCAAGATGAGCTGCCCATGCCGGAAACACCTTCATAATCGAGCTTTTGGTTGTTGTTACCCCGATAAAATAAAGGGTTGGAACAGTCGCAGCTGAATAAGATGTCATTTCCTTGCCTCACGGATCGCTTTGACACGCTCGACGGCGGCACGCGCCAATTTGGTAATATCGGCGAACCTGCCTTCCCGTATATCGGCTGAGCGGGCAATCCATGTACCGCCCACAGCCGCAACGCTCGGCAAAGTCAGCCAATCCCCCATCGTGTCGGGACTGACGCCGCCTGTCGGAATGAAGCTCACGCCCAGATGAGCGAAAGGTGCAGCGACGCCCTCAAGAGCTTTAGGGCCGCCCGCAATGCCTGCCGGAAAGAATTTAGCGAAGCGCAAGCCGCTACAAACAACGCCAGACAATTCGCTCGGCGTCATAATACCGGGCGCAAACGGCATGCCCATTGCAATCGCTGCGTCAACAATCGGGGCATCAAATCCGGGTGACAGGCAAAAGCTCGCTCCTGCTGCTTTCGCAGAATTAAGCGAAGCCAGATCGAGAACCGTGCCAGCACCAACGATCAGCTCAGGCCGTTCGCGATGGAGGATATCAAGCACATCGGCAGCGGCCGCCGTGCGAAAGGTAATTTCGGCGATGCCGAGGCCACCTTCAAGCAAGGCATCGGCAAGCGGAAGCGCATCCTGCACGCGGTCAATTGCAATGACAGGCACCACGCCGATGGCGGCAATTTGGGCAAATAAATCAAGAGACATGGAGTAACCTACAATCAGTGGGATTAATCGGCCTTGGCCTGTATTTCGGCGATGAGATGATCGGAGCGCACGCGGTATTGTTTATTTTCAACAGCCTTCCAGCCGCCTTTACCGTCATCAATGATTCGGTTTCGCATGCCGCCTGCCTTCGCGATGATGTCGTAATCCTGGCCAGAATCGGCGGGGTAAGCGAAGGTCATCACCAGTTCACCGGGGCCCGTATTGACCGAGCGATGAATCCAGAAGGGTGGCACATAACACATGGTCCGCGGGGCAATCTCGATGGTGCGGATTTCACCTGCGGGCGATTCGAGCAGCATAATGCCGGTGCCCTTTTCGCCATAATACATTTCCGGCCTATTGGGCTTTGCATGGATATGGCCGCGGGTCAGAAAATATTCATTTCCCACTTTGCCCGGAATCATGCGGGTAACACCGATAATCATATCGCCGCTCATGCTTGATGGCTTATAATCGGTCACTTCATAGACAATTTCATCAGCCATTTTGGCAAGAAGCGAAGTATAGGCTGCCTGATCTTCATACAGGCCTTCTAAGTCAAGCAGAGTCTTTACATAGCGGTTTGTTGCTCCCTTCAGCTCACCTCGCTCCACATCAACGGTGCACAGGCCCGGCTCTCTCATTTGCATCATATTACCCCTTCGTCGCACAAATTGCCGTTTTGGTGATAACGTTAATTTTGTAATTTTACTACATAATCTTCTTTTTGGTAAAACCAGCCGTGTTTTCGGTACTAAGTATTTTTTTTATAATAATTTAGCTGTTTTTATTGCACCGCAACAAGTTTACATTTGTTGATTGTTATCAAAAATGTATAGTTAAAGGCGCTTGACGAAGGTCTGGTTTTGTCTCTACGCTACAAAAATGGGTCATAAGAAGCGGCCCGGAAATCGACAGGGAGGATAAGATGAAGAAGCTAACAATCACGGGCGTATTGCTCGCGACGGGAATGATGACCAGCGCTCTCGGATCGGCTCAGGCCGCGAACTGCAAGGTCGGCGTTGCAATGTATACGCTTGGTGCGCCATATTTCGCGGCTCAGGTTGCTGCAGCCGTTGATCAGGCCAAAAAGGCTGGTTGCGAAGTGTCGTCTTCTGACGGCCAGAACGATATGCAAAAGCAGATCGCAGACGTTGAGGATATGGTCACCAAGGGCGTGAACCTTTTGATCCTTAACCCACGCGATCCAGAAGGCATGGTTGCTACCGCAGACGCTGCAACCGCCAAGGGCGTCAAAGTCATCGTCATGGATTCGAGCATCAACCCTAAGGCACATGTTGTGACCCAGGTTCGCTCGTCGAATGACCAGAACGGCTATCTCGTCGGTCAGTGGCTTGCCAAGAAAATGCAAGGCAAGCCAATGAAAATCATTCTCTTGTCGGGTGACAAGGGCAATGAAGTTGGTCGCGATCGTCGTCTCGGCGTCTTCAAAGGCATCGTCGAAGGTCAGTTGACCAATGAAGGCAAGTCAAGCTTTCAGGTTCTCGGCCAAGGTTGGGGCGGTTGGGCTGACGAGGGCGGTCTGAAGGCCATGGAAGATCTTCTCCAGGCTCATCAGGACGTCAACGTCGTGATCGGTGAAAATGACTCGATGGTTCTTGGCGCCATGAAGGCTTTGAAGGCCGCTGGTAAGAAAGACGTTCTTGTGCTCGCCGCTGCTGACGCTCAAAAGGAAGCTCTTGAAGCGATCAAAGAAGGAACGTACGGCGCAACAGGCCTGAACGATCCTGATCTTGTGGCTCGTACGGCCATTGATATTGGTCTTAAGGCGCTTAACGGTTCGCTTGCTGGCGATTTCCCGAAATTGTTCCTGACGACACCAGCCGTGATCACGAAAGAGAATGTTGACAAGTTCTACCGCAAAGAAGCTGTTTTCTGAGGATTGCGGTTAAACGAAGTTCCCCAGTGGCGGCGGCAGCGTTATCATGCTGCCGCCGTTTCTCTCAAGCTAGGCAAAAAGGCAATGACCGACCTCGTCAAGCTTACGGCCATCACCAAATCCTTCGGGGGCATCCACGCGCTTGGCGGCGTTGATTTTGATGTCCGGGCCGGTGAAATCCACGCACTGCTAGGTGAAAATGGTGCTGGAAAATCAACACTGATGCGCGTTTTAGGCGGCGAGATGCTGCCCAGCAGCGGCACGGTTGAAATCGAAGGCCGTCAAATCGAGTTTACCGGCCCCAGCACGGCGCGGGCCTTAGGTATCGCGGTCATTCATCAAGAATTCGCACTCGCGCCCGATCTCACGGTTGCTGAAAATATTTTTCTTGGCGAGCTACCCGCGATTATTGGCTGGATCACGCTTAAAAAGCGCGCTGGTGAGCTCATCCAACGTCTAGGCTTTGACATCGACCCTGGCGCCACAGTTGGCAGCCTTGCCGTCGCCCATCAGCAAATTGTCGAAATTGCCAAAGCGCTCTCACGCGATGTTAAAATTATCGTGTTCGACGAGCCAACGGCAGTGCTAGCCACGCAAGATGCCGAGCGACTGCATGATATCATCCGCGGCCTTCGCGCACGCGGTGTCGGCATCGTCTACATTTCCCATCGGCTGGAAGAGGTTTTTGCGATCGCTGACCGGATGACGGTCATGAAAGATGGCAAAGTGGTCGCGACCGTTGAAGCCAGCAGCGTTTCAATTGACGATGTGATCCGGATGATGGTTGGGCGACCAATCTCAACCATGTTTCCTGATCGCAAATCGCGCAGCTTTGGTCCGATTAAACTCGATGTTCAAAATCTGGTATCGGGCCGTCTCGTCAAAGATGTCAGCTTCTCTATCCGTGCCGGTGAGATTGTCGGACTAGGCGGGTTGGTAGGCGCTGGACGAACTGAAGTAGCACGCGCTATTTTTGGTGCTGACCGGCTTGAATCAGGTGTCGTCAGCCTGAATGGCAAAGCGTTACGGCTACAATCGCCGCGTGATGCGGTTCAGGCGGGCATTGGCCTGTTGCCGGAAGATCGCAAACTGCAAGGCGTCATTCTCAATCAGCCTATCCGCGTGAATGCGACAATGTCTCGCTTATCCTCCGTGGTGAACCGCTTCGGCTTTCTCAAAAGCAAAGAGGAAGGCCGCTCGGTAACGGCTTTAAGTGATAATCTGCGTCTCAAAGCCTCCAGCATTGATGCTCCGGTTTCGAGCCTTTCTGGCGGTAACCAGCAAAAGGTTGTGCTTGCCAAATGGTTCTATGCCGATGGCGATATCATCATTCTCGACGAGCCTACGCGCGGTGTTGATGTTGGCGCAAAATCTGAAATTTATGCTCTGGTTAATCGCCTGAGCGAGGCGGGCAAAGCGGTGTTGGTGATCTCATCCGAGCACCAGGAACTGTTTGGTCTATGTGATCGAATTCTCGTAATGCGCGAAGGCGCACTTTGCGGAGAACTTCTACCGGACGACTACAGCGAGGAAAACCTTCTCTCGCTCGCGATGACCGGTGAACCAGCACGAAAGAAGCGGTGAGGCAGACATGACGGTTGCTCCAGAGAGCCGCATTCAAAGCGGCAAGACCCCTATCTCAGAAATCATCCAGCGTTTCGGTACGCTGAGTATTTTCCTCGTTCTCGTCGTCGTTGCCAGCTTCTGGTCCGATAGCTTTTTGACGCAGACCAATATCCTCAATGTGCTCCGACAAGTGGCCTCAAGTGCAGGCATCATGTCGGTCGGCATGTTGTTTGTTATTCTCACGCGAGGGATCGATTTATCGGTCGGCTCGATCGCCGCATTGGGAGGCGTTCTCGTTGCTTATTTCATGGCCTTTTTGGACATGGGAACAGGAACCAGCATTATTTTGACGTTAATCGCAGGCGGCCTTTGCGGGCTCGTAACCGGCGCGTTCATCGCTTATCTCAAATTGCCATCCTTTGTGATGTCGCTTGCGATGATGGCGATTACCCGCGGCCTATCCCTCATCATTTCAGCCGGTCGCCCTATCCCGTTGGGCGATAATGGCGAAGCGCTCGCCAATTTCGGCTCAGGCTTTTATGCCGGTATTCCGCAACCTGTCATCCTGATGTTTGCCGTGTTTATCGTGGGCGGTGTTTTGCTCAAATTCACCCAGTTTGGCCGCGTGATTACGGCCATTGGTTCGAATGAAGAGGCAGTGCGTCTATCGGGTATCGCGGTCCCGCGTTACATCCTCGCGGTCTATGTTATTTCGGGCGTATTAGCCTCTGTTGCCGGCATCATTTCCTCGGCACGTACAGGCGTTGGATCGGCACAAGTTGGCGTTGGTGCTGAGCTGAATGTTATCGCAGCCGTTGTGATTGGTGGCGCCAGTTTGATGGGCGGGCGCGGCGGTGTGATCAACACCTTACTGGGCGCGCTGGTGATGGGCATTATCGGCAATATCATGAATTTGGCAGGAGTGCCGGGCTATCACCAGCAGGTCTATATGGGCCTCATCATCGTGATCGCCATGCTGCTGCAATATTCAACCGGATCATTGAAACGCTCATAGCGCACGAAGGCCGCCAAGCCATGTCCCGCGATCTCACTTTATCCATTGATGTCGGCACCGGCAGCGTCCGTGCGGCCCTCGTCGATCAAACGGGATCCATCCTTCACATGGCTGCCCGCGAGCATGATCAGATCGTGCCCGCTTTCGGCTGGGCTGAGCAACGTCCCGATGACTGGTGGCTGGGCGTGGTGGCGTCCGTTCGCGCGGTGCTGGACGCGGTTGACGGGGGAGCAAGCCGAATAGCGGCCATCTGCGCCTGCGGGCAAATGCATGGCACGGTGCTGGTGGATGATGAGGGAGCATTAACCCGACAAACCGCACCGCTCTGGAATGATAAGCGGACGCTGGATCATGTCGCCGATTTCGAGCATCGGCATGGCATGGATATAGCCCTAGCGGAAACCGCCAATCCGCCGACACCCGCTTGGCCGGGCTTCAAACTCGCTTGGTTGCGTGACAATGATCCGCAAGCCTATCAGCGCGCTTCAATCGTGTTGATGCCAAAAGATTTCATCAATCTCCGGCTCACCGGCAAGCGCGCGATGGATACAGGCGATGCATCCTGTAGCTTTCTCATGGATGCGGCGCATCAAACCTGGTCGCCGAAAATGATCGAGATGCTGGGTCTCGATGCATCGATTTTGCCTGCAATCCGGAACCCGCTCGATATATTGGGAAGCGTAACCGCCAAAGCAGCGCGGCTGACCGGTTTGCACGAAGGGACGCCGGTTCTGGTCGGTGGCGCTGACTATCCTGTGGCCCTTCTTGGCTCCGGTGCCATGCGGCCGGGCCTAGCCTCCGATGTGACGGGCACGTCGTGTATTTTGACGGTCATTGCCGATGCCCCTCTGCGTGACCCCGAAATCTGCAATGTTGCTACCGTGGAGGGCCATTGGGGGCCCTTCGCGCTGCTTGAAACAGGCGGCGACGCCATGCGGTGGGCACGCCGCGCCTTCCATGAAAAATCGCTCAGCTATGACGACATTGTCAACAAGGCGTCCGAAGCACCCGCCGGCTCTGATGGGTTGTTCTTTTTGCCCTATTTGGTAGGCGAGCGCCTCGGCTCGCATCGCAATGCACGGGCACAATTTTTTGGCATCGGGGCGGGGCATGGCTTAGCCTATTTGCATCGTTCTGTTTTGGAAGGTGTGGGCTTTGCCGCAGCCCGCCATCTCCGCATCATGGAACACGCGACGGGACGAAAAATTGATAAAGTGATAGCTTCGGGTGGCGGCGCGAAAACGAAGCTTTGGCTACACATCAAAGCGAGCATTTATGGCATCCCGATCATGGTACCGAAGCAGGCGGAATGCGGCGTTATCGGATGCGCTGCAATGGCAGCGACCGCCTCAGGCCACTTTGCCACATTGGCTGACGCGATCAGCGCCTATGTCAAGTACGACGAGGATATCCTTCCCGATCCCGTCTGGGCGGAGCGCTACCATCGCATGCAGCCCCTCTTTGATCGCCTCTACCGCCATAGCCAAGAATTTTACGACGATCTCGATAACCTCAATCTTTAAACGCAGCTTTGAGCCCCAACAACGGCCTTATGAATGAAAACGACGATGGTTGATGTCCTCTCACCTATCACGCCAGACCTTTTTAAAGATCAGCCTGTTCTCGGTTCCGGTACCTCCAGCGGTACTGGCCGGGCAATCGCGCAAGGCTTTTCATGGCTTGGCGGTCATGCTGTGGGAGAATGTGCGTGATGGGTAGCGTTAGCGGACGATCCTTCGGCGGCCCCGGAAAATACATTCAACGCGCTGGCGAAATCACGCGCCTTGCCGAGCATATCCGGCCTCTGGGTAGTCATATTTTTGTTCTGATTGATCCCATGGCGGCAAAGCTGTTTGGCTCCGTTATTGAGCAATCCTTGCAGGAAGCAGGCTTGAAAGCCACCATAGAAATCTTTGGCGGCGAATGCTGTAACGAGGAAATTACTCGGGTCATTGCCCTTGCCCGTAATGTCAAAGCGGATGTGATTATCGGCATCGGTGGCGGTAAAACCGCCGATACCTCTAAATTGACAGCGATAGCCACCGGCGCGCGGATTGCAATCGTCCCAACGATCGCATCAACGGATGCCCCGTGCAGCGCCATTGCCGTGCGCTATGATAGCCATGGCGTTTATCAAGAATCGATGTTTTTACCGCGCAACCCCGATGTCGTCATCGTTGATAGCGCGATTATTGCCGCAGCCCCTGTCCGCTTTCTGGTAGCGGGTATTGGCGACGCGCTTTCAACATGGTTTGAGGCGCGCTCTAATCTCGATTCAAACTCAAACAACCTCGTTCAACCCAATCTGCCGCCGCCCGCCGCAGGCATCAGCATTGCACGCACCTGCCATGAAGTGCTGATGCGGGATGCGTTGGCAGCAAAGCTTGCCGTCGAGCGTGGAGCGCTCACACAGGCCGTTGAAAACATCATTGAGGCCAATACGCTATTAAGCGGTTTAGGCTTTGAAAATTGCGGCGTCTCGGCGGCCCATGGCATTCATGACGGGCTTACCGTTCTGGATGAAACGCATTCATTCTATCACGGCGAAAAAGTGGCGTTTGGCGTTTTGTGTTTGCTCATGCTCGAAGGCCGCCCATTGGCTGAAATCGAGGAGATGGCGCGGTTTTGTCAAAGGCTTGGCCTACCCACCACACTCGCTGATCTTCACCTCGGCTCCGTCACGCGGGAGCAAATCGGCCTTGTGGCGGAAGCATCGCTCAAATCCGGTTCGGCGACGTGGAAGGTTGCCGTACCGCTTTCCGTCGACATTGTACGCGACGCCATTATCGCCACCGACGCCTTTACGACGAGCCTATTCGCTCATCCTTAAACCACAATGCCTCTCCCGTGAGGGGCTCTTGACACGACAAAAGGATATTTCAGATGCGCGCAGCAGTTATGTATTCCCCCGGTGATATCCGTCTTGAGGATGTTGCCAAACCCTCGGCCGGTGCTGCTGAAGTGCTTCTGAAAGTGGCGGCTGTTGGCGTTTGTGGTTCCGATATACCCCGCATGTTGACCAAGGGTGCCCACAAGATGCCGCTGATATGCGGCCATGAATTTTCTGGCGAGATCGTCGAATTGGGTGAAGGCGTAACAGGGCTTGAAAAGGGCGATCTGGTCGGTGTTGCGCCGATGCTTCCGTGCCGCGTCTGCGACCAATGCGCGACGGGAAATTTCTCCCGCTGCCGAGATTATGATTATTTTGGAAGCCGCCGGAATGGGGCCTTTGCTGAATTCGTGGCGGTCCCTGTCGGCAATGTGCTGAAGGCGAAGAAAGGTTCCGATCCGCGCGCGGTTGCGATGACCGATCCAGCCTCGATTGCCCTTCATGCGATTTGGAAAGCACCGCCAACGGCTGGTCAGCGCGGCGGGGTCATCGGCTGCGGCCCCATCGGTCTGTTCGCCATTCAATGGATGAAGTTGATGGGGTGCACCGAAGTCGTAGCCATTGACGTCTCGGAGGAAAAACTCGCTCAAGCCCGTGAAGCAGGCGCGACGCATGCCTTTTTGGTGACCGACGACATACGCACCGATTTGCTCTGTGATGTGATCATCGAAGCCGCAGGCCATCCATCCTCGATCAACCGCGCCGTTCGGATGGCAGCTCCGGGTGGTCATGTTGTTTTTATCGGAATTCCGGTTGCCGATGTTTCGCTCGACAATAAAACATTCCAGCATTTTCTGAGGCAGGAAGTATCGCTCCATGGCGCGTGGAATTCGTTCGGCGCACCCTATCCGGGGAAGCAATGGACGGTTACGCTCGATGCTTTGATATCAGGCAAACTTCGTTGGGAATTTATGATCACGCATGAGTTAGGTCTTGATCGTTTGCCTGCAATGTTTGACACCATCAAAGCCAAGTCAGAATTCTTTTCTAAAATCATGTTCCGGCCGTAACGCTGGTTTATAAAGGGGTATTGTTCAATGGCGCGGCTTTTGGGATTAGATTTTGGCACGGGCGGTATCCGCATCGGCCTCTATGATCTTGAAAGCCGAACCATGCTCGGAGAGCGCGAGGCCGCTTATCCCACAACCTATCCCCATCAAGGCTGGGCGGAGCAATCACCTAGCGACTGGTGGAAAGCATTGGGCGACGCAACGCGCGGTTTGATGCGTGATTTGGGGTCGCCGCATATTGACGGAATTTGTGCGGCTACAACGGCTTCAACCGTCGTTGTTTGCAAACGCGACGGCACGCCCCTGCGCTCTGCTCTGCTTTGGATGGATTGCCGCGCTGCTGCCGAGGCTTCGCGGACAGAGCAATCAACCCATCCCGTTATGGCATATGCCGGTGGCGGCGATGCGTCCGAATGGCTCGTGCCCAAAGCGATGTGGCTCAAAACCCATGAGCCCGAGATCTATGCTGACGCCGATGTGATTTGCGAATGTCTGGACTATGTGAATTTCATGCTGACCGGACGGTGGGTTGCCTCGCGGATGAACGCCACCTGCAAGTGGAATTACGATTCGGTTGCGCAATGCTTCCATGACGATCTGTTTGCGGAATTTAGGGTTGCCGATCTGGGACAAAAATTGCCCGTGGATGTTCGGCCCGTCGGCGCATCCGTTGGTCCTATTTCAGATCTGGCGATGGCACATCTTGGCTTGATCAATAAACCTGTCGTCGCGCAAGGTGGCATTGATGCCCATATGGGCATGGTCGGAGCAGGCACGCTGGCACCGGGCGATTTACTGTTGATCAGTGGAACGTCATCGGTTCAACTTTTTCATATGCCGGTTGAGAAGCCCGTCCCCGGTTTCTGGGGCCCGTATCCGCACGCCCTCATCGATGATCATTGGCTTGTTGAGGCAGGACAGGTTTCGACCGGATCCGTTTTGTCATGGTTTTCGAAACGGATTTTTGAAATTGAGGGTGAAGATTTTGACGCTCTCATCCGGCAGGCTTCGACCATCCCCGTCGGAGGCTCAGGCCTAATGACGCTTGATTACTTTATGGGTAACCGGACACCTTATCGCGACTCGATGCTACGAGGGGCCGTGGTTGGCCTAACGCTTGGCCATGATCGGGCAGCCCTCTATCATTCAGCGATCGAGGGCGTTGCTTTGGGCTCAGCCCATGTGATCAAGCGCATCAAGGAACTGGGAATACCTTGCAATCGCATTGTGAGTGCGGGCGGGCATATCAAAAATCCGCTCTGGCTGAAGGCAACGGTCGATGCCATTGGTCAACCGATTGAAATCTCGGAAAATGCCAATCTAACGATTTATGGCACCATTGCCTCAGCGACGGTTGGTGCGGGTCTAATGAAGGACTTGTCCAGCGCGAGCGTTGCCGTAGCGCCAATGACGCGTACCCTATATCCCGATCTTGCAGCCCATGCGGAATATTCCAATCTCCTGTTGGATTATCTTCAGCTAACCGATACGCTTGCCCCCCTATCGCGTCGCCTGGCGGCACGCCAGTTGGAGGCGAAGTAACATGTCGGTTCATATGATCGATCGTGACGTTCAGTTTCGAAATCTGTCGTCCGAGCAGCGCGAACAGCTGATGATACAGGTGGCCAAGCGCTACTATGAACTCGATATGACAATGGGTGATCTTTCCAAGGAATTGGGGCTTACGCGTTGGCAGGCCAGCCGCCTCCTGACGGAAGCGCGCCAGACCGGCATTGTTAGGATCGATATTTTTCCTTTGTCGCCGCGGCGACCTGATCTCGAAAGCCGCCTGCAAAAACAATACAGGCTGAAGGAAGCAATCGTCGTTCCTGGCATGGATGATGCCGAAAACAGCACATTCCTGTTGGATAGTGTGGCACGAGCGGCTGCAAGATTTATTGCCAGCCTCGGCAAGCTCAGTGTTTTAGGGGTTTCATGGGGCCGAACCATGAGTGCGGTAGCACGCCATTTACCGCCCTTCTGGAACGAAGGGATTGAGGTTGTGTCGCTCAATGGCGCAACCAATGTGCGCTCAACCTCGCAAGTCTCCAACAATGTTGCCGAGCGATTTGCCCAAACGGCGAATGGCATAGCTACTCTTTTGCCTGTTCCTGCTATTTTGGGCCAAGAAGCAACGCGCATTGCGCTTGAACAAGATCCTACGATTGCAAAAATTCTTGAGATGGGCCGAAAGGCCCCTGTCATCTGTTTTGGCCTCGGTGCGCTTAATCCAGACTCGGTGTTGGTTCAATCGGGATTTATCTCTGAAAACGACGTTGCGGCTCTGCGTGGAAAAGGTGCCGTGGGCGATGTCTTAAGCCGCTTTATTGACGCTCGCGGTTCGATTGTCGACGCAATATTCGAGGCACGGTCCATCGGCCTTAATTTAGCCGAATGCGGCAAGCGAGATCTTTCGATTGGCGTATCCGCAGGTCGCAACAAACATGCGGTAACGCTCGCCAGCCTTCGTGCCGGCTATGTCAATGTGCTCGTAACAGACGAGCAAACAGCCCTTTTTCTATTATCAAGCGAAGCATCAAAATGAAAACATCTCCTAAAAAATCGGCCTCCTCGTCAAAGCCCGCGGTCGACGACGCGCCGAGCAAAATTTCGCTGCCAGCCTTGACCCACGCCCATCATACCCGCAATGCCGGCACCGCTTTGCAGCTCGACTGGTTTGAAACCGTTCAGGTCAATTTGTCGGCAACGGAGCGGCGTACCGCTACGCTAGGTGGCCGCCGGACGGTGAAGAAGACCTATCAGGCGGCTTGGCTTGTCAAAGCACTGCAATGCATCGATCTAACAACCTTAGCCGGTGACGACACACCCGGACGCGTGCATCGCTTGGCTGCTAAAGCGCGTCGTCCGATACGGGCCGATATTGTTGAAGCGCTCGGGCTTTCTGATGCGCCTCCAACGGTTGGTGCCGTCTGCGTTTATCCGACCATGGTGGGGCCTGCGGTAAAAGCGCTGGAAGGCTCCGGCATTCCGGTGGCCTCCGTTGCCACCGGCTTTCCAACCGGCCTGACACCGCTCGATCAGCGCTTGGCCGAGATCCGTTATGCGGTCGATATGGGCGCGGGCGAGATCGATATTGTAATCAACCGGTCGCAGGTACTCCGGCAGGAATGGACGGCGCTCTACGATGAAATTTGTGCCATGCGCGAAGCATGTGGTCCGGCGCATCTTAAAGCCATTCTTGGAACCGGCGATCTTCGGACGCTACGCAGCGTCTACAAAGCCAGCATGGTCGCGATGATGGCAGGTTCGGATTTCATCAAGACCTCGACCGGCAAAGAAGACGTCAACGCAACGTTGCCCGTGAGCCTCACCATGCTACGCGCTTTGCGCGATTATGGCGATCTGACAGGCGAAAAAGTTGGCTTTAAGCCAGCCGGTGGCCTTAAGACCGCCAAAGACGCCATGAATTGGCTCATCCTGATGAAGGAAGAACTCGGCCGCGAATGGCTGGAGCCCAATCTCTTCCGTATCGGCGCCAGCTCTATGCTCGCCGATATCGAGCGCCAACTCGAACATTTCGTGACCGGCCGTTACGCGTCGGCTTCCCACCACGCACTCGCCTGAGGATTAACCACCGTGCCCACCGTTAAAGAGATTTTGAACACCATGGATTATGGCCCCGCGCCTGAAGCCGATAGCCCAGTTCGCGAATGGCTTGATCATCACCGTGACGGCTTCCGTCACTATATCGGCGGCGACTTTGTTGCCTCCTCTGGTGGCGGCACGTTCAGCGTCGCCAATCCGGCGCGCGGGGAGATCCACGCCACCGTTGCCGAAGGCACGGCAAAGGATGTCGATGAAGCGGTTAAAGCCGCAGCCGCAGCCTTTCCGGCATGGTCCGCCCTACCGGGCCATGTCCGCGCGCGCTATCTCTACGCCATCGCCCGCCATGTGCAAAAGCGCGAGCGCTTTCTCTCGGTGCTTGAAACGCTCGACAATGGCAAACCTATCCGCGAGTCGCGTGACATCGACATTCCGCTCGTCGCCCGCCATTTCTATTACCATGCCGGATGGGCGGAGCTGATCGAAACCGATATCCCCGATCACAGCCCGATCGGGGTTTGCGGTCAGATCATTCCGTGGAATTTTCCGCTTCTGATGCTCGCTTGGAAAATCGCTCCCGCACTGGCTGCGGGTAATACGGTCGTGCTGAAGCCTGCTGAATTTACCCCACTTACCGCGCTGGCCTTCGCCGAGATTTGCAGCGAGATTGGCCTGCCACCGGGCGTCGTCAATATTGTAACAGGTGACGGCGCAACGGGTGCCGCGATTGTCGCCCATCCCAGCGTCAAGAAAATCGCCTTTACCGGCTCGACGGATGTGGGGCGAATCATCCGAAAAGCCACCGCTGGCAGCGGTAAAAAGCTCTCGCTCGAACTCGGCGGTAAATCCCCCTTCATCGTGTTTGAAGACGCCGATATGGATGGCGCGGTTGAAGGCGTTGTTGACGCAATCTGGTTCAATCAGGGCCAGGTCTGCTGTGCGGGTTCTCGTCTGGTGATTCAAGAAGGCATCAGCACGCGCTTCCTCGAAAAGCTCCGTCGTCGCATGGCCACCATGCGCGTTGGCGATCCGCTCGATAAATCCATTGATATGGGCGCAATTGTCGATCCCATCCAGCTTGCCCGAATTGAAGACCTCGTCCAACAGGGCGTGGCGGAAGGCGGCACACTTTGGCAATCTGATTGCGAGCTGCCCTCAACCGGCAGCTTCTATCCGCCCTCACTCTTTGTGAATGCCGAGCCTGCGTCCACGGTGGCGGACGTCGAAATTTTCGGACCCGTTGCCGTTGCCATGACCTTCCGCACGCCGGAGGAAGCCGTGCAGCTCGCCAACCATACGCGATACGGTTTAGCTGCATCGGTGTGGACGGAGAATATCGATCTGGCGCTCGATACCGCCTCGCAAATCAAAGCGGGCGTGCTGTGGATCAATTCGACCAATCTGTTTGACGCGGCCGCAGGCTTTGGCGGCTATCGCGAAAGCGGCTTTGGCCGCGAAGGTGGCCGCGAGGGCCTGTTGGAATATTTGGTGCCAAACGCGGAAAGGAGCCTTCTACCTGCTCATTCCGCATCAACTCCAAAACTCGATGCAGCCCCTCATCTTGGTAAGTCCGTTTTGAGTGTTCCCGATATTGATCGCACGGCAAAACTCTATATCGGCGGCAAGCAGTCACGGCCCGATGGCGGCTATTCATGGACCGTTACCGCGCCTGACGGAACAGCGCTTGGCGAAGCCGGTCTCGGCAACCGTAAAGATATCCGCAATGCGGTGGAGGCCGCCGCTAAGGCTAAAGGCTGGAGCGGACAGGCGGGGCATAACCGTGCGCAAGTGCTCTATTTCATGGCGGAAAATCTCTCGGCCCGTGCGAGCGAATTTACAGATCGTCTCCGCTCCGCAGGCCATTCGAAAGAAGTAGCGACAAGCGAAGTCGAAACCTCGCTTCGTCGCATGTTTTACTATGCCGCTTGGGCGGATAAATTCGATGGCCGCGTGCACGCCACACGCTCACGCCATTTGACAGTCGCACTGCATGAACCCTTCGGCGTAATGGGTCTTGTGTGCCCTGATGAAGCACCATTGCTCGGCATGGTTTCAATGGTGCTGCCCGCCATCGCCATGGGCAACCGCGTGGTGGTGGTACCTTCCTCGACACAGCCACTATCTGCGACCGATTTCTATCAGATTCTCGACACATCGGATGTGCCGGGCGGGGTCGTCAACATCGTCACCGGCGCTCGCACTGAGGTGTCAAAGACCTTAGCCGATCATGATGACGTCGATGCGCTGTGGTATGCGGCGCCCCGTGCAGAATGGGCGGCTATTGAGGCGGCATCAACCGGCAATCTCAAGCCGGTCTGGACGTTTGAAGGTGATCGCACCGATTGGTCGTCAAACGCGGCGGCACAAGGCGCGCGCTTCCTGCGTCGGGCGACACAGATCAAGACCATCTGGGTGCCTTATGGCGAGTGAGGCATAGCCAATGCCATTTCTCGCCGCACAAACATCTATTGGTTTAGGGAGATGGCGAAGAGACGCCATCTCAAAGCTGGTCGGTCGTGCGCAGATCTTGCAGACGGGTCTTCATCGTCGTGAAGCGCGAAAGATGATTTTCTCCGCGGCGGAAGGCAACGGCGGTCGACAAAATGTCGATGATAACAAGCGCGGCGATGCGAGAAATGGTCGGCGTATAAAGATCCGTATTGTCCAACGTCTCGACAATCAGAACCACGTCACAGGCCTTGGCCAATGCGGTATTCGACCCCGTAATGCAAATCGTCTTCGCCCCGTTCTCACGAGCGGTACGCGCCGATTGGATGATCGAGCGGGTATTGCCCGTATTGGAAATCATCACAGCAACATCGCCGGGTCCCATCATCGACGCAACCATGATTTGTTGATGGGAGTCCGATTGCGCGCCGCAGGGCACGCCAAACAATGGAAATTTTTGTTGAGCATCGGCGGCAACAATGCCGGAAGCGCCGAAGCCAAAAAATTCAATTCGTTGGGCGGCCTCCAAAATGTCGATGGCGGCCGCGATGGCGGACCGGTCGAGATGTTGGCGGGCCCAATCCAGGCTCGAAATCGTATAGTCGAAAACCTTATCGACAATGGCCGTGGGCTTATCCGTTTTCAGCAAAACAGAATGCGTTGCTGGCGTACCAAGAGCAAGGCTGTGGGCAAGCCGAAGCTTGAAATCCTGAAAGCCAAGACACCCTGTGGCGACGCAGAACCGAATTACGGTCGGCTGGCTCACTTCCGCCAAATGAGCCGTCTCCGCGACGGTAAGGCCCAACAACCGATGCGGATCAGACAGCACAAGATCAGCCACTTTGCGATCCGATTTTCGCAAATCGGGCCGGGCTGTTCGGACCACCTCGATAATATTTTCAAGCGCGAGGCGTGGCGGTGTGGGCAATTCTTTCTGGTCCAAGGCAGTTACGTTCCTAAATCACATATAGTCCCAAACACTAGCGCATTCGTTACGCGCACTCCAGCGCAATGCCTTCAGGCAGAATATTCAAGGCCCGACGGTTCCATGAACCTTACCGTATTAAATGCCATCATCCCCTCCTTCCGCAGCAAAAGGACATAAAGCCATGTATCTTGAAAAATTCAAACTCACCAATCGGGTAGCCCTCGTTACCGGCGGCGGGCGCGGTATTGGCCTCGCCTGTGTCGAGGCGCTGTTAGAAGCGGGCGCCAAAGTCATTATTGCCGACAGTGATTTAGGCGTAGCCGAACAGGGGCAAAAAGAATTGCGCGCCAAGGGCTACGACCCCGATATCGTGTTGATGGATGTCACCAACTCAGCGCGGGTTACGGAAGTTGCTGACAGTATTGTGGCCAAGCACGGCCATATCGACATTATCGTCAACAATGCAGGTATAGCGCGCTCTGAAACGCCCGCCGAAGAGGTTTCAGACGAGCATTGGCTCAATGTCGTTGACGTCAATCTGAATGGATTATTTTGGTGCTGTCGCGCATTTGGCCGTCATATGCTGGCGCAAAAATCCGGCTCGATTGTGAATATCGGATCAATGTCCGGCTTCATCGTTAATAAGCCGCAGGAACAGAGCTATTACAACGCATCCAAAGCCGCCGTGCATCACCTGACGCGCTCGCTTGCAGCAGAATGGGCAAGCCGAGGCGTACGCGTCAATGCGGTCGCCCCGACCTATATCAATACCCCACTCACCGCATGGGCCAAGAATAACGAAGCAATGTACAAAACCTGGATGGAATTCACCCCCATGGCCCGCATGGGCGAAGTCGACGAGATCGCTTCCGTGGTGCTCTTTCTAGCATCGGATGCGTCGAGCCTTATGACGGGTTCAATTGTACTGGCTGACGGTGGATATACGTGTTGGTAAGTTTCGACCGCCCAAAGCTCAGCTGAATTACTTCTGACCTGCCTTTTATTGCTCTTAGTGCGTGGATGACTCCTCGGGACTAGGAGCAATTTTTTCTTGTCGGTGGACCGGGTCTGCGCCTAGGTCAAGATCAGCCACCTCAAAAAGTTACAGGAAGTTGCACTTCGTGTCTGAATCTAGGTCTCGTATTATTTCTACTTAGCCTCATCCCGGTACCTTAAAGCAAATCCCTAAAAAAGGGGTCCCCAAGATTTTCCCACTTTACTCACGACCCATGGAAAACCGGGTCTAAAGGGGTCGATCCTAGAACGGCGCCCTCCGAATACGGGGGTACGGGGGTCTTAAGGCGGTTGCCGGCAAGGGATTTGGAAATTGCCAAAGGGACCCGTGAATTGTCGGGTCAGTACGAGTCAAGGATGGTAAAGGACGGAGGACGGAGGATCGAGGACAAAATCCCCCTAACCATCATGACCCGCCTGTGATCATCATACGGTAGACCAAGGGCGGTGGTCGGCTATCATCTGATGATGGTTATCACACAACTGACCTGGGACCCATCTTCCCTCCATTTTTCGGGAGAGTCTTGGGGTTTTCAATCTGGCCTTAAGCGGCCTGTTTTTCCAGTGTCATTTTCGTTGCGAA
>JAPJMW010000110.1 GCA_026461505.1 Beijerinckiaceae bacterium
ACACGCCGCGGCTTTGCAGAATGAACGGATCAATGCGGATGTCGTTTTTAAGCTCGAATGCAAAGCGACATCCGGCCTTTAGGAGGCTGCGCATTGTTTGGCCAGCCGTTCCAGCATCGAGAAACAGGGCGTCTTCGTTCAATAAAAAGCAAAGTCGATTGGCAATAGAAGGGCGGCGGCTGAGTAAATCAGCAATTTCAACGCCAGCTATAGCGTCATCCAGTGTTTCAAGCGTCAATGGGCATACGAGGACAGGGCTATCTGCCGTCATTGCCAGTTGGGTCGCGATTTCAAAGGCATGGGCAAAGCGCACGCGGTCAAACAGTTGGATGAGCGATGAGCCAAGTTTTTGGGCGCGCAGAGCCGCTTCGTCCATCGGATTTGGAAGTTGATCGCCGAGATGCGCTTGGAGAACACGATAAGCGGGGCGGGCGGTTGGCAAGGCAACAATATCTTGCGTCTTGGTGACCAGCCGTCCGGACTGTAGACTTTCACGAATAACGGCCTCAATGCGCTTTTGTCGTAGGGGGTTAAGTGAGGGTGCCTGAACGGTTTCCGGTTCCTTAGCAGTATGGACTTGCGGGCTCTGGTTATGTTGGTCAATGACGTCCGCCAATAATTGTATCGTATGGACGAGAGGCTCCATTTGTCGGGTCACTTGGGCTTGGATGACGCTGTCCATAGAGGATAGGCGTGTTTCGACGCCTTTTACCGTTCCTTCGACGGCGGCCAACCGGCGAAAAAGGGGATCGATAATGTCAGGGCGTAATTCTGTACGTACCGCATGAGCCTCATTGCGCTGTTTGGCGACGGTATAGGCTGCCAAAGATGAAACTGCGAGAAAGGCCGATGAAACAATAACCGATGCCGATAGCGAGAAGACACCAAGACCCGTGATGAAAATCGCCGCAAAAACCAGGCTGATAAGCGTATTTTCAGATGGCCTTGAAAGGAAAGGTAGGTTTAATTTCATTCCGTGCCTTGCGCATCATCAATGAGATGCAATTATAAAAGTAGAAATTTTCGACTGAAATTTAAGTGATTCGTTGGCCCAAGATAGCGTAACGTAAACTAAAACGCACCTATGTTGGCTTTTGAGGATGTAAAATGTCTACTTTACCCGAAAAAATTGTCTTGAATGTCGAGGGCATGACATGCGGGGGCTGTGTTGAAGCGGTTAAACGCGTGATCCGTAAGGTCGATCCAGCCTCGGCGGTCGAGATTGATTTAAGTTCAGGCCGAGTTGAGGCCTTAACGATTATTTCCGCTCAGGATTTGGCTCAAGTTGTTTCAAAATCCGGCTATACCGCGCATCCTGCGACATAGTTTGTACGCCTTTACTCGACCCCAACGAGTTCAGCCTGGAGCCTGTCGGCGCGCCCTGTAAGGCCGGCTGCGCGGAGACGCTTTGCTTGTGATTGAGCGATGACCGGATCCTAGGGGTTTAGATCAACCGCCATATCGCCAAGCCTTAAGGCTAAACCGGGATTATTTGCATCGACAAGTTCGCTCAAGACATGCATGGCGCGAACATTATGGGGGTCTAACGCAAGGGCCAATTGCGCTTCCTTTTCTGCGACGGCTTGATCACCCTGTTTTTCCAATCGCCTGAGATCAGCCGAAAGAGACAGCAGCATGGAACTGTTGGAGGCTTGCTTCAGCATGTCGTCAAGGCACGCCCGTGCGGTGGTGATAAGGCTTGCGTCTTGACTGCGGATCGCAGCGTTCGTGATGGATAGACACGTACGCGGATTGATAGGTCTAGCGAGCTCGTCGATGCGACCAGGCAAGGGGTCGGTTATGACAATGCCATCGCGACCGCCAATCAATATGGCAATTTTTTTCGCTAATTCCTGTGTGGCATCTTCATTCTTTGGTAGCGTAATCGTTCGAACAAAAGCAGTTCGATGGGAGGTTGAATGGATCAAGCGGATATCGATTTGATCGGGTTTACCCGATTTTGCACGGCCGTCGAGTTGATATAAATCATCAGCGATTTGATCGACCATCGCCGTCTCGTCAAAAACCATCATACCATCGAAGTGTGAAAGCACATCGCCGATTTCATGCATGAGATTATTTGCGGTTGCATCGCTCGAAACCGAAAAGGCTGCCAGACGGGGTTTCCAATTGACTTGCTTTGGTACGGCGTTTGGTTTCGGTGTACTTGGCAAGGAACGTGTTGCGGGTTCGCTGTTTGCTGCGCTCGTTGCCGTGCCCGATGTTTCCGAAATGAAATTAAAGGGGACTTTCCAAATTATGGTTGCGATGGCTGTCGTAGTAAGTAAGGCGAAGATGATAATAAGAGGTGTTTTAATATTAAACGGACGCCTCTCGCTTTGGACGTGATCAGGTTTACGTGGCCGCGAAGGTGCTATCGCTCCCTCGGATTTATTAAAGGTTACGGAATACCCCCCGCGGGGCATATTGATTTTGAGACCATCATCGGCCCCGTCATTGGCATAATAGCGATCAATGGCCCGCCTTAAGCGCGTGGCTTCCACCCGAACAATCGGATCGTTTTGGGGGTCAAAGGATGGGGGGCGGCTTAAAACTTCTGTTGCGATCGTATAGGCTTTAAGTGCCGGACCTTGGCCATCGAGCGTGCGGCGAACCGAGAAGGTTAAAAACGAAGCGAGCTGGGGAGACGCGGCAAATTCCTCAGACGCGAGTATTTTTCCGAGTGCCGCTAAGGCTTCCGTCTTTTCGACCTTTTCGGGTTCGAGTTCGTGCATTCTCCGTCTTCCTGCGGCCCATATCAGCGTCCTCCTCGAATTTTCTCGACGAAAACGCTCTGGTTTAACGTCAAGAGAGGATGGAGGACTTCCCGCGCCCGGCAAGCGCTGATAGGATGGATACGCGCCGAATAGACTACTGAGTACACAACACACACTAATTTTAAGAAGAGGTACACCATGTCGTTAGCATTTGATCAATCCGCCCGCCACGATGCGGTTCCGAATGATTTAGAGGCTTGGTGGTTACCTTTTACTGCAAATCGTGACTTTAAGAAAAACCCCAGAATGATTTCCGGGGCAAAAGACATGTATTATTTGACGCCGGAAGGCAAGAAAATCATGGATAGCGCTGCGGGACTTTGGTGCTGTAACGCAGGCCATAACCGTGAATCTATTGTCCATGCCATCCAAAAGCAGGCAGCAGATCTTGATTTCTCTCCCTCTTTTAACTTCGGGCACCCAACTGCCTTTGCGTTAGCCGCGCGCATTGCGGCTATGGCGCCTGAGACGCTCGATCATGTGTTTTTCTGTAATTCCGGGTCCGAAGCGGTCGATACTGCACTTAAAATGGCGCTCGCTTATTGGAATGTGAGGGGAATGGGTTCAAAAACCCGTCTTATCGGACGGGAACGCGGCTATCACGGCGTTGGCTTCGGCGGGATCTCGGTTGGCGGTATCGTCAATAACCGCAAATTCTTCGGTGGCTTGCTGACCGGCGTTGACCATATGCCCCACACTTACAACCGGAAGGAGCAGGCCTTCACCAAAGGCGAGCCAGAATGGGGTGCGCATTTGGCGGATGATCTGGAGCGAATCATCACCTTGCATGATGCCTCGACCATTGCCGCCGTGATTGTGGAGCCTATGGCAGGGTCAACCGGCGTGTTGCCACCGCCAAAGGGCTATCTGAAGCGCCTGCGCGAAATCTGCACCAAGCACGATATTTTGCTTATCTTCGACGAAGTGATCTCGGGCTTTGGACGTTTGGGTCATGCTTTTGCGGCTGAACGCTTTGGCGTGACGCCCGATTTTATCTGCTTTGCCAAGGCGGTAAATTCCGGAACCGTGCCAATGGGTGGCGTGATCGCCAGCAAGCAAGTTCACGATGCCTTTATGAAGGGCCCTGAGCACGCGATCGAACTGTTCCATGGCTATACTTATTCCGGCCATCCGCTCGCAGCAGCCGCCGCCCTTGCGACGCTTGATCTTTATCGCGACGAAGATCTGTTCGAAAAGACCAGAAAGCGTGAACAGGCTTGGATGGATGCCTTGATGTCAACGCTTCAACCTTTGCCGAATGTATTGGATATACGGACAATCGGATTAGTCGCTGCGATTGATCTTGCGCCACATCCGGATGGCGTTGGCAGGCGGGCTTATGACGCGATGGATAAGGGCTTCCGCGACCATGGTATCATGATCCGCATTACGGCCGATACGCTTGCGCTGACGCCGCCTCTCATCATGACGGATAATGAGATGGGTGAGCTTTTGGACAAGGTGAAGAAAGTTATTCTGGCAGTGGCATAACGTGCGTTGTCGATATGAGATGAGATTGGAAAGGCCGGGGAAACCCGGCTTTTTTTATGCCAAGGGCACACCCGCAGCTTCTGCAGCGCGGCGAAGGCCTTTATCGAGCGTGGCCAAGGGCACCGATAGCCGCATCGCGAGCTCGAGATAGGCCGCGTCATAAGGAGTGAGGCGGTGATTTCGCGCCAAAGTGAGCGTATCCTTAAAAGCGTTTTCGGCTGTCGCAAGATCGATCATTAAGGGCGCAAGCTGAAGGGTGTTAAGAAAATTTTCTGATGCTGTTTCATCAATGACACCAAGCCGTTCTGATCGCAGAATCACATTGGTAATTTCAAGCGGCCAATGGGATGGCACGTGAATGCTCATGGTTGGATCAAGAAACTGATCGAGAATATAATTCGCATAGACAAGATCAGCGGGGCTGCCGTCTTTGGTCAGCCATCGCATGGTTACCGATGCATCCAGCACAAACGCCATCAGCGGCGCCCATATTCAATCATCTCTTTGATTTGCTCCGCCGTGAGCGAGGGCCTGTCGGGCCGTTTCATGAAATCTCGCATCGAGTCGACGAATTTTTTCCGCCGGTCTTCTGGCTCGCCTGTTGGCTTCAATTCCGCCACGGGCTTACCGCGCAGGGTGATGGTAAAGCTCTGGCCTTCTGCGACTTCGCGCAACAAGCGGGGAAGGTGGGTTTTGGCCTCATAGGCGCCGATTTCGATGTTTTTTGACATGGCGATCTCCGTCTGAATAGACTGGTCTATAGACTAGTCTATTCAGGTTTAGGTTTCAACTCCCTTGCCGCGTCCCGCGCCCTGCGTTAGGACGCTGCCAGTATTAATTTTTATATATTCCAAAGGCCAAAGCCATGAATTCGCCTGCCGATACGCCTAAAGACACAGCCCCTCGCAAAGTCGAGGCGCGTTTGCCGCGTGGGTTTGGCGACCGGGGGCCGGCGGAACTTGCCGCCATGCGGGGCATGTTGGAGAAAATCCGCACAACCTTCGAACTTTACGGCTTTGAGGCGGTTGAGACGCCGTTCATTGAGTATACCGAGGCGTTGGGTAAGTTTTTGCCGGATCTGGATCGGCCGAATGAGGGCGTGTTCTCCTTTCAAGACGATGACGACCAGTGGCTCTCCTTGCGCTATGATTTGACAGCCCCTCTGGCGCGCTATGTGGCCGAGCATTTCGATGCGCTGCCGAAGCCTTATCGCTCTTATCGCAATGGCTATGTGTTCCGGAATGAAAAGCCCGGCCCGGGGCGCTTCCGGCAATTCATGCAGTTTGATGCCGATACAGTAGGTGCGCCAGGCGTCTCAGCAGATGCTGAAATGTGCATGTTGATGGCTGATACGCTGGAAGCGGTCGGCATCAAGCGCGGCGATTATGTGATCAAGGTCAATAACCGCAAAGTACTGGATGGCGTTATGGAAGCCATCGGCCTTGCGGGCGACGAGAACGCTGCACGAAGACTAATCGTGCTGCGCGCGATTGATAAGCTGGACCGCCTTGGAACTGAAGGTGTAGCCGCTTTATTGGGCGCTGGCCGCAAAGATGAGAGCGGCGATTTTACTAAAGGTGCGGGGCTTGAGGCAAAAGCCATCGAAACGATTTTGGCCTTCACTTCCGCTAAAGCAGAGTCAGCCGCAGAAACGATGGCCAATTTGGCGGTTGTTGTATCGGGTTCTGCTATTGGTGCCGAAGGCGTTTCTGAATTAGCCGAAATTGCTTCGCTCGTGACGGCTGGTGGCTATGAGGATGGAAGAGTTGTAATTGACCCTTCTGTTGTGCGCGGCCTCGAATATTACACCGGCCCCGTCTTCGAAGCTGAACTTACTTTTGAAGTGAAGGGCGATGACGGCAAGCCGGTGCGCTTTGGCTCTGTTGCTGGCGGTGGACGTTATGACGGGTTGGTAGCGCGGTTTCGCGGTGAGCCTGTGCCTGCGACGGGCTTCTCGGTTGGCGTGTCGCGTTTGCTCTCGGCGCTTTCCATCCTTGGCAAGCTCGGCGGTCAAGCCGAGGCGAAGGGGCCTGTGGTTGTACTCGTCATGGATAAGGACCAGATCGCGCATTATCAGCGCTTGGTCTCCACACTTCGGCAAGCGGGCATCAAGGCCGAGCTCTATTTAGGTGGCTCGGGCATGAAGGCGCAGATGAAATATGCCGACAAGCGCGGCTCGGTTTGCGTGGTTATTCAAGGGTCGGACGAGCGGGAGAAGGGCGAAGTGCTGATCAAGGATCTCGTGCTTGGTGCGACGCTCTCATCCGCTCCCGATCGGGATGCTTATTTAAAGCAACAGGCCGAGGCCCAATTTGCCGTTTCTGAAGGTGATATGATTGCAGCCGTCGGAAAAGTCTTGGCGCGACATCGTTAAATAAATTGATCTTTAAATGACGTAACGTCAATTTTGCTCTACGCCTTCGCAAAAAACTTTGCTAATTTGCGGGCATGAGATGTTGTTCATTTAACTCAATTTTGGCGTTCCTTTTATCGGGAGTGTTCCTTGTTTCAACGGGACTGTTTGATAAAGGAGCAGTGGCGGCCGACCCTCTTCATCTCACTTTTCCGCTCGAATGTACGATGGGTGGCGATTGCTTCGTTCAAAATTATGTCGATCATGATCCGAGCGCGGGTTACCGCGATTTTCATTGCGGAGCGCTGACCTATGACGGACATGATGGAACGGATTTCCGTATTCCATCGATTAAAATTCAAAAGCAGGGCGTTATCGTTCTAGCGGCGGCCGATGGCAAAGTTAAGGCCGTTCGGGATGGCATGCCGGATGCCCTCCTCACTTCAGCCACAAAGGCGGATGTCGCGGGGGAGGAATGTGGCAATGGTGTTGTCATTGATCACCGCGACGGATGGCAGACGCAATATTGCCATATGGCGCAGGGTTCGATCACCGTTAAGCCGGGAAACCGTATCCTGCATGGAACGCCGATCGGCCGGGTTGGCCTTTCAGGAGCGACAGAGTTTCCCCATTTGCATCTAACGGTTCGACATAATGGGGAGATAGTTGATCCATTCGCGCCCAATTACATCCAAGGCTCGTGCTCGGAACAGCGGGCTCCTACTTTATTCGACGATAAAGACATTACCTTCGACTATCGTGACCGGATTGTATTGAATTTTGGGTTTGTTGATGGCCCTGTCACGGGCGATGATATCGAACTAGGAGAATTGAAATCGCGGCTGCCTGACCACGGTTCGGACGCGATTGTCGCCTATGTCCGCGTGATCGGGCTAAAAAAGGACGATGTTCAAACCTTCGCGATTATCGGACCGGATGGCGAGCCGATCATCAAACGGGAATTCGAGCCATTGGCGGCCCCAAAAGCCCAGAATTTCATCTATATAGGCCTAAAAAAGCCAAAAGAAGGTTGGAAATTGGGCATTTACTCTGCGATTTATTCCATTTCGGATGGAGCTTTACCCAAAGCCAATAAATGGTTTTTCCTACAATTTTAACGGTATTTATCGAAGTTTAACTGTTCTTACGCGTTTTTTGTCGCCTATAAGGCAAGGGCCTGCTAAAGAGCGGCCCGATCAACGGAAAATGCGATTGTGACACCGAATAGAAATGCCGAAACAGTGCTATCGGTTTTTGAACGCGCGGGCTATGCGCGGATAGAGCCACCGATTTTGCAACCAGCCGATATTTTTCTCGACCTTTCGGGCGAGGAAATTCGTCATCGGCTTTTTGTGACCAGCGATAGCGAAGGCCGTGAATGGGCGCTGCGTCCGGAATTCACCATTCCTGTCGCGCTTGCTTACCTTGCCTCGGCAGATGCAGGTAAGGCGATGAATTTCAGCTATTCGGGGCCGATTTTTCGGGTGCGCCAAGGCGAGGCCGATGAATTTGTGCAATCCGGAATCGAGTCCTTTGGCCGCATGGACCGTGAGGCAACCGATGCGGAAATTCTAACGCGTGCCTATGAAGCCGTGGTTGAGACGGGCGAAACGAAAGTCGACATTAAACTCGGCGATATGGGATTGTTCAGTGCTTTCCTTTCGGCTCTTGGCTTGCAGCCTGTCTGGCAGCGTCGGTTGAAGCGGGCGTTCGCGAAGGGCGCGCTGGATGCGGCGACGCTTTCATCCATGGCGGATACGGTGCCCGAGACGATGAAGCACGCAGGCCTTTTAAACGCCCTTGAGGGCCAAGACCCGAAGGCGGCTCGCGCCTTTGTTGAAGACCTTTTGCAGATTGCAGGCATATCGACTGTTGGCGGGCGCAGTGCCGGTGAAATCGCCGAACGCTTTTTAGGGCAAGCCTCAAACGCGAGCGAAGGTGCACTACCGAGTGAAGCAAGACAAGTGCTTGAACACTACTCGGCGATTGAGGGCGATCCTGATACAGCCTCGGCAGCGCTAAGAGCGCTTGCGGATGATGCCGAGCTCGATGTGAACGCGGCGTTAGATGCCTTTGATACGCGTGCAGGCTTTATTGCCGCGCGTGGCGTGCCGTTTAACGCGATATCCTATTCAGCGCGGTTTGGTCGTAACCTTGATTATTACACGGGTGCGGTATTCGAGTTTCGCCGTTCGGGTGATGTGACTGGCCGTCCTTTGGTTGGTGGTGGCCGATATGATCGTTTGTTGCAAACGCTCGGCGCTTCTTCACCCGTTCCGGCCGTTGGGTGCGCTGTGTTTATTGACCGGCTCGCAGGAGGTGCGGCATGAGCGCTTCATCGACACAAAGCCCATTGGTGATTGCGGTACCTTCGAAAGGTCGTTTGCAAGAAAATGCGTTCAGCTTTTTCGCCCGTGCAGGTTTGCCCTTAACACAATCGCGTGGTGCGCGTGATTATCGCGGGACGGTTTCCGGTTTATCCGGTGTTGAAGTGTTATTCTTATCGGCGTCTGAGATTGCGCGTGAATTGGCGCAAGGTGGTGCCCATTTTGGCATTACGGGCGAAGATCTCATTCGAGAGTCTATTCCCGATGCCGATCAAAAGCTCGATATGCTAACGCCATTAGGTTTTGGCCACGCAAATGTTGTTGTTGCGGTTCCGCAAGCCTGGATCGATGTGCGTACCATGGCGGATCTTGAAGATGTGGCGTCGGCCTTTCGTTCGCGCCATGGTCGCAAAATGCGCGTTGCTACGAAATACATTAATCTAACGCGGCGCTATTTTGCCGAGCATGGTGTGACCGATTATCGGATCGTTGAAAGTCTTGGCGCGACAGAGGGTGCACCTGCATCGGGTGCGGCTGAGTTGATCGTCGACATTACGACGACGGGCGCGACCTTAGCTGCCAATGCCTTGAAAGTATTGGACGACGGCACGATGCTGAAAAGCGAAGCTAATCTTGTGGCCTCGCTTTCTGCTGATTGGAACGACACAAGTTTACAGGCAGCGCGTACCATTTTGGCACGTATTGCAGCAGAGGAAGAAGCGCGTACGCATCGCGTCGTACGGGCGAGCTTTACACGTGTACCAAAATCGATTGCGCAGCGCAGTGTTGAGCGGTTTGGCGTGGCAGTGCTTGGGGACCAAGGCGAAGAGATTGGCTTTCATGCCAAGAAAAGCGTGATTTTCGACTTGTCGGAATGGCTCGTTGCTGAAGGTGCGCTCCGCGTATCAGTCAGCCAATCAGACTATGTGTTTACGGCATCTAACGCATTAATCGAGCGCCTCGAAGCGCGGATCCGATTGAGCTAAACAAAGGGCGATGATGATGATGATGAAGAAAACAACGCTTCTTGCGCTTGCCTTTGCGAGCTTTGCATGTATTTCGATGACGCAAAATGCCTCAGCACAGCAAATGCCATCCGGCGGCAATACACCGTCACCCATGCAGCCCAAGCAGTTTCCTTTGAATATTCAATGGATATTGTCGACGATTAACGGCAAACCTGCAGGCGATAATCAACCAACTTTATTGTTGGATCAGCAATTACGAATGCGCGGCTTTGCGGGGTGCAATACCTATTCGGCAACCGCCTACCCAGCAAAAAATCAGGGCATTGCCGTTGGCCCCTTGGCGATGACCAAAAAGGAATGCGACAAGGCCACCAATGAATTCGAGAAGGCTTATCTTTTGAGCCTTCGTACATCGATGCAATGGCAGGTAAAAGACGGTTATCTCTTTTTGCTGGGCGAAAAGAGCGAGTTAAAATTTGAGCGCGCGCTTTTCTAACGCGCGCTTTTGATCCCGTTTAAATCGCAATGGCCTTGAACCCGCCATTATCCAAGGGTTCCATTCTGATGGCGCTTGTATGAAACGCTTTGAGCGTCGAGCGGTGCCCGATGGAAATAAGCGCAGTTGTTGGCAGGCGATCTTTTAAAGCCGTGTAGAGTTTTGCCTCGCTGGCCTCATCAAGTGCCGATGTTGCTTCATCCAAAAACAGCCAATCTGGCTTTGCCAGTAAAGCGCGTGCGATAGCGATGCGTTGTTGCTCGCCGCCAGAAAGACGTTGCGACCAATTACCTTGCTCATCCAGCGATTCCGAGAGTTTTCCCAAACCTGCGGCGCTGAGGGCCGAAGTGAGTTCGGCATCGCTATAGGCCATTGTGTCGGATGGATAGGCAACGCATGACCTTAGCGTGCCTTGCGGCAAATAGGGCTTTTGGGGAAGCAAGAGCACGCTTGCATGGGTAGGAAGGGTAATCTCGCCCGCCCCATAAGGCCATATGCCCGCGATGGCGCGAA
The DNA here is from genome assembly GCA_026461505.1 of Beijerinckiaceae bacterium. Lineage (GTDB taxonomy): Bacteria > Pseudomonadota > Alphaproteobacteria > Rhizobiales > Beijerinckiaceae > CAIUPE01. The sequence continues at coordinate 10,926 of JAPJMW010000110.1, forward strand.
GCAGTGTTGATTTTCCAGAGCCTGATGGACCGGAAATGAGGACCGCTTCGCCCGGATTGAAGGCAAGATCGGCTTCGACGATGACCTTGCCATCGGGCAAAGCTAGACGTATCTGATGGGCTTTCATGCGCGTATCATCCGCGCGACGCGTAGCAATGGTCAGGGGTGATTTACCCAAATGCTTCGCGCTATCGATCGAGGTATCAAAGCCCGTCAGACGGCGAATGACCGAGAGATAATCAGCGAGCGATGTATAGGCGTCGATGAAGAAACTGAGTGAGCCTTCTACACGGCCAAAGGCGCTGGCGGTTTGGGTTAAGACACCCAATTGAATCTTTCCGATAAAGTAGAAGGGTGCCGCAACCACATAAGGTATAAGGGGGCTGATCTGGCCATAGCCTGATGTGAAGGCCATCAGAATTTTACGAAGCGACACAATCGACAAGAAATTGCGGATGACATCGCCGAAAGTGTGCATCAATAAGCCGCGTTCGGCAGGTTCACCTTTTAGCAGTGCAATCTGCTCCGCATATTCACGTAAGCGGGCGAGCGAGAAACGGAAATTGGCTTCGTATTTTTGTTGATTGAAATAGAGGCCAATCAGTCGGCGACCGATGAGATGGGTAACAAGCGTCCCAAAACCGGAATAGGCCATCGCGACCCAGAACAAGAAACCCGGAATAGCAATCTCTGTTCCCGGAATCGTGAAATTGGCGGAGATCGTCCAAAGAATAATCGAGAAGGAAACGAGCGAACTTGTCGAGGACAAAAGCGAGATCGAAAAACTATAGGTCTTATTGATGAACATATCGACATCGTCGGCGATGCGTTGATCCGGGTTATCAGCCCCGCTGCCGGCGAGCGACATGCGGTAATGGCTGCCATCATCCAACCAATCCGATACATAGCGGGCGGTTAGCCACCGACGCCAACGGATCATCAATTGCGATTGCACGACATATTCGATAATGGCGGATACGATATAAATAACGGCCCAAAATAAAAACACGGTGTAGAGCAATGACCAAAACGCTTCGCTGTTTTTTTCCTGAATGGCGTTGAACCAATCGCGATTGAAATAGGAAAGGCGGACGGAGATCGCCACCTGTGCCTGATTGACGACCACGAGAAAGACGACAAAGCCGCGCGCAAGCGTTTGTTCGATGATGCTGAAAGCGGGTAGCGGCCATAAGCGAACCGTTACACGATCACGACCATCAAAGAAGCGATCGGCGATGCGCATGATGGCAACGATGCCGGGTACGAACGAAATCGCATAGATGATGAGCCCGAAAACACCGACTGTTATGGGGAGACTTTCAGGAACAGTTAAGGCCTCAAGCGTAGCGGGCCATAGATCATGCGCTTCCAGCGTTAAAATGCCGCCGAAAGCAAGATATTCGGTTGCAAAGATGACGGCAAAAATTTGCAAGAAGCGGGACATGGTCTGCGCCCGCCATGTCGTTGCGGCTAAGAGCAGGCCAACAATGCCGAGGCCTACCGCTTGCATATCCCCCCCGGATGCACCAAGGCCGATGGATAGGAAGGCGAAAAGAGCGATGGCAAGGGAAAGAAGGCGCATGGTGACCTTTAACGGTTATGAGCAAGAGAAGAACGTCGTAGAGTTACGACATGTTCGGAGGGTTCAAGCAGGCTAGACTTTAAATTCTTTCAAGCGATTTGGAATTTCACGGATAGAGTCAACACCAACATTGGCAAAAGCAAGGCGAAGATGATTGTCTTGGCTGGGGCCAAACCAAGGGCCTGGAAGGCCGAGAACGCCTCGTTCTGCCGCCAATTTTTCGGCAACCTTAAAGACCGAGGTCTCTTTGAAGGGATGCGTTACGTAAGCGAAATAAGCGCCAATGGAATTCAACTGCCAGCCGGGTAAAGCGGCCATCGCTTCACGAAAGGCAGAAGCACGATTGGTTATTTCGCGTGTGTTGGAAATGCGCCAATCATTCAGTGACGGAATGGCCCAAGTCAGCGCCGTTTGCGCGGCACGTGGGGCGCAGATTTGCACGCAATCAATGACTTTGCCGATTTCATCAAGAATGGCTTTTCCGCCAATGATCGCACCGACACGATGGCCGGGGATGCAATAGCTTTTCGAGAAGCTGTAAAGCGAGAGAATGTTGTCTTGCCAATTGCTTTCGTCGAAGAGCTTGTGGGGTTGTCCATACGCTTCGGGTAAAAAGTCGCGGTAGGTTTCATCGACAATCAGCCAGATGCCTTTTTTACGGCAAAGCGCTGCGAAGGCGGCGATGGTGGCAGGCGGATAGATGGCGCCTGTTGGATTATTCGGCGTGACCAAAACGATGGCACGGGTTGAGGCATCAATAAGCGCCTCCGCTTCCTTCGGGTCCGGAATGAAATTGTTTTCCGGCCGCGCTGGTAAAGCGCGCGGCTCGACGCCGAGCATGTTCAGCGTCATTTGATGGTTGAAATACCAAGGCGAGGGCAGGAGGATATTGTCTCCCGCTTTGGCCAACGCCATCGCGACCAGAACAAAGGCTTGATTGCAGCCTGAGGTGATAGCGATTTCATCGGCACCCACTTTGCCGCGATAAAGCGAGGTAAGCTCGGTTGCGAGCACATCGCGCAAGGATTGATCGCCGTAGATATCGCCGTATTTGGCGGCTGCTGTGGTGCCAGCCGCATCCGCGAGATGCTTCAACAAATCGGGATGGGGCGGATAGCCGGGTACGGCTTGCGACAAGTCGATCAAGGGTCCGTGGGAACCGTTATAGCGTTTGGCCCAGCCTTGGGCTTCAGGAATGGGAGGGCTACCTGTATCGCGGACGAGGGGATTAAACGAGATCATGGATCAAACCAAAAAAGAGACTAATTAGACGAACCTTAGCGCAGCGTTTGGGAATGTGCGAGGGTATGTTTTGTCGCTGAGGCGCGTGCTCGCCAATAGCAGCATGATGGGCTAGTTTGGCGCCTCATCCAAGATTCGAGGAAAAGAGGGTGCCGTCTATGGCCAATGACAAACATCTTGCCGCTTTGCGCGAAAAATACGGTTCTGCCTCGGGCGGGGATATATTTGACCCGGAATTCAAACGCGTTGCCGATACGGTTTTCACAGGTGAGCGGCGCAAATGGCCTTTCGCCGAGCCTGGAACGCTCTGTGGAGCGCCATATAAGCCGGAGTCTTACGGCGAGAAATTTAAGGATCTCGATGTCGCCTTGATTGGCGTCCCAATTGATTTGGGCGTAACCAACCGCGCAGGCGCACGCCTCGGACCGCGCGCGGTGCGGGCAATCGAACGTGTAGGACCATATGAACACGTGTTAAAGCGCATGCCCGTTTCCTCGCTGCGGGTGGCTGATGTCGGCGATATTCCGTTTCGCAGTCGCTATAGCCTTGAAAGCTGCCATGAGGATATTGAGGCTTATTATAATCTCGTGCTCGATGCGGGTGTTATTCCCGTGTCTTGCGGTGGCGACCATTCGATCACGGGGTCCATTTTAAAAGCGATCGGCCGTAAGGCGCCCGTCGCCATGGTCCATATTGATGCCCATTGCGACACGTCAGGCCCCTATGAAGGCTCGAAATTTCACCATGGTGGACCGTTTCGCAAAGCGGTGCTTGATGGCGTACTCGACCCTGAACGCGTAATCCAGATCGGTATCCGCGGTGGTGCGGAATATCTTTGGGAATTTTCCTATGATAGCGGGATGACAGTGATCCATGCCGAGGAAGTCCCCAAAATGGGGATTGAGGCGATCATTGCGAAAGCCCGTGCTGTTGTCGGAAGCGGACCTGTTTATGTAAGCTTTGACGTGGATAGTCTTGATCCTGCTTTTGCGCCCGGTACAGGCACGCCTGAGGTTGGTGGGCTATCAACGCGCGAGACTCTGGAGATTATTCGTGGCCTCGCCGGGCTTGATATTGTTGGCGCTGATGTTGTGGAAGTTGCCCCGCAATATGACGCGACCAGCAATACCGCACAGGCAGGTGCCCAAACCCTGTTTACGCTGTTAAGTTTGGTCGATATCGCGATTGAGCAAAGAAGGACGAAGACGAAATGAGCACGCCGCATCTCTTTACGCCACTCGCCATTGGTCCTGTAACAGCGCCTAACCGCATCGCGGTTGCACCGATGTGCCAGTATACGGCGGATGATGGTTCAATGACCGATTGGCATCTTCAGCATGTGATGAATTTGGCAATGTCGGGCGCGGGCCTCGTGATGGTGGAAGCAACGGGCGTTGAACGTAAGGGCCGCATTACGCATGGGTGTGTTGGCCTTTATTCCGATGCGAATGAGCGAGCCATGGCGCGTGTTTTAGCGGCATCCCGTGCTGTGGCTTTGCCGGGTACTTTGTTTGGTATTCAATTGGGCCATGCGGGACGCAAAGCTTCTGCGCAACGCCCATGGGAAGGCGGAGGATCGCTCGAAGCGGAGCAAGATCCATGGCAGACGGTAAGTGCGTCGGCCAAACCGTTCGGCCCGAATTGGCATACACCGGACGAACTGGATGATGCAGGCATTGCGCATACCGTTGCCGCTTTCGTGCAAGCTGCCAAACGCTCCGCGCGGCTTGGTTATGAAGTGATCGAACTGCATATGACGCATGGCTACCTCGTGCATCAATTCCTTTCGCAGCTTTCGAATACGAGGACCGATCAATGGGGCGGCACACACGAAAAGCGGATGGCGTTTGCCTTGCATTTGATGGATGCGGTGAAAGCCGCAGTGCCGGCCTCAATTGCCATTGGCGTTCGTATCGCAGGATCGGATTGGATTGATGGCGGTGTTACGATTGATGACGCCATTCAATTAACCACAGCGTTAAAGGCTAAAGGGGCCGCTTACGCGTGTGTCAGTTCCGGCGGGCTTGATCCGGCGGCGCGTATTAAGGTGGGCCCCGGCTATCAAGTTGATTTTGCCGATGCCATTAAGAAGAAGACAGGCATTGTGACCCGCGCGGTTGGCATGATCGTCTCGCCCGAACAGGCGGAGCAGATCTTGGCCGAGGGCAAGGCGGATCAAATCGCATTGGCGCGTGCATTCCTCGACAATCCGCGCTGGGGTTGGCATGCAGCCGATGCTTTGGGTGTCGATTTACCGCGGCCTCCGCAATATGACCGGGCCCGTAAGGCGCTCTGGCCGGGCGAAGCATTGAAGCGCGGTTGAGGATAAACCGCAGACAGATTGTGAACGGGATGTGGACCCCCTGTGGATAAGATGTCCACATCCTGTGGCTAAACGAGCGTTCGCCGATCCACCATGCGCGCATCAAGCCGCCTTATCCTGAGCCGAGGCAAGTCGCCTTGCCGGAGCAGAGATGTTGAAACGATGAAGCCCTGCAGCGGGTGCGGCTTGCCTGTTACATAGGGATAAAGATTGACAGCCAAGGCGTTGAGCCGGGCAGACCACCCTTTACGGCTATGCAAGGGAATAAAAGCCGCGTCGTTTGGAAGCGGCTTATCCGATACCCAATCCGCAAGCGCGGTGAGCCAATCGCCCGATGGCACCAAACCTGGTGTGATCACCAAGGACCAATCGGAGCGAACTTGCGCCGCGCCCCTCTTAAGCAAGGCGTTGTAGGGACCGTTCTCGATCACAAAAGAGCAACCGGCGGCATCGGCATAGTGCTCGAATAGGTCGGACGGCTTGGCGCTGACAAGCACGCAATCGCGCAAAATGCCTTCCGCCACACCTTCGACCAAGATGGCGAGCGTCTCGATAGTGGCGGGCTCTTCGATGAGAGCAGGAAGAATGACAGAGATCATGCCGCGTCGCATAGCATGGCTCCATGAAATTTGCCTGCCTCTGTTTTTAGCACCTTAAAGCGAGAAATCGGACTTGATGAATCACATCCAATTGTGATGTTCTCATAATGTTCCGATTTAGAGGGTTTGATGGCGCTCGCAAACGAAAACGAGCTTGTGGCCGAGAGGCTCACAGTTGACGGTGTCGATGCGGATCGACGGCGCGGACGCGGTGCTGTCACCAATGTTTCTGGCCGCTTTGAGCCGATTGCTCGTGTAGCAGAAGATGATGGCTGGGACTCGATGGCCGAGCTTCCGGCTTTCAAGACAGATGTGACGGTTGAAAAGCCGCGAACGATTATCACCCGCAATGAATCGCCTGATGTGCCGTTTGATCGCTCGATCAATCCTTATCGTGGCTGCGAGCATGGCTGCATCTATTGTTTCGCGCGACCAACGCACGCTTATATGGGGCTTTCGCCGGGGCTTGATTTTGAATCAAAGCTTTATGCCAAAGAGGGTGCGGCTGAATTGCTTGAACGCGAATTGGCTGCACCGAATTACACGCCGCGTATGATCGCGATAGGGACAAACACTGACCCATACCAACCAATTGAACGCGAGCGCATGATTATGCGCTCTCTCTTGGAAGTATTGGCGAAGTTCAAACATCCCGTTGGGATCGTCACCAAATCCGGCTTGATTACGCGCGATATTGATATTTTGGGGCCGATGGCCGCGCAGGGTTTGGTTAAGGTTCATTTATCGATCACAACACTTGATCCGGTGCTCGCGCGACAGATGGAACCGCGTGCAGCGACACCATCAAAGCGGATCGATACGGTGAGGCAATTGATTGCGGCCGGAATTCCTACGGGCGTTATGGTTGCCCCGCTTATACCGTCCTTAAACGATCACGAGATTGAGCGGATTTTAGAGGCAGCAGCGGGCGCAGGTGCGCTTGAGGCGAATTATATTTTTTTAAGGCTGCCGCTCGAAATTCGTGACCTGTTTCGCGAATGGTTGTTGGAACACCATCCGGGTAAATTGCGGCATGTGTTATCGCTCGTGCAAACGGCGCGCGGCGGCAAAGATTATGTCGCGCGTTTTGGCGAGCGGATGACGGGCGAGGGGCCTTATGCCGAATTGATCGCACAAAGGTTTAGGCTTGCGACAGAACGATTGGGGTTAAATCGACAAAGGCTTCGCTTGCGCCATGATTTGTTTGAGCGGCCCGCACGGGTTGGCGATCAATTGACGTTGTTTTGAGCGCATCGTGGCTGATCAACCTGACTATTCCTTTGAAACTCAATTGATGTCGGTTGGCACTGCTCCTGTAGCGGGGATCGATGAGGCTGGTCGTGGTCCGTTAGCGGGACCTGTCGTTGTTGCGGCGTGTATTCTTGACGCGAACCATATTCCGCTGGGACTTAATGATTCAAAAAAGCTGACGGCTGCAAAACGTGAAGCGCTTTATGAACAGATCCTGGCCACGAGCCATGCATCGATTGTGAGCGTTTCAGCTCAAACAATTGATTCAATCAATATCCGGGCGGCAACGTTGCAGGGGATGGCACAGGCCGTTCGGGGATTGGCCGTTCAACCCGCTTATGCACTGATTGATGGGCGCGATGTTCCGCCGGGTTTGCCCTGCCCGGGCGATGCCTTGATTAAAGGAGATGCCCGCTCGGTATCGATTGCGGCAGCTTCGATTTTGGCCAAGGTCACGCGTGATCGATTGATGGTAAGAGCCGCTGAATTCTGGCCCGGCTATGGTTTTGAGCGGCATATGGGATATGGCACAGAAGCGCATCTGGATGCCATTAAGAGATTAGGCCCTTGCCCCATTCATCGCTTAAGTTTCGCACCGTTGAAGGGTTAACACTCCAGTAACCATGATGCGCGGTAATTAAATCAAATCGTTTTGAATCTGATTGCTAAACCCTCTGTTTACCATGCGACTCTTAGGATTCCTCCTGTCGATTAACAGGACGGTTTCAAAATGGGTTCTCCGCGTATAAGCGCGTTGCGTACTTCCGCAGCTTTATCAGTTCCGCGTCGCGCGACGCCCCGTGTGGTGTCGCGCAGCGAGCCTTTATTGCTCGTGCGGGATACGGTTTTACTTGGTGACTCGATTGCTATTTTGAATAGCCTTCCTGAATCGAGCGTAGATCTCATTTTTGCTGATCCGCCCTATAATTTGCAACTTGAAGGCGCGTTAAATCGTCCCGATCAATCGCTTGTCGATGCGGTGGACGATGATTGGGATAAGTTTGCAAGCTTTGCGGACTATGACCGCTTTACGCGGGATTGGATGAAGGCCGCGCAGCGCGTGATGAAACCGAACGCGACTTTATGGGTCATAGGTTCCTATCATAATATTTTCCGCGTCGGCTCAATCATGCAAGATCTGGGCTTTTGGCTGCTGAATGACATTGTGTGGCGTAAAGCCAATCCAATGCCTAATTTCCGCGGGCGTCGTTTTACAAACGCGCATGAGACGATGATTTGGGCGTCCAAAAGCGCCAATGCAAAAAGCTATACTTTCCACTATGATGCGTTGAAAGCAGGTAATGAGGATACGCAAGTGCGTTCCGATTGGTATTTGCCGCTTTGTACGGGTGGTGAGCGTTTAAAAGATGAAAAGGGTGACAAGGTTCATCCAACGCAAAAGCCTGAGGCATTATTGGCTCGGATTTTATTATCTTCATCTAATCCGGGTGATGTCGTCCTTGATCCGTTTTTTGGAAGCGGAACGACAGGCGCCGTCGCTAAAAGGCTTGGTCGTCACTATGTCGGCATTGAGCGTGATCCAGAATATGCCAAAGCCGCTCGGGCACGTATTGCAGCGGTTAAGCCGTTAGAGGATACAGCATTAGCGATTGCTCCATCCAAACGCAGCGAGCCACGCATTCCGTTCAATGCACTGATTGAAGCAGGACTTATTGCACCTGGTATTGAATTGGTTGATGCCAAGCGGCGTTTTCGTGCGAAAGTCAAAGCAGACGGTTCGCTGGTCCTTGGGCCAGCAACAGGCTCTATTCATAAAATTGGTGCCCTGGCTCAAGGCTTACCGGCTTGTAACGGATGGACGTTTTGGCATCTTGAAAAGGGCGACGAACTGGTTGTAATCGATACGCTCCGGCAGGATATTCGCGCTTCCATGCCTGCTGATTGAGGTGGTCGAAATATCGTCCGATCACATTCTCGATCTTGATCCGCGCGATCCGACGTTTTTTAATAATCCCTATCCTGCCTATCATGCGATAAGGCAGCGCTCACCAGTCTTCTTTTGGAAGCAATTCGGTATGTGGTGCTTTGCATCGCACGCCGATGTTACGGCGCTGTTTCGTGACAAGCGCTTTGGACGACAAATTTTATATGTTGCTACGCGCGATGAGTTGGGCTGGCCGGAAATTCCGACACACGTTAAGCCTTTCTACGATGTTGAAGACCATTCGCTTCTGTCGCTTGAACCTCCGGATCACACACGGCTTCGTACGTTGATCAATCGAGCATTTGTTTCGCGACAAGTGGAGCGTTTAGCTCCACGCATTGAAAGACTTGCCCAAGAGCTGATTGATGGCTTTGAAGCCAAGGGAAGCGTTGAACTGATTGATGCATTTGCAACACCCATTCCGGTGATTGTAATTGCGGAGCTTTTAGGAGTGCCAACCGATATGGCGCCGCAATTACTCGATTGGTCGCATAAAATGGTGGCGATGTATCAGTTTGGTCGCAGCCGTGAGGCGGAAGAGTTAGCCGTTAAGGCAACGCAAGAATTTGTATCCTATTTGAAGGCCTATATTGCCGAGCGCCGGAAGAAGCCTGCCGATGATTTGATCAGCCATCTCATTACCGCAGAAACCGAGGGGATGAAGCTCACGGAAGATGAGCTTGTTTCAACCTGCATCTTGGTGCTCAACGCCGGGCATGAAGCAACGGTTCATTCGTTGGGCAATGGTGTGAAAGCGATCCTCGAAGAAGGTATCGATGCGCGGGCAGCCTTATCCGATGTGGCGGGCGGCGAGCAATTGGTCGAGGAAGTCTTGCGCTTTGATGCGCCGCTGCATCTTTTCACACGCTATGTTTTAGAGGATTTGGAGTGGAACGGGCTTCCGCTTAAAAAGGGCGACGAGATTGGTTTGATGCTGGGGGCTGCCAATCGTGATCCGGCTCGGTTTGCTGATCCGGATCGGCTTGACCCGACGCGCGATCCGAACCCGCAACAAAGTTTTGGTGGCGGTATTCATTTTTGTGTTGGAGCGCCCTTAGCACGCCTCGAAATGCGGGTAGCGTTGAAAGTCTTGTTTGAACGGTTGCCGAGGCTGAAACTGGCTCAAAAGCCGATTTATCGGGACGTTTATCATTTTCATGGGTTGGAACGGTTGGACCTCACTTTCTAACTTTAGGTCGGATTCCGGTTGATGGGTGTCCGTTTTGCACTTGCGTCTTAAGGGCGGCAGGCGTCTAAGGGCGCTCCCTGAATTCCGTTGTTTGTGAGTCGACCATGACTGCTCTTACCTCCGCTAGCCCATTTGCCGATATTCGTCGTGTAATTTCCGAAATGCCGGAGGCTGATTTGGTGTCCGTTGAGGCTGTTCGCGGACGGGATCGATTTTTGACGAAGCCTCCTGGCAGTCTTGGTCGTCTGGAAGAGATTGTTGAATGGTTGGCGGCATGGCAGCGCAAGTCACGGCCTGCCATTATGCGGCCTTTGGTGACGGTATTTGCCGGAAACCATGGAGTGACGGCCCGCGGCGTATCGCCTTATCCAGCGAGTGTCACCCAACAAATGCTTGATAATTTTGGCGCAGGCGGGGCGGCCATCAATCAAATCTGCAAGACATTTGATATCGGCTTTAAAGCCTATGATCTGGCGCTTGATCTTCCGACAGGCGATATCACCGTTGAAGCCGCCATGGATGAGAAGACCTGTGTCGGCACGATGGCTTTTGGTATGGAAGCGATTGGCGGTGGGCATGATCTCGTCGCTATCGGTGAAATGGGCATTGGCAATACCACGATTTCTGCCGCTATTTATGCGGCCCTTTATGGCGGCGATACGGCGCATTGGGTTGGTCGTGGCACGGGTGTCGATGATGAAGGCTTAAAGCGCAAGATTGCGGCGGTTGATGCGGCCTTGGCGTTTCACAAAGGCCATTTAAGCGATCCTCTGGAAGTTTTGCGACGCCTTGGCGGTCGTGAGATTGCCGCTATGGCAGGCGTTATTTTGGCCGCGCGTATGGAACGTATTCCTGTGGTGATCGATGGTTATGTGGCAACGGCTGCTGCGGCCATTTTGCATGCGGTTGACCCCCATACGCTAGACCATTGCATGGCGGGCCATGCATCGGCGGAAGGCGCGCATCGTGATGTCTTGAACCGGCTTGGCAAGAAGCCCATTCTCGATCTCGGCATGCGGTTGGGCGAAGGCTCAGGTGCGGCGCTGGCTATTGGTGTGATCAAGGCTGCAGCCGCTTGCCATGACGGCATGGCGACCTTTGGCGAAGCGAAGGTGGACGATCGCGCCGATTGATCAGGCTGCGACGCGGTTATCGGTCTCGATCGGTGCATGCTCATCGAGATGACGGATCACCCGGTGCGCGGGCAGCGTAATCGTTACCGATGTTCCTTCCCCCTCGCGCGATTGGATGGAAAATTCACCGCCATGCATGGCGACGAGGCCCCGCACGATCGGCAGGCCAAGGCCTGAACCTTGTTCGGCCGTTTTAACGGCGAGCGAGCCGCGACCAAAACTTTCAAGAATGATCGGAATTTCATGGGCGGGAATACCCGGCCCGGTGTCGGTGACTTGAATGAATTGGCCGCCCATTGGACTGCGCCCGACAAGGATAGAAATTTGGCCACCCGCTGGTGTAAATTTAATGGCGTTGGATAGAAGGTTTAGCGTGATCTGACGCAAGGCCCGCTCATCCGCAACGATTGCTTCCAATTCGGGGTCAACCGTCATCATCATAACAACGCCGCGCGAATGGGCGCGAAGTTGTAACAGATGGGCGCATTCCGAGACGGAATTCGCTAGATCGCATTTTTGCTCCTCAAGCGCGTAACGTCCGGCTTCGATGCGTGAGAGATCCAAGACTTCGTCGATAATGCCGAGCAACATCTGCCCACTTTCGTGGATATCCCTCGCGTAGGCGCGATAGGCTTTGACGCGGTGTCGACCCAAGAGCTCCGCCTCCATTACCTCGGAAAATCCCAGAATGGCATTGAGGGGCGTGCGTAGCTCATGGCTCATGGTGGCCAGAAACCGCGATTTGGCTAGGTTGAGTTCCTCTGCGCGCCGTCGCGCTTCATCCGAATGGGCTTTTGCCTGTTCGAGATCCGCAATCAATGCATCTTTTTCGGCCCGAATGGTGAGATGATCGAGCGTTGTTTCCGAGATACGACCAGCAAGATACAAAAAGAAGCCGACGAGAACGATGGAGAGATAAACCGTGTCCGTGGTGGCCCGCTCCGGAAACAGCGACATCAAAATCAGATCGCCAATCAGAATCGGTAGAAGTTGAAAGCCTAATGCGCCTTTAATAGCGGATGAGAAAACGAGCGAGGAGCCACCGAGTGCGACCGGAATAAAAACAAGAAAGGCGATATCCGGTATTGTATCAGGCGCTGGTGAAGCCTGACTGATCAAGGCCCAACCCGTACCTTGCAACGCCTCAAAGCTAATAAAGAGAAGCTTAGCCGTAAGCTGCCGGAATTTTGGCCAATAATCGGCAAGAATGAGGGATGCTGCCAGACCAACACCGATCAAAAAAGCACCAAATGGAATAGGCATTAAGGGCGGGCTAAAGGCACTGATGCCTAAAATTGGCATCAGCATGATCAATTGCAATAAAATGGCTTTCGGCCGCGCGCGAGCAAACGTCATGAGAAGTTCATCGTCAAACCCGCGCGCTGTCCAATTGGACAGTCCAGACGGCATTGCGGCGACGCGATCCATCCCAAAGGCCAATTGGGTGGCGCGGCGGCTTTGTGCAATAAGTCTGTTGAGCTCCGGGATCATTGATAATCGCCTAGATTAATCCGTCAAAGGCTACCAACCATGGGTTAAATTCACACTGTCGAAAAACATCAAATTGAAACTAAAATGGATGCCTCCGTCCGGTTGACGCCTGCTACCAGGCTTGTAACCGTCTACATTCGAACCATAGGGTGACAAATGAAGTTATATGACAGTGTTCGGGCACCTAACCCGCGTCGTGTTCGGATTTTTCTAAGGGAGAAGGGTATCGAGATTCCAACGGTTACGGTGGATCTGGCGGCATTTGAGCATCGGGAGGCCGCCTTTGCGCAGGTTAATCCTTTGCGGAGGACGCCGGCTTTGGAGCTTGATGACGGCACTGTGATAACGGAGTCGGTTGCAATCTGCCGCTATTTTGAGGAAATCCATCCTCATCCCGTTCTGTTTGGCCGCACGCCGCTTGAAAAGGCGTTGGTGGAAATGTGGAACCGGCGGGCGGAATTTGAATTGTTTGTGCCGATTACCCACACTTTTCGTCATGGCCATCCGGGTATGGCGAAACATGAAGTACCTCAGCTTGCAGAATGGGCAGAGATTAATCGGCCCAAAATTATGGAAGGCTTGGCGCTTCTCAATGAGCAATTATCGAAGACGCTATTTTTGGCAGGAGATGCCTTTTCAATCGCGGATATTACTGCGCTTTGCGCCATCGACTTCATGAAGCCAACAAAGACAAAAGTGCCTGATGAAATGATGTCTCTGTTACGATGGCATCAAGAGGTTTCGTCGCGTCCTAGCGCGCTCGCTTAAGGTTTAGAAAGGCCTAATCATGCATCCGATTTTTGAGGCTCTTTTATCGCAAGCGAAAGGCCAGTCTCGCTTACGTGTGGCGGTCGCTCATCCCTGCGATGCGGTGACGATGGAGAGCGTTGCGGCTGCATTCCAGGCCGGATTGATAGAGCCGATACTGGTGGGGCCTGAAGCAAAAATACGCATAGCGGCCGATGAGGCAGGCCTGAGCGCATTGGAGTGGCCGATTATTAACACACCGCATAGCCACGCATCGGCCGATGCCGCCGTGGAACTCGTCCGCGCTGGCAAGGCTGATGCGTTGATGAAAGGAAGTTTGCATACCGATGAGCTGATGTCCGCTGTGGTCGATCCGCTGCATGGGCTTAGAGCTGAGAGACGCATTAGCCATTGCTATGTGATGGCCACCAAGGGGCATTCGGAGCCTTTAATTGTTACAGATGCGGCCATCAATATTGCTCCCGATCTCCATGTCAAAGCCGACATCGTCCAAAATGCGATTGACCTTGCGCATGCAATCGGGGTGACCGAGGTGAGGGTGGCTTTGCTCTCGGCTACCGAGACAATAAACCCGGCTATTCAATCGACACTCGATGCGGCGGCCTTATGTAAAATGGCTGATCGTGGGCAAATTACAGGAGCCCTACTCGACGGCCCCTTGGCGCTTGATAATGCGATTGATATGGGGGCGGTAACGCAGAAGCACATTCGTTCAACGGTCGCCGGGCGGGCCAATGTGTTGGTTGTTCCCGATCTCGTGGCCGGGAACATTTTGGCCAAGACCCTATCCTTTATGGCGCATGCAGAAGCTGCTGGTATTGTTGTCGGTGCGCGCGTGCCGATTATTCTGACGAGCCGCGCTGATTCACTCGAGAGCCGGATTGTGTCCTGTGCGATTGCTGTGCATCTCGCAAAAATTCCGGTGCTTAAAGGGGTTGTGAAAGGCTAGTGACTTGCGCTCTTGGCGTGGACGGGTAGACATTAAGGGAGTGTTTTCACAGGATTGATTGATAATGTCGCAACTTGATGCCGTTCTTGCCCGCCTTGACCAAAATCGTGATGCCGCCTTGGCTCGCTTGTTTGATTTTCTTAAAATTCAATCGATTTCTACAGATCCCGCTTTTGCAGGTGAATGCCGGAAGGCGGCCGAATGGGTAAAAGCCGAACTCGCAAGTATTGGCATACAGGCCGAGGTGAAGGCGACGGGTGGCCATCCGGCTGTCACCGCTCGCGTAGAGGGGGACGCAAAGCGCCACGCGCTGTTTTATGGACATTATGATGTGCAGCCGGTCGATCCGTTAAATTTGTGGGATACGCCCCCCTTTGAGCCGGTTATCACGACACTTGAAGATGGACGCAAAGTGATCCGTGCGCGTGGGTCAGCGGATGATAAGGGCCAGATCATGACCTTTATCGAGGCCTGCCGCGCCTACAAGGAAGTGGTAGGCTCCCTGCCCATCGGCGTGACGTTTCTGATCGAGGGTGAAGAAGAGGACGGCTCTAAACATTTGCCGGCCTTTGTCGAAGCTGAAAAAGCCGCCTTGAAAGCGGATGTGGCGCTCGTATGCGATACGTCCATGTGGGATCGCAACACGCCCCAAATCACCTCGTCGCTTCGCGGGATGGTGTATGAAGAACTGACCATCAAGGCAGCCGACCGTGATTTGCATTCCGGCCTCTTTGGTGGTGGCGCGCAAAATCCGATCCGCGTCTTAACAAAAATTCTGGCTGATCTGCATGACGCGGATGGCCGCGTCACGCTTAAAGATTTTTATGAGGGCGTTCCTGAGACACCTTCTCAGGTGCTGGCGCAATGGGACACTTTGGGGCTGACGGCGGAAGAGTTCTTGGGTGGCGTTGGCCTATCCGAGCCTGCAGGTGAAAAGGGACGTCGGTTGATTGAAATGATTCAATCGCGCCCAACTTGCGATGTGAATGGCATTATTGGCGGTTATACCGGTATTGGCGCTAAGACGGTGATTGCGGCCGAAGCGAGCGCGAAAGTTTCTTTCCGGCTGGTGGGCGATCAAAACCCTGCAAAAATTCGCGATGCGTTTCATGCCCATGTTCGTGCGCGGCTGCCGAAAGATTGTAGCGTTGAGTTTATCAGCCACAAAGGCTCGCCTGCTTTGGCATTGCCTTTCGATATGCCGGATCTTGTTGCGGCCAAAACGGCTTTGCAGGACGAGTGGGGCGTGTCGCCTGTGACGCTTGGTTCGGGTGGATCAATCCCGATTGTCGGTGACTTCAAGCGTATTTTAGGGCTTGATACGCTTTTGATCGGGTTCGGCCTCGACGATGACCGGATCCATTCGCCCAATGAAAAATATGATCTGACAAGCTTTGAAAAGGGCGCCCGCTCTTGGGCGCGTATTTTGGCTGCGTTGGCCTAAGGAGGAAAAACAATGTGGTCAAAAACCTGGACCTATTTTGACGGCGCTTGGCACGAGGGTAATCCTCCGATTTTGGGACCTCGCAGCCACGCTTTTTGGCTTGGCTCATCGGTGTTTGATGGCGCGCGTTATTATGAAGGCTTAGCCCCTGATCTTGATCTGCATTTTGCGCGTGTAAACCGATCGGCACTGGCCATGCATCTGAAGGCGCTGGTGAGCGTTGAGGAATGGCTGAAGCTGGCTTGGGAAGGCATCGCTAAATTTAGTCCGGATACAGCACTTTATATCCGCCCGATGTATTGGCCTGAAACGGGCAGCGGGGGTGTTGTTGCGCCCGACGGGGATTCTACACGTTGGCTATTATCCATTTACGAAGCGCCGATGCCTGTCGAGGCAGGCTCGTCGATTACGCTATCGCCCTATCGGAGGCCAACACCCGAGACGATGCCATTAGATGCAAAGGCTGGATGTCTCTACCCGAATAATGGTCGCGCTTTGTTAGAGTGTCGCGCGCGCGGTTTTGATAATTGTCTTTTGACGGATATGCTTGGCAATGTTGCCGAACTCGCAACGGCCAATGTTTTTATGGCAAAAGACGGGGTGGTGTTTACGCCCGCACCTAATGGTACATTTTTGAACGGCATTACACGGCAGCGGACCATCAAACTGCTTGAAGCCTCTGGTCAAAAAGTGGTGCAGGGCGCTTTGACCTATAAAGATTTCAAAGGCGCGGATGAGCTGTTCTCAGCCGGCAATTATGGCAAGGTGCAACCGATCACGCGCATCGATGAGCGTGATCTCCAACCCGGGCCGTTTTATCGCCAAGCGAAAGAGCTTTATGCGGCTTACGCGAAGGGGAAATAACCTCACCGTCATTGCGAACGATGAGCGAAGCAAACCAGCTAGCTGAACGAAATAGAGCGCGGTGTTGCCACTGCGCTCTTTCTTTTACCATCATCTGGGTTGCTTCGCTCTTCGCTCGCAATGACGGGGTGTTTATTTTAAGGCCACTGCACGGTGGGCGGTAGGCTCGACAAGATCGAGTCGACATTGCCGCCGGTTTTGAGGCCGAAGATCGTGCCACGGTCATAGAGTAAGTTGTACTCGACATAGCGGCCGCGGCGGATTTGTTGTTCGTCGCGGTCGGCGTCGGTCCAAGGTGTTGATGCATTGGCCCTGACGATGGCCGGATAGATCGCCTCAAAGGCGAGGCCAACATCTTGAGTGAAGGCGAAATCCGCCTCCCAATCTCCGGACTCGAGGTAATCATAGAAAATGCCGCCGATGCCGCGTGGCTCGTTGCGGTGTTTCAGGAAGAAATACTCGTCGCACCAGGCTTTGTATTTTTCATAAGGAGCAATGGCGGAATGGGCATCGCATGGTGCCTTCATCGCGGCGTGGAAAGCGATTGAATCAGGGTCTTCTTGGGTCCGACGGCGCATCATGACGGGGGTAAGGTCCGCACCGCCACCGAACCACGCCTTGGTGGTGACCACAAAGCGGGTGTTCATGTGAACGGTCGGGACGTTCGGGTTCCACGGATGGGCGATCAGCGAAATGCCAGTGGCAAAAAAGCGGGGATCTTCGTTGGAGCCGGGAATTTGCCCGCGAAATTCAGGCGCGAACTCACCATAGACGGTCGAGCAGTGGACGCCGACTTTTTCGAAAACGCGACCCTTCATGATTGACATTACCCCGCCGCCGCCTTTGGCGCCCGAATGGTCAGTCCGGTGCCAAGGGGTCCGGACGAACCGTCCCGGAGAGGTCGCCTCTGGGAAGAACGGGCCGGAGGCTTCATCTTCCAATTGTTCGAGATGGGCGCAAATTTTGTCGCGTAAGGATTGAAACCACGTTTCTGCGCGCGCCTTGCGGGCTTCAATATCGGGGGAAATCGTCATGCCGCCGTCTCTCTATCTATAAGCCTTGAGGAAAAGCGTCCAATTGACGCAACGCCTCTCCCATAATCATTGCTGCCGTCACCGCGACATTCATCGAACGCAAAGTGTGCCGCATCGGGATCAGGATCCGTGCCTCGGCTGTCTCGTGTACATCGTCGGGTACACCAGCCGATTCGCGACCCATAAGCAGGACATCGGTCTTCGCGTAGGTAAAATCGGTATAACGGGTTTCAGCTTTTGTCGAGGCGAGGACGAGCCTCAACCCCTCTGAACGGCGGAATTCGTCGAAATCCGACCATCCGATGTGTCGGACGATCGTGACTTGATCGAGATAATCCATGCCGGCGCGTCGAAAAGCCCGGTCGGAGGCCGGAAAGCCTGTGGGTTCAATAATATGGGCCGTGACCCCTAAACAGGCACAAAGCCGGAGCATGGTACCAGCGTTCTGGGGAATGTCGGGTTGGTAGAGCGCCAATTGCACGTCAATATTTTCCTTTTATGCACCATCTGCGGCAAAATGCTTTAAAAACGCATAACCATCATCCATCCGGACTATGGACAAGCGCCGCGCCTCATGTCACATGACGCGTCGATATAGGATGCTTTTGTACCCTAGATCGATCAATGACGTTTGAGAATCGGCTTGGCAACCAGCGCCGCCAGCCGAATTCCGGAATCACCGAGGCGATATTCTCCTCACGGAGACCCGCCGAGGGGGCGCTGGGTGCGAGGATGACAAAGTGGCAACAACTCACGCATCGGCCTCTGCCGAACCCACGAGACGCGATTTTCTCTTTATAGCGACTGGCGCCGCAGGTGCGGTTGGCCTGGCTGCGACCATTTGGCCGTTTATCAGCCAGATGGCTCCGGATGCTGCGACGATTGCAACCGGCGCGCCGGTTGAATTTGACCTTTCGCCTGTCGCGGAAGGGCAGATCGTGAAGCTTTTCTGGCGCGGCAAGCTAATTTTCGTTCGCCATCGGACGGCGGCGGAAATTAAAGCCGCTCAGGAGACAGATGTTACCAGCCTCCGCGATCCGGAAGCTGATTCGGCCCGCGTGAAGGCTGGCAAGGATCAGTGGTTGGTCGTTTATGGCAACTGCACCCATTTGGGTTGCGTCCCGCTTGGCAATGAGGGCGCCTTCCATGGTTGGCAGTGCCCTTGCCACGGTTCGGTATTCGATACTTCCGGCCGTATTCGTCAGGGGCCAGCCCCGATCAATCTGCCCGTGCCGCCTTATGCGTTCACGAGCGACAAGGCCATCCGCATCGGCTGAGCCAAAAAGGTTCAGTCAGTTACAAACGGTTTAACGAGCTAATAGCTCCAAGCATTCAGGGATAAAGCCATGAGCGGACATTCCACCTATGAACCCAAGAGCGCCGTAGGCAAGTGGTTTGAAAGCCGCCTGCCGATTATGGGCCTCATTCACTCGTCCTTTGTTGTGTTCCCAAATCCAAGGAACCTCAATTATTTCTGGACGTTTGGCGGCATTCTAGCATTCATGCTGGTTGCGCAGATTATCACTGGTGTTGTGCTGGCAATGCATTACACGGCCCATGCTGACATGGCGTTCAACTCGGTCGAGTTGATCATGCGCGATGTCAATTATGGCTGGATGCTGCGTTATCTGCATGCCAACGGCGCATCGATGTTTTTCATCGCCGTCTATGTTCATATCTTCCGTGGTCTCTATTTTGGTTCGTATAAAGCCCCTCGTGAAGTGCTCTGGATCCTTGGCGTCATTATCTTTCTTCTAATGATGGCGACGGCGTTTATGGGGTACGTGTTACCTTGGGGCCAGATGAGCTTCTGGGGCGCAACCGTGATCACCAATTTGTTCTCGGCTATTCCGGGTGTTGGTGAAGTGATCGTTTCCTACCTCTGGGGCGGATATTCGGTATCTAACCCGACCCTAAACCGGTTCTTCTCTCTTCACTATCTAATGCCATTTATGATCGCCGGGGTGGTGGTTCTGCACATCTGGGCATTACACGTTGCAGGCTCGAACAATCCGTCAGGTATCGAAAAGAAGACAAGTAAAGATATGCTCCCGTTTCACCCTTATTTTACGGTGAAAGACGCGTTTGCGCTTAGCTGTTTCTTGGTGGTCTACGTTTGGTTTGCCTTCTACATTCCAAATTTTCTAGGTCACGCTGATAATTATATAGAGGCTAACCCCGCGGTAACTCCAGCTCACATCGTACCGGAATGGTACTTCTTACCATTCTATGCGATTTTGCGTGCGGTTCCGGATAAGTTGCTCGGTGTGTTGGCAATGTTTGGTTCTATTGCAATTATGGTGGTCGTGCCCTGGCTTGATACGTCGAAGGTCCGCTCGGGCAATTATCGTCCGGTCTTTCAGATTTTCTTCTGGTTGTTTGCGATCAATGCCGTTGTTCTTGGCTGGCTCGGTTCAAAGCCGCCAGAAGGCATGTATGTTGTCGCCTCGCGCATCTGCACGGTCTACTATTTCGCTTATTACATCCTCGTTCTTCCGCTTCTCGGCCTGTTCGAGACGCCAAAATCCCTGCCTGCGTCCATCGCGGACTCGGTTCTAGGCAGGGGTGGTTCGGGTTCGGCAATGGCTTCGGGCGCGGCATCTTCGCCGAGCACAAAAGGTTGAGATCAGGAAATATGACGATGAAATCGATCAAAACCCTTATCGCAGTGGTCGCACTGGCCGGTCTAGCTAGCGGCGCGGCATTTGCCCAGAGCCATGAACGCGAAATTCCGCCGCGGGTAACCTGGTCCTTCTCGGGTCCATTCGGCACCTATGACGAAACGCAGCTGCAACGTGGATTTAAAGTATTTCACGAGGTGTGCTCCAACTGCCATTCTTTGAACAAGATCGCCTTCCGCACCTTGGCGGAGCAGGGTGGTCCGGGCTTCAGCAAAGAGCAGGTGACGGCATTGGCTGCGACCTTCAAGGTCAAGGACGGCCCAAATGATGCGGGCGATATGTTCGAACGTCCTGCTCGTCCGGCAGACTTCTGGCCTGCGCCCTTCCCAAACAAGCAAGCTGCAGCCGCTGCCAATGGTGGCGCTGCGCCTCCAGACTTCTCGGTGATTGCAAAGGCCCGTACCTATGAGCGCGGCTTTCCTTGGTTCGTGTTTGATATTTTCACGCAGTACCAAGAGCAAGGTGTCGACTATATCGCGTCGCTCCTTCCTGGCTATGAAGAAGCGCCAGCCGGTGTCACTGTGGCGGATGGCAAATATTATAACAAATATATCCCCGGTAACATTATCGCGATGCCGCCTCCATTGCAGGATGGCGCTGTGACCTATCCGAAGGGAGCGGATGGCAAGCCACAGGCTCCCGAGACGGTTCAGCAATATGCGAAAGACGTTGCTGCGTTTCTGATGTGGGCTGCAGAGCCGCATATGGAACAACGCAAGGAAATCGCCTTCCGCGTGCTCGTGTTCTTGCTTGTCTTCGCTGGCCTGCTTTACTTCACCAAGAAGAAGATTTGGGCGAATGTTGAAGGCCACGCATAACGAATTGGTTATCTCAGGATAAGTTGTAAAGGGCTCCGGAAACGGGGCCCTTTTTCTTGTTGCGTCCTGAATGAATAATGAGGCCTATTGGCGCATCTAACGGAGCGTCAGCCTATGGCACAATCGAAGCTTGGCATTATCGGTGGCTCGGGGGTTTACGACCTGCCGGGG